>NZ_MLAR01000041.1 GCF_002272925.1 Helicobacter sp. 13S00401-1 | reverse complement strand
TGTATAGAAAACTAACGTTTATATGGTTTCTTGGCCTCTAGGACGTAAAATAAGAGCGATTAGGGGGTAGGGACGATAGTTTTATCGTCTAGAGTAATTTTGAACGATTTTAGGGGTGTTTTTGTGAGATTTTAAGCAAGCAACTTCAAGAGGGGAGAAAAAGACAGCTAGAAACTGGCTTGCTAAGGGTTTTTGAGAAGTGTCCCTTCAGTTTCTAGTTTTTTTGTCTTAGTGTAATCTAGTACCGGTTAGTAAAATAACAAGTATAATTACAACTAAGACGTCGAGAGTCTTTTTCATTTAGGCATCACCTCCTTCCGTTTGGAACGAGATAAGCCTAAGAGGCTGTTACCCTCTTAGGCCAACCTCTAACAAGAATTATAGTCACTCCCTCCCCCTAATGCATCTTATCCACGTTACTAGATATGAACTTGCCGCATAGCTCTTTGCTCCCTAGCACTTCAGTTGTCAATTCTAAGCCTAGCTTCTCAGCAATTTTTTTCGCATAGTTAATCTGTGCCTCACTAGGTGGAATAATATTTTCATTGTTAGTATTGTTTTGAGAATATGAGTTAGGGCTAGGCTCTTGTACTTTTTCTTGTGCTACTTCCCTAATTTTTTCAACTGTAGGGCTAGGCTCTTTATCCCTAATTAGTTCTAATATGTCTCTTGCAACTACTCACTTTACCCCCGACAAAATATACTAATACTTGCGACAAAATATACTAGTACCCCCGACAAAATATACTAATACTTGCGACAAAATATACTAGTACCCCATTTTTGGGTCCCTATTTTACGGGCTCAAAACGACCAAAAAAAACCATTTTGACACCTAGTTCAGCCCGTCCAGCACGGGCTAGAGTAGCTTTTTTTTGTACAAAAACCCCTAAAAGATATATATATTTAAAAGATTATTTAAAAGACAGTCAAAAGAGTCAAAAAAAATTTTTTCGAAGAAAATTTTCATGTTTTTTATGATGAATCGGTCTCTCGATTTTTCGCTTATTCAGCTCAAATCGAACCTCATTGCTAGATAGATTGACGCCTTCAGCGTCAAGTAGGCTTAAAAGGGAGAAAAAAGATAGATGCTGTATAGAAAACTAACGTTTATATGGTTTCTTGGCCTCTAGGACGTAAAA
>NZ_MLAR01000040.1 GCF_002272925.1 Helicobacter sp. 13S00401-1 | reverse complement strand
CTTCTTGACTTGTTTTAGTAGCTTTGGTAGAATTTTCCTGTATATCAGTCTTGTTGGTTGAGGACGTGATATCTGTAAAAGCTTTCTGTGGCGAGTTTGTCCCGAAGTTTGGAGATTGATATATTTTTTTTACTCCCCCAGCCTTAAACTTATTTTCTATATTGCTAGCTCTTTTAGGTGCATTAGAAACTGCTATTAAATAATCATCAAACTCCTTATTAATGCTAGTAAAATATACCTTATCGTCTATTTGTTTTATGAAAATAACCATTCCTTCTTTATCTTTAAACACCATATCTGGGCTTTCTAAAGTTGGTCTTAGCTCTTTTATATACTTAGTTCTATTCCTTCCTACTAGTTTTTTAAAACTACCCAAAGTTAGCTTAACTTCCTTGCCACCAAGGGCTTCTTTAACCTCTAAAGGTAGTGTAGGTATAAAATCTTCTTCTAAGCTTTTAAGTCCTAGTGTTTCTATCCACTCTTTTACTACTTCAGGGCTTGCTGTAACTTCTTTACTTACATCATCTTTACTTTTCTTATAAGTAAAAGTGTAGGGTTTGTAAATATGACTTGTTTCTTTAGCTTCATTAATCCCACCTTCTTCTTTACTTGCAAGTGGGGTTAATCCTTCTTCACTAGTATTTGCTTTATCAGTATTAGTGTTTGCTTTATCAGTATTGGTATTTGCTTTATCAGTACTTAGGTCTTGGTTATTTGATACATTATTACTTGTTAGATTATCTTCTTTACTAGCAAGCTTAGTTTCTTCACTTGTAAGATTACTAGTATTAAAAAACTCATCTAGTTCTTTTCTTTCTTGATTTGAGGCTTCAAAGGCTTTAGCATACTCTGGCTTTAAGGTTTTAAAAAAGTTATCATAAAGTCTTAAGATAGCCCTCTTAGTAAGTTCTAGCCTACTAAACTCCTTACTTTTAACTATATGTTCAGTTAGCCCTGCTAAAGACTTATCTTGTAAGGGTAGTTTTAGATAGTCTTGTACTACTTTAGACATAGCAGACTTTGGATCACTCATAGGTAAGATATAACCTAGTAATCTTGCAGATGTATTAAGTGCTTTCATAGCAAACCTACCACTTGGAGTAGTTGCTAGTAAGTTACCACCTTTTTGCTTTGCTGTTTTATCTAGTCTTTTTAAGATAGCATCATC
>NZ_MLAR01000039.1 GCF_002272925.1 Helicobacter sp. 13S00401-1 | reverse complement strand
TTTTACGTCCTAGAGGCCAAGAAACCATATAAACGTTAGTTTTCTATACAGCATCTATCTTTTTTCTCCCTTTTAAGCCTACTTGACGCTGAAGGCGTCAATCTATCTAGCAATGAGGTTCGATTTGGAGCCATTGGGCGAAAAATCGAGAGACCTACTGACTACAAAAACAAAATCAAAAAACAGCTGTTTTTGCAATTTTTTTGTGACGTATGTTTAATATATATATATTTAATATCTTGTTTAAGGGCACTTTTTGGTCGTTTTGAGCCCCTATTTTAGGGGGTGTAATTTTCTAAAAAATACTTTTATTATGGAAAAAAATAGCCTAAAAAATACTTTTATTATGGAAAAGGAATCCAATATTTTTGTAAAAAGTATTTTTTAGCAATAAAAAAGTCACTCTGACTACAAAAACATGAAAAATTGCTTTAAATTTTGAAATGAAGTTCTCTTTTAATATCTTTTATATATCTTTTAATATCTTTTAATATCTTTAGGCGTTTTTTTCCCAAAAATCATGTACAAAAATATACCCCTAAAAAATGTATCTTTTTTACTCCTTTTGAGCCCGTAATTTAGGGACTTAAAAGGCTAAGTAAGGGATAGATTTTTTAGGTACAAAAAAATACAAAGTAAGGGATAGATTTGTACAAAGTAAGGGATAGATTTGTACAAAGTAAGGGATAGATTTGTACAAAGTAAGGGATAGATTTGTACAAAGTAAGGGATAGATTTGTACAAAGTAAGGGATAGATTTGTACAAAATTTGTACAAAGTAAGGGATAGATTTATATTTTATCCCCTTTATAAAGGGATAGATTTATATTTTATCCCCTTTATAAAGGGATAGATTTATATTTTATCCCCTTTATAAAGGGATAGATTTATATTTTATCCCCTTTATAAAGGGATAGATTTATATTTTATCCCTTACTTTATGCTATAATCCCCTAAATTACAGATTCCAAAAAAGGGGCAAAAAAATATGAAAACAGATGCTTACACACTTGAAACGTCTCCATCAATGAAAAGATTAGAACAATGGGAGAAAGCAAACCCCGAACAATCTCAAAAAATAGATAAAGAACTAGAGGAAGAAATCAAAAAAGTAGATTCTCTTACCACGGAACCAGAGGTAAAAAAAGAGTCTACTCAACAACGTTACAACAACCAGCACAACCGCAATAACAATCAAAACGGAGGCATGAGCAGATAATGAAACCTACAGCTACTATCTTTGCAGGTGTTAATGGTGCAGGGAAAACGACATTGTATTTTCAAGCACAAGAAAAAAAAATTAACATGGGATATAGAATAAACGTTGATGAGATAGCTCAAAGTATAGGTGACCCAAAGGATAGAGCCAATCAACTTAGGGCTTCAAAGATAGCAATTAACATGCGTAATATGTACCTTGAAGATAAACTTAGCTTCAACCAAGAAACTACGCTTTGTGGGAATTCAATCCTAAATTTATTTGCTGAATTAAAAAAGCTAGATTTTAAAATCATACTCTACTATGTTGGGCTTGATAGCCCGCAAACAGCCAAAGAGAGGGTAAGAATAAGAGTGAGTAAAGGAGGGCATGATATAGCACCTAATTTGATAGATAAGAGATACCACGAAAGCTTAAAAAACTTAAAATCAGTTATTCCTATGTGCGATGAAGTCTTTATTTACGATAATACTTATGACTTTAAGCTAGTGAGTACAATAAAAAATCAAGAAGTAAAAAATTATATGAAGCCTAGCTCTTAGGCTATCTTTTTCTCCCTCTTGAAGTTGCTTGCTTAAAATCTCACAAAAACACCCCTAAAATCGTTCAAAATTACTCTAGACGATAAAACTATCGTCCCTACCCCCTAATCGCTCTTATTTTACGTCCTAGAGGCCAAGAAACCATATAAACGTTAGTTTTCTATACA
>NZ_MLAR01000003.1 GCF_002272925.1 Helicobacter sp. 13S00401-1 | reverse complement strand
GCTATATCTTTATTAGAACAATCTACTCAAGGTAATGTAAATATAGCTGATGATGCTACTAAGATATCTAGTAATGTAACTCATATAGCAGATGAGATAATGAGTGATGCTAATAGGAAGAAGGTGTAGAGAGGGGGGGGAGATAGACTTACAAGGATACTTTATTGATCTATTGGGTTTAATTAGATTGATAGGGTTTGTTAGATTGGTTTATTGGATTTGTTAGGTTGGTAATTTATTAGACTAATAGGTTTATTAGTAGAGTAATAGAGTAGTAAAAAGGAGATAGGAGAAGGGAAAGAGTAATAGAGTTGTGCTTATTAGTTATGACAATCTATTACAAAAAACCTCTAGTAAGTCTTTTTATACCCACCAAAATAATAAGCATAGTTTAAAGTTATATCACTACTAAAGCCTACGTAACTATTAAAGTACTCTTTATACTCTAAAGACAACATAGTCCTATTAATAACTGTAAGTAAGCCTATGCTTATAGTAGGACTTAAGCTCCCCTTTAAAGTATCACTATTTTTTGGGGATAAGAGGGCATTAAGGGCTGGGTTATAGTCTTTTATACCATTTTTTATATTTACATTTTTAGTTTTAAACATAAAGTAGTTTGAGTAAGCAAGACCTACTCCTAGCATGTAGCCAAACTGCACACCATCATTTCCAAATAGATGAAGTGCTTTTATATCTAAAAAGTACTTAGGTGAAAGCAGTGTGCCAGCATCTACTTTGGATATGGTGTAGTCCATGATGCGTGCTCCTATGCCTAAGACTCCTTCCAAGCCAAAAGTTCCTAGCTTTGTTTGTTTGGGGAAGTAGGCTACTCCTAGCTTTGCGCTAAAGTTCCCTCCAAGTATGTTTTCAGTTCCAGGCTGCAAGGAGGTTCCTACTATGTTGCTAGAAAGATTTTGTGTTACTTTAAAGGCATCTATACTTAAACCTGCGCCAGTTCCTGCAAGATAGCCAAAGCCATGCAAATCTCTTAAAGGTACTTTTGCATAACCTAGGGTGCTAAAAGATATGATTAAAGCACTTGCTAAACTTACATTTTTTATAAAACTTATCTTTTTTATCATCTTTAAGCCTCCTAAAAATCTTCCAAGTATGTTTTTTAGTACTTGCGCATTCAAGATGGATTCTAGTCTTTTTGTTTATCGTGGGATAGAGATAACAAAAGTTTATATTTTTTAGTACAAAACGTGTAATTTTTACCTTCACGCTTAAGCTAAAATTAGTTAAAATTAATTCTTATAATTAAAATATTAGGAGTTGAGTATGAGCGTTTTAAAATTCCTAGGGATAGCGGTTATAGGTGTATTTTTTATAGCTTGTCAAGGAAGTACTTCAAGCCCTAATAAAGATGATACTAAAAATGCTACTGACCCTAAAACTTCAACCATAAGTCCTAGCACCAAAGTAGCAAAAGACACAGCCCAGCCTATGAAATTTTTCAGGGCTATGTGTAGGAACTAATAGAGTTTAGGTTAAAAGCAAGTTACACACTTTTTATCTTTAAGTCTTAAAAACTTTAATAAATCTACTCCTTTTCTTTGTAGCAAGGAAAGGGGCCTTTAAGATACTAAAGTATACAAGTTCACTAGTATAAAAGTTACTAAAGGTGTTAGTTTTATCCCTATTGTAAGTTAAAGTAAGTTAAAATCTAGACTATTTTTCAATTTACTAATTAGGCAAAGACATGAACCTGACAAAAAACATTCAAAAAAACTATTTTAATAACTATCTAAAATATCTTGGAATCTTAGTCATAGGCATCTTTTTTATAGCTTGCCAAGGCGAGACTACAAACCATGATAAGACTCAAGCTAATGAAGCAAGCACAAAAACAACCCAAACTACAACTAAGAGTGACACTAAAGGCATGCAAGCTAATAAAGTAAGCAACACGGCAGCTAGTGATGTAGACTTAAGCAAGCCAGCAGAGCTTATAGTAGGGCATGAAGATGCTTACTATCCTTTTGCTAGCATAAAAGATGGCAAGCCAGTAGGCTATGACTTAGATGTAGTAAAACTTATAGGTGAAGTAGATCCAAACTTAACTATAAAATATAGTGGCGTGCCTTGGGCTAGTGTCATCTTAGGGTTAGATTCAGGACGTTTTAACGTCATAGCTAATCAGATAGGTAAAACTCAAATTAGAGAAGAAAAGTATATATTTAGTAAGTATCCTTACTTTATAAGCACATCTCAACTTATAGTTAGAGGTGATGATGATAGTATAAAAACTGTGGCTGACTTAAAGGGTAAAACCTTAGGTGCAAACATAGGGGCTAATCACACACTTATCTTAGAAAACTATGATAAAGCCCATGGGAATCTTTTTAAGATTAAGTACTATAAAGACTTAAACTCTCTTTTAACTGATCTTAGTCTTGGTAGGATAGATGGTACTTTAAACGACCCAGCAAGTATAAAGTATCAAGCACAAACTCAAGGCCTTAACCTAAAAGCCTTGCCTTTAGTTTTTGCTATAAATCCAATCTATTTTATGTATGAGAAAAAAGATACTGCTTTAAGAGATAGGATAGATGTAGACTTGAAAAAAGTTATAGATAGCGGAAAGTTAAAAGAGCTTTCAATTAAGTGGTTTGGGGATGATCAAACTAACTTAGATTCTGTAAACTCTAAGGCTGTTGTTAAGTAGATGCTTCATTACATACTAGAAGTTTTTATAAGCCTTATAAAGGGGCTGCCTTATACTCTACTTATAATGGCAGTAGGCTTTATCATAGGTAGTATCATAGGCTTTATATTAAGCTTGCTTCGTCTTTATAAAGTCTTTTTCTTTTCATGGCTAGCAGGAATTTATGTGTCTTTTTTTAGAGGCACTCCCTTGCTAGTTCAGATCTTAATTGCTTATCAAGGCTTGCCTTTGCTTTTAAGGGATACTAGTATCTATCCTTATATAAGAGACTTAGGAGCTATTTATTATGTACTTTTTGTATATGTTTTATACTCTAGTGCTTACTTAAGTGAGATTTTTAGATCAGCTCTTTTAAGTGTGCCTCACTCTCAGATGGAAGCAAGCTACTCAGTAGGTATGAGCACTCCTAAAGCGCTAATACATGTCATCATCCCTCAAGCTTTAAGTAATGCTATGCCTAATCTTTCTAACTTTATCATCTTGCTTATAAAAGATACTTCACTAGCAAGTATTGCAACTATCCCGGAGATAATGGGACTAGTTAATCAAGAGATAGCAAATACTAGATCAGTTTTTACTGTATTTTTAGTTGCCGCTGTGATTTACTGGGTGATATCTGTTGTGTTAGAAAAGACTTTTAATAAGTTAGAAAAAAGACATAGCTTGCATAAAAGGAAGATCTCATAGTGGCTAATATTATAAAAACAGAAGACTTTGTACACGAAAGAGAAAAAGATACATCTATAAAAGCTAGCGATATGGTAACTATTACTTCCCTTTATAAAAGCTTTAATAAGCTAGAGGTTTTAAAAGATATAAACCTAAGTATAGAAAAAGGGGAGATAGTAGCGCTTTTAGGGCCTAGTGGAAGTGGAAAAAGCACCCTTTTAAGGTGTTTAAATCTACTTGAGATTCCAACTTCTGGAAGTTTTATTATAGATGGTTATAAGTTTGATTCTAAGAAATATAATAAAAAAGATATCTTAAATATGCGCAAAAAAAGTGCTATGGTTTTTCAAGGCTATAACCTTTTTGCTAATAAAACAGCACTGGCTAATATAACCTTAGCCTTAAATGTAGTCTATAAGCAAGATAAAAAAGAGAGTGAAAAACTAGCCTTAGACTTGTTAAAAGAAGTAGGACTTGAAGATAAAAAAGATGTCTATCCTCATATGCTTAGTGGCGGACAACAACAGCGTATAGCTATAGCTAGAGCCCTAGCCCTAAAACCAAAAGTTATCCTTTTTGATGAGCCAACTTCTGCACTAGACCCTGAGCTAGTAGGAGAAGTTTTAAGCGTTATAGGTAAGATTAAAGATCAGACCATGCTTATAGTAACTCATGAGATGGAGTTTGCAAGAAAAGTAGCTCAAAGGATAGTTTTTATGAGTGAAGGAAGTATAGTAGAGATAACTAGTAGTGAAGAGTTTTTTTCTAATCCTAAGACTGAGAGGGCAAAAAGCTTTTTAGAAAACTTTCATAAAAGATTTTAAGTAAAAAGCACTACTTTTATAGAATCTTAATAAAACTATAAATATGTACTACTCATAAAAACAAAACTAATAATATAGATTAAAAAAACATTCACACATTAGAGCCTCGGCTAAAAATATGAAAAAGTTAATAAAAAAGCCTCTTTATCTCTATTGCGAAAGAAAAGAGGCTCTTGTGTAAAGGAAGATAATGCAAAATTTGTTCTTTAACTTAACCCAAAACTTAAAGGACGTTTAATGTATCAAAGGGAATTGCTACACGAAAACTAAATCTAATGTTGTAAATCATTTGATTTATGAGTGGTATATTATCAGAGCTAAACTTAAAGCATTATTAAAAATAAGAATTAATATCAAAATATAAAACTAAAATACTTATCTCTGTTTAATGGAAAATTTGGCAAAGAAATGTAGAATCATGCGTAATAAACCACACTCCAAGGATGCCTACATGCAACAAATCCAAAAAGCTTTAACCTTTGAAGACATTTTATTAGTGCCTGCTTACTCTGATATCCTCCCAAAAGAGGTAAACTTAAACTCCCATCTAACTCGCAATATCACTCTTAATACCCCCTTTTTAAGTGCTGCTATGGATACTGTTACTGAGTTTAAAACAGCTATTGCCATGGCTAGGATTGGTGGGGTTGGCATTATCCATAAAAATATGCCAGTAGTTGAGCAAGCTAAACAAGTAGCCCAAGTTAAAAAAAGTGAAAGTGGGATAATCACTGATCCAGTTTTCATACACGCTTATGATTCTTTACAAAAGGCTAAAAATATAACTGATACTTATAAGATCTCTGGTGTGCCAGTTATAGATGATAGGGGTGTTTTAATAGGGATTTTAACTAATCGCGATTTAAGATTTGAAACTAATATGGACAAAAGAGTGGGCGATGTTATGACTAAGTCACCACTTATAACTGCAAATGTAGGCATAAGCTTAAATGAAGCAAAAGACATTATGCACAAACATAGAATCGAAAAACTACCACTAGTAGATAAAGATAATGTTTTAAAAGGCTTAATCACCATAAAAGATATACAAAAAAACATAGAGTATCCTCACTCTAATAAAGATTCTAAAGGGCGTTTAAGAGTAGGGGGCGCTATAGGGGTTGGCCATATAGATAGGGCCTTAGAGTTAGTAAATGCTAATGTTGATGTATTAGTTTTAGATAGTGCACATGGGCATTCAAAAAATGTTATTAGCACCTTAAAAGAGTTAAAATCTAGAGTAAACGTAGACATTATAGTAGGTAATGTTGTAACTCCAAAAGCTGCCCTAGATCTAATAGATGCAGGAGCTGATGCAGTAAAAGTAGGCATAGGGCCAGGTAGCATTTGTACTACTAGGATAGTAGCAGGAGTTGGTATGCCTCAAGTTAGTGCTATAGCTAACTGTGCTGAAGTGGCTAAAAAGCATGGTGTGCCTATCATAGCTGATGGGGGGATTAAGTACTCAGGTGACGTAGCTAAGGCCTTAGCAGTTGGCGCAAGTAGCGTTATGATAGGGTCTTTATTAGCTGGCACTGAAGAAAGCCCGGGTGACTTAGTTATCTATCAAGGAAGACAGTATAAAAGCTATAGAGGTATGGGGTCAATAGGAGCTATGACTAAAGGAAGTAGTGATAGGTACTTTCAAGAAGGCACAGCAGTAGATAAGCTAGTGCCAGAAGGGATAGAAGGCAGGGTTCCTTTTAGAGGTAAAGTAGGTGATGTTATGTATCAGTTAATAGGGGGATTAAGAAGTTCTATGGGCTATCTTGGAGCTAGCACTATAAAAGATATGTGGGGAGCTGAGATAGTCCAAATCACTCAAGCAGGCCTAAGAGAAAGCCACGTCCATGATGTAGATATAACTAAAGAAGCACCAAACTATCATGGCTAGACTAGACCCAGCCTTTCATGACATGCTAGTTGCCATGGGTGAGGCACAAAAAGATATGAGTTTAGAAGCAAAGATAAAAAAGGAAGCTAAGATGGACTTAAAAGATGTGGAATCTAAAAGGATGTTAGTAAGCCCTAGCATATTAAGTGCTAACTTTTTAAAGCTTGGCGAAGATATATTAAGTGTTAGTTCTAGTGATATGCTGCATATTGATGTGATGGATGGACACTTTGTGCCTAATATGACTATAGGGCCACTAGTGTGTGAAAACATACACACTATTACAAACTTGCCCTTAGATGTACATTTAATGGTAGAAAATACTGACTTTTTTATAGATCTTTTTGCGCCTTTAAAGCCTAAGTTTATAAGTGTGCATTTAACAAATGCTACTCATCTTCATAGAAGCTTACAAAAGATAAGAAGTTTAGGTATAAGCCCTTCAGTAGTGCTTAATCCCCATGAAGATCCAAGTGCTTTAGAGTACATCCTTCCAGAGCTTGATATGGTCTTATTAATGAGCGTTAATCCAGGCTTTGGTGGTCAAAGCTTTATAGAATCTACTTTTAAAAAGATAGCCCATTTAAAAGAGATGACAACTAGGCTTAATCCAAAGTGTTTAATCGAAGTAGATGGCGGTGTAAATGACACTAATATAAAAGCTTTAAGTGAGTTAGGAGTAGATGTAGTAGTTTCAGGTAATTATATATTTAAAGCTAAAGATAGAAAAAGCGCTATAAAGTCTTTGCAGATCCCAGCAGAGACATCTTTAAGATAAGACTAATGAAGTTTAATCACTACAATCAACTTCTTGAAGCCCTTTACAAAGCTCCCATACCCAGAGATGTTTTTATAAAAAATATAAGACGGCTTTTTGATTATAGATTCCAAGTTAACACGTCTTTAAAAGACGCCCTAGCTAAAAAGCTTGATAACTCTTTAAGCTTGCTTATAGATGACACCTTAGAAGATGACACTACTTTAGAAGTTTTAAAAGCTTATGGTATGCCTATAGTTTGGGATAGTGCTTTTGTGTCTTGCTCCCTTGCTAATCTTTCTTTAAGTAAAGCCACATTTTGCTTTATAGATATAGAAGCCACTGGCCCAAGACCAGCTGAAGATGAGCTTTTAGAGATAGGAGCTTTAAAGTGCAAGGGTGGTGAGATTTTAGGTACTTTTCAAAGCTTGATAAATGTAGCTGAGATTCCAGAAAATATACAAGAGCTAACTGGCATAACTCCAGATATGACTAAGGATGCCCCACTAGTTGGTGAAGTTTTAAGTAAGTTTAAAGACTTTTTAGGTGATTCCATCTTTGTGGCACATGGCATAGACTTTGACTATAACTTTATAGCTGATACTTTAAGATATAAGGGCATGCCGCTTATGCTAAACCCTAAACTTTGTAGTCTTTTACTTTCTAAAAAAACTATACTTTCTAAAAAGTACTCCATATCTTTTTTAAATGACTTTTTAGGCCTAGGAGTGCCAGTTCAACATAGGGCTTATGAAGACGCACTAAGTTCTAAAAAACTAGTAGATATAGCCTCTTTGATGTTACCTTTTGATGCTAGGGATGTTTTAGGTTTATTAGAATTTACTAGAGGAAAGATTAGCTATCCTAAAAGTTTGTCTTATGCCAAGATAAAAAAAGAGGAGTTAGAGATAGCTAGTTTTGATAAGCTACTAAAGAAAGAAAAACTAGAAAGTGTTAACTTAGACTTAGAATCTTTAAGAAAGAAAAAGTGGTTATTATGAAGCTTCAAGACCTAAAAGATATCGCCACACTTTTTTCTAGCAAACCTAAGCTTAATTTTATAGGGCGCATTAAAGATAATCTAGTATGCCTTAGGATGGATAAAGACTACTACTATATAGATTTTCAAAGTGGAGATATATTTAGTGCAAGCGAGTTAGCTAGCTTTAAAACTTATACTTCTCCTTTTGATATGGCTTTAAGTAAGTTTGCTAACTCATCTAAAATATTAGATTGCAAACTAGATGGGCTAAATAAGATCTTATTTTTAGACTTAGAAGTTAAAAATGCCTATAAGGTCTTACACTCCCGCCTTGTTATAAGTCTAATCCCACGAAGCACTAATCTAATCTTGCTAGTAGATTCTAAGATAGTAGCTGCTTTGCACTATAAAGAAGATGTAGTTTTAAAGATGCCCTACATACCTGTTATCCAGCCTAGTTTTGATAAAACTTTAGTAGATAATACTAACTTAGAAGCTATAGAATCTAGTCTTAAAGAAAGATATTTAGCTGCCCAAGAAGCACTTATAAGTCAAAAAAAAGCTAGCTTTAAAGCTAAGATAAAAAAGCAACTTAACACACTTCAAGAAGTTTTAAACGCCCTTCCAAGTGATAAAGCCTTAGAAGATGAGATGAAGTTAAGCTATGCTCTAGCAAACTTTATTTTATCTAACCTAGATTCTATCCCTCCTTATGCTACAAACCTAGTTATGGAATCTAAAAGCTATAAGATAGCTGCTTATCCTTCATCAAGTGAGCTAGCAAACGCTGAGTTTAGTAAGGCTAAAAAGCTAAAAAGAAAGCTTAAAAATATATCCTTACAGAGGGGAAACTTAGAATCTAAAATAGAGCTTTTAGAAGAAAAACTTAGCCTTTGTGAAAATATAAACATGCTTGAAGTCTTAGAGCACACTCAAAAAGCTAATAATCAAGATTCCAAAAAGACAAGATGTTTTTTTTATAAGGATGTAAAGATAAGCGTAGGGAAAAGTCGAGAGGAAAATGTCAAGCTTTTAAAAGATGCTAAAGCTAGGTATATATGGATGCACCTAAAAGATAGGCCTTCATCTCACATGATACTTCATACCTCAAAGGCTGACTATACGTTACTAAAGTATGCAGGTGAGTTGCTTTGTCGGCTTAACGGTTTAGAAACGGGACGATTTTTGGTCGATTATACTTACAGGAGAGACTTAAAAGTACAAAGTAACGCCTTTGTAACCTATAATAAATACTCTTCAATCTATGTAACTCTTTAAAGGAGCAGTCATGGCAGTAAGTCCACTAGGTAACCTAACCTATATAAATCAAGCTAGTTCAGTAACTGCTAACTTACAAGCTAACAACATAACTCATCCCATCCCAGTAAATCAACAGCTTTTTGCTGATGCTTTAAATCAAGTCCAAGAAGTTAGGCCAGCTGAAGAAAGTGAAGCCTTAAATCCAGATAGAGACTCAGCCAAACATGAGTTTGATGAAGAAGCAAAAGAGCAGCTTGGAGAAGAGCCAAAGCCACATAAAAAGTATAGCTATGCCAAAGCTACTAGAGAAGAAGATATGCTTTTAAAACCAGATAGACACTTACTAGATATAAGCGGCTAGCTTTTACTAGTTTAAAAAGATAGAATCTAGACCTACTTAAAAGCTATATTTAAAGGAAGGATTCAATAAAAAAGATAGTATTTCTAACCGGCTCTAGGGCAGAGTATGGCAAGCTGAAACCTCTTATAAAAGCTTTAGATTCTAAGTACTTTAAGGTGCATATCTTTGTTTGTGGTATGCACCTTTTAAGAAGTCACGGGTTTACTTATATGGAGATTTATAAGGATGGATTTGAAGATGTTTTTTTAGGTAAGCCTTATAAAAGATCTGAATCTATGGATTTAAACTTAAGTCACACCATAGCGGACTTTTCAAAGTTTGTAAGGTCTTGTAAGCCTGATATGATAGTAGTTCATGGTGATAGATTAGAGGCTTTAAGTGGGGCTATAGTTGGCGCTTTTAATAATATCTTAGTAGCTCACGTAGAAGGCGGTGAGGTAAGTGGCACTATAGATGAAAGCATAAGACACGCAGTTAGTAAGCTTTCTCATATACACTTTGTGGCAAATGCTAAGGCTAAACAAAGACTACTTCAACTTGGCGAAAATGAAAACTACATCTATGAGATAGGCAGTCCTGATATAGATATCATGCTAGGTGAAAACTTGCCTTCCTTAAAAGATGCAAAAGACTACTATAAGATAGACTTTGAAAGTTTTATCATCCTTGCTTTACATCCAGTAACTACTGATATATCTTCACTAAAAGCTAACATGATAGCTACCATAGAAGCACTTAAAGCAAGTAAGGAAAACTTTGTAGTTATCTATCCTAATAATGACTTAGGTAGTGAGATAATCTTAAAAAACATTAAGCCTTTAAAAAGACTAGTAAACTTTAAAGTTTTTCCTTCTATACGTTTTGAGATGTTTTTAACCTTGCTAAAACACGCAAAGGCTATAGTTGGTAATAGCTCAGCTGGAGTTAGAGAAGCCCCTATCTTTGGTACTCCTAGCATAGACATAGGCTCAAGACAGACTAATAGATATGATGCTAATCCTCTTATAACACATATAGAATCTTCAAAAGATTTACTGCCAGCTTTGAAGGCATTAAAAGATAGAAGTAAGATTGAAAGTAACTTTAGTGAAGGTGAGTTTGGAGACGGTAAGGCTAGCCTTAGATTTAAAACAGCCTTAGAAAGCAAGGAGCTTTGGGACTTAAAGATACAAAAGAACTTTATAGACTTAAAGTGGGGCATGTAGTCTTGAAAACACTAGCTTTAATCCCAGCACGTAGTGGCTCAAAAGGATTAGCCCATAAAAACATAAAGCCACTTTGTGGTAAGCCCTTACTTGCTTATACTATACAAGCAGCCTTAGAATCTGGCGTATGTGACTACACTTTAGTTAGTACTGATAGTAAGGAGTATGCAGATATTGCTATAGATTATGGTGCAAAGGTACCATTTTTAAGAAGCAAAGAGGCTTCAAGTGATACTGCAAATAGCACTTTAGTTATAACTGAAAGTTTGAAGTCCTTAAAAGCTTTAGGGTTAGAGTTTGAAACTTTGATCTTTTTGCAGCCTACTAGTCCTTTAAGACAAGCTAGTGATATAAAAGCAGCCTTTAAGCAGTACTTAGAATCTAAAGAAGATGTAGTAAGTGTGTGCAAGGCTAGAAAGCATATAAATCTACTTAGAAAACTAGATGAAAAAGGATTTTTAGAAAGTGTGAGTGAAAGCAAGGCTACTAGACGCCAAGACTATGAAAGCCTTTATGAGATTAATGGTGCTATTTATATAAACGATATAAGTAAGCTAAGGCAAGATTCTAAATTAAATCACAACAAAAAGCCTTTCTTGATGCCTTCATTTAAGGGTATAGATATAGATGATGAGAGTGATTTTTTACTAGCAAGTCTTGTTATGGAAAGTCTTTCTAAGTTTAGGCTTTAAAGAAGGGTTGCTATTAAAAAAAAGTTAGGTTTAAAAATGTAGTTTAAAGCCTATTTTTGAAATAGGCTTTAAAGTTATTTGCGTAGTTAGAAAAGCTAAAAGTTAGAAATTTTTTGGGCTGTGTGATTGCTTTCTTCTTAAGCCATCTGCAAAGCGTCTTTTTTCTTCATCAGTTTGAGGGTTAAGTGGTGGGATAGGTGTAGGTCTACCATTTTCATCTAGTGCTACCATGGTAAAATAAGAGCTATTAGAGTGGATAACTGAGTGATTTTGTATATTTTCAGTTATAACTTTTATACCAACTTCACAACTTGTGCGGCCAGTGTAGTTGATGTTTGCTAAAAAGTGTAAAAGGTTGCCAATAGGGATAGGGTGTTTAAAAAGCACTCTTTCTACACTTAAAGTAACTACGTTTTTTCCTGTGTATCTACTAGCACATGAGTAGGCTACTTGATCTAGGATTCTAAGTAAGTCTCCTCCGTGCATAACGCCACTAAAGTTTGCCATATCCGGTGTTACTAACACACTAAGTTGTAAAATCCTACTATCAAATATTTCATTATCATTTATCATTATTATTCCTTAAATTAAAAACGAAAATTATAACGAAATCAAGACGCTATAATATTGGCTAGACCAAGATTTTAAGGAGATGTTATGACTTTACTTATAACTGGAGCGTGCGGATATATAGGTTCTCACACAGCGATGGCGTTTTTACAAAACACAGACCATAAAATAGTCATAGTAGATAGCTTAGTTACAGGCTTTAAAGAAAACTATAAACTTTTAAGACATCTTTTTGAAGAAAGAGTAGTTTTTGAAGAGATGGACTTTCAGACTTGTGAGGATGTATTTTCAAATTATAAGATAGATTGTGTAGTGCACTTTGCAGCTTCTCTTACAGTAGAAGAAAGCGTAAAAGATCCTCTCAAATACTATATTAACAACACTGGTGGCACTGCTATGCTTATAGGACTTTGTGTTAAGTATGGCGTTAAAAACTTTATCTTTTCTTCAACTGCAGCAGTTTATGGCAACCCGCAAAATGTACCAGTTACTGAAGAAGAACCCCTCCTTCCTATCAATCCTTATGGAAACTCAAAAAAGATGATAGAAGAGATATTAAGAGATAGTCAAAAAGCTTATGGTTTAAACTATATAGCCCTTCGCTACTTTAATGTTGCTGGTGCTTATAGTGGTAATAACTATGAAGATATAGCCCTAGGTCAAAGAAGTGAGAATGCAACCCATCTTATAAAAGTAGCTTGTGAATGTGCTGTTGGCAAGAGAGAAAGTATGAGTATCTTTGGGGATAACTACCCAACAAAAGATGGTACTTGTATAAGAGACTATATACATGTAGATGACTTAGCTAACGCACACATTAGCGCTTTTAATATGTTGCAAGACAATAAAGGCATAAACACTGCTTATAATGTAGGGTATAACTCAGGCTTTAGTGTAAAAGAGGTTGTAGAGTGTGTAAGAAGGGTTAGTGGAGTAAACTTTAAAGTTTTGCTTGCACCTCCTAGGGCAGGAGATCCAGCTATCTTAATAGCTAATAATGCTAAGCTTAAAGCCACAGGCTGGGAGCCAAAACATGCTAGTTTAGAAGAGATAGCTATGGGCGCTTATCTTTGGGAAAAGTATCTTTTAGTACATAATGCTGATATTAATATATAAAGATTTTATACAACTTAGCAAAGCCCTGGTTTTGCTAAAGTAACTGCCTAGATATCGCTATTTTTATAAACATGGGCTTTGGTGTTAGAATCTAGTTTGTCTAGATTCATAACCAATAAAGCCCATGAGTAGTAAGCAAAAAGCAAAGTCTATAATCTTTATATAGCTATAAAGCGCATTAAAAACTATAGCTATATCTAAGACTTAATGTAGTAGCTATTAAGTCTTGCTTAAAAGTGCCTATGTAAGTAAGTCCTAGATTGCTACTTTCTCCTATGTTATATCTAGCATTTAGATTAATATTAGCTCCTAGTGGAGTGTTAGCTAGAGTTATAACATCAAAGTTTATCTCTTCATCTAAAAAAGAAACATTGCTAATAAGATTACTAGACATAACATCATAAGATACATAAAAAGCAGCCCCTAGCTTTAAACTTTCATTTGCACTTAGTTCATATCCTATGCCTAGGGAGGGTAAGAGGGCGTTTTGTGTTTTAGATCCTACTTTTAAACCAAACTCTCCTATCTCACTATAAGCCCCTTGAGCTAAAAGGGAGTAGCTAAGTCTCAAGGCTGGAAGGATAGTGTGTTTATCAAAGTTTAGCTTATAGCCTAGTAGTAAAGAGGCATTAATCTCATTTGCTGCATAACTAGAGCTTGCTTTTGCATTCCAGTTAGTTTGCATCCTAGTTTGGCCTATAAGATGGAGCGCATAGCCAAGTGAAGCTTGATAGACAAAGCCTTCTCCTAATGAGTAGGCATAAATTCTTGGGGCTAAGGTGTTGTAGTTAGCATCAAAGTCAGTCCTTGAATAAAGATAACTTAAAGAGGCTCCAAACATTAGATTTTCAAGCACACCTTCAGGTCTATAGTTTACTCCGGCTATAACGCCAAAGCCATTAGATGTATAACTTTTTACCCCACTTCTAGCAGCTTGATAGATATTAGTATAAAGTGCTTGTGCGTAGGCTTCTATACTAGAGTAACTTACATACTCATAGTTTACATCACTAGCTATGTTTGTTAAGGCAGCCTCTGCAAACTTTAGCTTACTGATATTAAAGCCTTTTAGTAAGTTAGCAAGGGAAGAGGTAGAGACTATGTTATCTAGCGTATAGATTGTGTTTAGATTAGATTCTAAAGCATAGTTTTGAACAGTGTTATTTAAATCACTTGGTAGCAAGTCAGTTAGCAAGGCTTCTACATTTTGTTTTACTTCACCCTGTGAGCTACCTTCTATAAATATAAATTTATCAAAGACTTTTGCGCTTGTAGAGTTAGCCTTAAGCCTTCCGTGTGACTTGCCTATCTGCAAGGCTAGATCTTTTAGGTTATCACTTGGAGTTTTTAGTATTACTTGCAGGCTATCATCAAAAGAAGGTTTGTCCTCTTTGCTTACTATATCAACTAGCCCTGTTTCATTATATTTAGCAAGTAGACTTAGTTTTTTGGCGTAGATTTGTTGTTTTTCTTGTAGAGGTTTGGTTCTTTCTCTTTGTTTTGGAAATTCAGTAATAGGCTTTAATGCTTCTTTTTCTTCTCCCTCAGCCTTTGCCTTATTTCTTTCTCTTATTTTTTTATTCTCCTCTGCTATCTTGTTATTCCTTTCTATGATTGGTTTGTTTTCTTCATCTATTTTTTTGTTATTTTCAGCTACTTGTTTGTTGCTTTCTACTATCTTTTTATTTTCTTCATCTATATTTTTATTTGCCTCTATTATCTTTTTATCTTCCTCGCTCTCATCTCCTACTTTTTTACCAAAGTAGAAATTCACTAAAGTGAAATTAGATTCTAAGTTCTTTTTACCTAGCTTATACTTGCCTTTATCAGTGGTTCCATCTAGGCCTTTAGCATCATATTCTTTAGTATCAAAATACTCCTTGCCTTTTAAACCACCATCTGCATAATCTAACCTAGAATCACTTACTTCTTCTACTACTGGGATACGTTCTCCACCTAAAAGTATCCTGCCCTTACTTTCTAGCATGGCTTCTTTAAGTAAAAGTGCTGTAGTTGTTTTATCGCTTACTTTTTCAAAAAACTTTTCAAAATGGTTTTTAGATGTATCTATATTTGTAGCTTCTATCTTAAGATTAGTTAGTTCTATATCTCCTCCATCAAGTAAGAAAGGCTGGAGGATTACATTAGATCCTAGTGGATTACTTGATTTAATAGTTGCTATATCAAAACTAGATTCTGTAGTGTCAAAGTAAAAAGTAGGATTACTCACTCCAAAGGCTATATCTGAGTTACTTTGCTGACCCACTTCTATGTTTGTATAAGGACTAAAACTAGCTTCATCTATGAGGGCTAAACCCCTCTCTCCTCCACTTATACTTTCAGTTGCTTTTATGATGTTTGGAGCATCCTTGCTTCCTCCTTCAGTAACTAGCTTAAATACATTTCTTATCTCAGGGGCAGTGATATTTGATCCATCTTTTAGCTTGATAGTTATGCGAGCACCATCTATCTTTTGTGCTTTAAGCTCAGTTTTATTTAGCTCTAGATTACCATTTATCCTACCGCTACGCTCTTGTTTCCCTAAAGTTAGCTCTAGGCCATCAACCTTACCGCCATTAATGTTTAAATCTCCTAGTGTGCTAGAGCTAGTGTTAAATAGCTTAGCAAAAGGGATGTCTGTAGATTCTGTAGCGCGTGTGCTTGCTGGGGTAGTGGGGTTAGATTCTAAAGTGATGACTATTTTTTTATTACTGCCATCTTGTATTAAATCTAGATTTGTAGTTTTGCTCGGACTACTTTCTCCATTTTTTACTTCAACTTGGACTTTATCACTAGAGCCGCTGATATCTTTTATAGTTATAGTGTCAGTATCTTTAAACTTGATAGCTTGAGCTTTACTTTCACCGCTAGGCTCTTCTTCCATAGCTACAACAGGACCTTCAGCTCCTAAAAGTAGGGATGAGAACAAAACTGGAGCTAACATGGTTTGCTTGGCTAGCTTGCATAGTTTATATTGCAAATTAGACTGGGTTAATGGACTAGGTGATTGTGTATTAAAACTATCATTTGTATGTGTGGAATCTACATGGTGCATTGAGAAACCTTTCTTAAAGTGTTTGTGATTTTTAGATTCTTTACTTTCAAAAGCTATTAGCCCTAAACTATGGAATCAAATCTAAGATTATATTTTTGGAAATAAAGGGCATTATATCTTATATTAGATAAAAATAATAATAATTATTATTTTAAGTATTAATGTTATTTTTTGTGTTCATAAGATATCTAGTACACGCACTTTTAGAGTTTGCTAGCCTAGTGTTTTAGATGAAGATAGCTGTAGTGATCCTAGTTAAAGCTAGATTCTAGTTTATGTTAAAGCATGCAAAAGTTAGCAACACACAATGTGCTTTTTTCATAAAGATAAGATTACAAATGCTATAAAAACTGCAGTCACAAGATAATAAAACTACAAGCAAAGATATTTCTTTTAAGTCTTTAAATTTGCTTTATAATTTGACTAAAAAAGTTAAAGCTATAAGGACTATATAAAAGGTGTCAATAAAAGATATGCATATCAATAGACTAGGGTTAGGTAGCTTCTTAGAATCTTTTTTAGGATTCTTTGCTAGGGAAAAAGACTTAAAACTAGATATCTTAGAAGAAGGGTTAGAAGAAAAAAAGGCTTTAGAAGCTAAACTTGTAAAACACCTTAACGTGGCTAATATGCCTAAGCTTCAAGACCTAGTTACCTACTTAGAAAAGTACACTTTTGAAGACGCTCCAAAGATAAAAGTTTTAAACCCTCTTTTTTTAAGCCTTAAAAAAGGAGGTTACTTAGATCTAAAAAGCCTTTATGAGTTTGTAAAAATCATACGCTACTTTTTAGCCTGGCAAGGAAGAAGCGACTTAGATGAGGGCTTAAAAGACTACTTTAATCGTATAGTTTTTCCACTAGATATATTAGAAGTGTTAAAGGCTTTTGATAAAGAAGGCAACATTAAGAAAGGGTTTAATAAAGACTTAGATTCTATAAATCTAGCCTTAGAAAGTGCACAAAAACGCTTTAAAGATGCCCTTGTTTCTGTGCTTAATCAAGCTACTTTGCAAGAGTATCTTGTAGATAAGCAAGTACACTTAATAGAAGGCAAGCAAGCACTTTTATTAAGGGCCGGGTTTAGTAACGTCTTAAAAGCGCGCGTTATATCAAGGTCAAGTAGTGGCTTTTTTTATGTAGTGCCAAGTAGCACAGAACATGCACTAAGCCAAGTGCACGCCCTTGAAGATAAGCTTCATCTAGTCTTAGAATCTATAGCTAAAGAGTTAAGCGCTGCTTTAAGGCGCCATATGCCTTTTGTGAACTTTTTAGATAGGGAGTTTGACTTTTTAGATGCAGCCCTAGCTAGATTAAGCTTTGCTAGGGCTTATAACTATGAGTTTGTAAAGGCAGTACACTCTAGCGATTTGGCAAACTTTGATTTTGTCTTAAAAGACTATAAACATCCAAGCATTAAAAATGCTAAGTCTTTTAATGTAAGTTTTGATAAACAACTGCTTTTAGTAACTGGGGTTAATGCCGGCGGTAAAACCATGCTTTTAAAAAGTATCCTAAGTGCTAGCTTTTGTGCTAAGTACTTTATACCTATGGCTATAAATGCTACTTTAAGTAAGATTCCTTATATAAAGCATATTGAGCTTATCTCCCAAGACCCACAAGATAGCAAGCAAGATATCTCCACTTTTTCAGGGCGTATAAAAGAAGTCACAAAGATACTTAATCTAAACCATATGATCTTAGGTATAGATGAGATAGAAATAGGCACTGACACTAAAGAGGCTTCTAGTCTTTATAAGACCATCTTAGAGCACATGTTAAATCAAGATTCTAAGATAGTTATCACTACTCACCATAAAGAGTTAGCAAGCCTGCTAGCGAGCAATCCAAAAGTGGCATTAATCGCTGCTATGTTTGATATAGAAAAAAGTTTGCCAAAGTATGAGTTTATAGAAGGTATAGGTAAAAGTTACGCCTTTGAAAGTGCCTTAAAGTATGGAATCCCACTAAGCTTAGTTAAAAAAGCACAAGAGTTTCATGGAGAAGATTCCTTAAGGCTTGATAACTTGATAGAAACTCACGCCTATGAGATAACTAAGTTAAAGCAAAATAATCTTGAGTTAGAAAAGCTTAAAAAAGACTATGCTAAAAAGATCCAAAGTTTAGAATCTCAAAGTAAAGAGCTAAAAAGTGTTTATCAAAATCTAAAATTTGAGCTTCAAAGAGAGTACAACCAAAGCATAAAAGAACTAAAGATGCTACTTAAAAAGCTACCTACTAAGTCAAATGAAAGCACGCTTATACACAAGGCTTTAACTAAGGTTGATAAGAGGGAAGCTAGTAATAAAGAAGCTAAGTTAGAGCTTACAAACAAACATAAAAACTTTAAGCTAGATGAGATAGTTGAGTATAAAGGAAGCAAGGCTAAGGTTATAAAAGTTTTAAAAAGTGAGTATATTTTAGAGTTAGAAAATGGCATAAAGATTAATGCTAGGGTTAGTGAGTTAAGTGCGCCTAAAGGCTTGCGCCCTAATAAAACTACTATAAGTTATACACTAAGTGCTGAGGTAAAAGGTGATCTTAAACTAGATCTGCACGGCTTAACTAAAGAAGAAGCCCTAGAAGCTATGGATAGTTTTATATCTAACGCGCTAATGGCAGGTTTTAGCGAGGTTTTAATAGTGCATGGCAAGGGTAATAAGATCTTACAAAGCCTAGTTACAAATTATTTAGAAAAAAGTAAGTTTGTAAAAGGCTTTGTAAATGCTCCATTTAACGCAGGGGGTAGTGGCGGCAAGCTTGTTTATCTTTAAAGTTTGTACATAGAATCTTAGACTTTTAAGAAAGCTATCCCTCTAGCTTTTTAGCATTCTCACAGCCCTTACTTAGCCCTAAGTTGCAAGCTTTTTTATAATAAAGCTTTGCTTTTTTAGTATCTTTTTTTACACCTTCCCCATTTTCATAAGCACGACCAGCCACTCCACATGCTATAGCTTCATCTAGACTGCAAGACTTTAAAGCGTACTTAGTGGATTTTCCATAGTCTTTTTTATCATAGTAGTAGGCTGCTAATATGTGACAGCTTTTCCCATCTTTATTAGCACACTTTTGTTTTAAGTCTTTTATCGAAGTAGCATATAAAGACCCACTAGCTATTATTAAACTTAAAAGCAAACCTTTTGAGATTTTAAATATCATCTTATATCCTTATTTAGCACTTAAGGCTAATGTTAGTGCAAAAGGCATTTGCAAACATCAAGCTATTTAAAAGTGCTTTTTAATGATCTACAAAAATAGCGTTTCTGCAGCCTTCTTTATTACCTAGCTCACAGGATTTGTTAAAGTAATCTTTTGCTTTTATAGGATCTTTGTTAACTTTTATCCCTTTAAAGTAAAACACTCCCACATTAAAACATCCTTTATCACTGCCTAACTCACAAGCTTTGTGATATAGCTTTAAAGCTCCTTCATAACTTTGAGCGATACTATCTCCATACTCAGTAAAGTAACCAAGTGCATTACAAGAATCTGCTACATTACCATCACAAGCTTTTTTAAGATACTGTATTGCTTTAGCGACATCTCTTGGAGTTTCTTGACCACTATAATAAAGCTTACCTAAGATTCCACATGAGTTAACATCACCACTACCACATTTTTGTTCTAAGTCTTTAAAAGATGCTCCAAAGGCTATGCTTCCAGCTAGTAAAGAACTTATGATAAGCCTACTTAAGATTTTATATTGCAAATTACTTTCCTTTTTTGTTTTTTTGTATCTTGCATACTAACTAAAATCCAAAAGTATTAGCAATATCTAGTGATATGTAAAAATTAAAGCTTATGCTAGACTTATAAATCAGCAAAATAAAACTTATAGATAAAAGGAAAGTAAGTGACTAAGATGTTAAAAACACCAGTGACACAAGTGATACTAAAACTATTAGCAGCCTTTTTATTAGCAGCTACTTTTATGAACCTAGCAAGCGCTAAAGATAAAGCAAGTGGTATCTTTTCAGGAGAAACCTTACAGCATATGCAAGATAATAGGGACTTAAAAGAAAAGATCTTAGTTATAGATGTAAGAAATAAGTCAGAGTATAAAAAAGGGCACTTAAAGTTTGCCATAAGGCGAAATGATCATGCCTTAAAGCATCTAGATAGAGATTTTATTAATAAATACAAAAACTTCCCTATCGTGCTTATATCTGATAGGGCTAAAGATGCACAAAAAGCATTTAAAATACTTAAAAAACTAGACTTTAAAGATGTAAAGATAGCACAAGGATATGATGAGTTTAAAGGCTATAAACTTTACACTTATACTAATATACTAGGTGATGATGTAGAAAAAAGTGTAGGTAAAAAAGATAGTTTGATAATAGATGTTAGGGCTAAAAAAGACTATGAAGCAGGACATCTTAAAGGCGCTATAAATATACCTTTAAACGACGACATGAAGCCTTACCTTCCTATACTAGAACAAAACAAAGACAAAAAGTTTGTAGTTCACTGCTATACAGGCACTCAAAGTCAAGTTATGTCAGAAAGATTGACAAAACTAGGCTTTAAAAATGTATATAACTCACTAGATGGCAGTTTGGAGTATGACTTTAAGTTTGTTAAGTAGATAAATAGGCTAAATGCTAGTTTAAAAAACTAAAGGATTAAAAGCTTTAGCCTAGTTTTTAGCTTAGATTCTAAGTCTTTCTTAGTTGTGCTGTTTGCAAGAGTAGTTATCTCCTAAATTGCAAGCCTTTTGATAGTAGCTTTTAGCAAGATTAGAATCTTTTTTTACACCAACTCCATTTTTATATATAGCCCCTAGTGCTGCACAGCTTGAAGCACTACCAAGAGTGCAGGCCTTGTTATAAAGTGCATTAGCCTTTTGATAGTCTTTAGTTATACCACTACCAGAAAAGTAAAGATTTGCTAGGGTGTTGCAGGCTAGGGCGTTGTTGTTAGCACAGTCTCTTTTGTAGTAGCGTATCTCATCATCTTTGTTTGGATTTATAGCCCTCTCACTAGCACTCATATTAGATGGATTAAAAAACTCAGACAACGAAGCAGCATTCACAAGATTACTGCCACTTAAGATAAAATATATAAGTGCCCCAAGAAAAATATCTTTTTTCATAATCTAGCCTTTTTATAGAATCTAAAAAACTTTAGCGCCCTATAAGCTTTAAGTCATCACAAGATCGCTCATCCCCTAATCCACAAGCTTTTTTAAAGTAGTGTTTTGCTACTTGTGATTTTTTAAGGTCTGCTTTTTTTAAATAAGACACACCTAGATTATAACAGCCACTAATGCTATTAAGCTCGCAAGCTTTTTTATATAAACTATCAGCCTTATTATAATCTTGCTTTACACCTTTACCAAAGCTATAAGATACACCTAGGTTATAGCAGCCATTAGCGCTATTAAGTATGCAGGCTTTGTTAAAAAACTCTATAGCCTCACTGTAGCTTTTTAGATTTGCATCTTTTTTTACTCCATCTTTTGTAAGGGCTTCTTTAGCTAAGGCATCTTGTGCATACATCTGACCTACTAAGTCACAGCCTGCACCATCTTTTAACTCGCAAGCTTTTTTATAGTACTTAGTAGCTTTTTGAAGGTTAGCTTTTATAACATCTCCATCTTCATAAAGAGAGCCTACCATGAGGCAGCTTTTAGAATCTTTTAAGTCACAGCCTTTTTTAGCGTAGTTTAGAGCCTTTTCATAGTTAGTAGGCATATCCTTGCTGTTATAGTACATCCTTGCTACTTCTTTGCAGCTACTAGCATCTTTACTATCACACTTTTGTGTTAGCTCTTCTAAAGAGGTTGCATAAAGACAAGATATGGCTACTAGTGTACCTAAGATCGCTAATTTTTTCATACTTTTATCCTTGCGGCGCTTAGGCTTTTTAGTTTAAGCCTTTAGTTAGTTAAAACAGCCCACCTTCATTACTAGAGTTGTTGTTTCCTTGGCTGTTAGTATTACTTAAAGGGCTTTCTTCACTTCCTTCTAAGTCTTCTCCTAGTTCATCTTCTGGTAAGTCTTCTTTAGCACAAAGACTTACAAAGACTACTTTATCTGGAGCTACTACATTTACTATTTTCACACCACTAGTGTTTCGTCCTGCACTTCTTATGTGTGCTATATCTACTCTTATCATCTTGCCTAGGCTTGTAAGTAGCATTAGATCTTGGCTTTCATCTTCGACGCTTACTACACTTACTAGGTTGCCAGTTTTATTAGTTAGCTTCATGGCTATGACGCCTTTGCCACCGCGATTTTGGATTCTATAATCGCCTGCAGTAGTCTGCTTTCCTATGCCTAGTTCTGAGACACTTAAAAGCTTATCTCCATCACCTTTTAAAGTAGTAGCAGCTATAACATAGTCTCCTTCTTCTTTAAATCTTATGCCTGTAACTCCACGACTTACACGACCTATCTCTCTTAAGTCTTCAACTGCAAAGCGTATACACATACCTTTAAAAGTTGCTATGAAAAGCTCTTTAGTGCTTTTATCAACTATATGAGTGCTTACTAGCTCATCATCTTCATCAAGATTTATAGCTCTTACTCCAACGTTTCTAATGTTGCTGTACTCATTTAGATTAGTTCTTTTTACTATACCTTTTTTAGTGAAAAAGACTAGGGATTTTTCATCTGAGAAGTCTGTAGTCGTGATAGTTGTAGTTATCTTTTCATCAGGTTGAAGATTAACTAAGTTAACTACAGCCTTGCCTATGGCTGTTCTGCTAGCTTCAGGGATCTTATAAACTTTTAGCCAGTAAAGCTGACCACGATTAGTGATAAGTAAAATCGTATCATGAGTATTAGCTGTAAAGAAGCTTTGTATAAAGTCATCATCATGAGTATTAGCACCAATCTTGCCCTTACCACCTCTGTTTTGCTTTTCATAGTTTTTAAGAAGCACACGTTTTACATAGCCTCTATGACTCATAGTGACAACTACTGGCTCATTAGGGATTAGATCTAAGACATCTATAGCATCATAGTTATCTTCTATCTGAGTAAGGCGAGGAGTGCTAAAAAGCTTTTTAGATTCTAAAAGTTCTTCTTTTATGACTTCATTTAAACGCTCTTCACTTTTTAGAATCTTATTAAGCTCTTCTATAAGTTCTAAGACTTCTTTATACTCTTGTTCTATCTTATCTCTTTCTAGACCAGTAAGCCTTTGAAGTCTCATCTCTAAGATGGCTTTTGCTTGAAGGGCGCTAAGTTTAAACTTCTCCATTAGCCCTTCAGTTGCACTTTGTGCATCCTTACTAGCTTTTATAAGCTTTATAACTTCATCTATATTATCTAGTGCTATAACTAAGCCTTCTAAGATATGTGCCCTTGCACGCGCTTTTTCTAGATCAAAGATAGTTCTTCTTATAACGATAGTTTTTCTGTGTTGTAAGAAAAGATTTAAAAGCTCTATTAATGTAAAAACTTTTGGCTCTTTATTGTCAATAGCAAGCATGATGATTCCAAAAGTGACTTCTAGTTGACTAGACTTAAAGAGGTGGTTTAGTACTATCTCACTTAGTGCTTCTCTTTTAAGTTCTATAACTACGCGCATACCCTCTCTATCGCTTTCATCTCTAACTTCGCTTATACCTTCGATAATCTTTTCTTTAGCAAGCTCGCTAATTTGTTCTACTAATCTAGCTTTATTGACTTGATAAGGTATCTCATCTATGATGATGGAATCTTTATGCTTGTTAGTTTCTATGTGGGTTTTAGCGCGTATCTTTATGCGTCCACGTCCTGTAGCGTAAGCCTCTAAGATTCCACTTCTACCATAGATTATCCCCCCAGTTGGGAAATCCGGTCCTGCGATAAATTGCATAAGCTCTTCTAAGTTAGCATCTTTATTATCTATTAAGTGTAAGAGACAGTCTATTACTTCATCACTTCTGTGAGGTGGTATATTAGTGGCCATACCTACAGCTATACCACTGCTACCATTTATCAAAAGGTTTGGAATCCTAGTAGGTAAAACATCTGGCTCTTTTAAGGTATCATCATAGTTTGGTGTGAAATCAACTGTATTTTTTTCTATATCTTTTAGTAGCTCTTCACTAGCTAGTGTCATACGTGCTTCTGTATAACGCATAGCAGCGGCTTTATCGCCATCTATTGATCCAAAGTTACCCTGCCCATCAATTAGCTCTAGTCTCATAGAAAAAGGCTGAGCAAGCCTTACTAAAGCATCATAGATAGAGCTATCACCATGTGGGTGATACTTACCCATAACATCCCCAACGATACGGGCTGACTTCTTATAAGGCGTTTTATGAGTTATATTTAACTCGCTCATAGTATAAAGTATACGTCTATGAACTGGTTTTAATCCATCCTTGGCATTAGGCAAAGCCCTTCCTACTATGACACTCATGGAGTAGTCAAGGTAGCTTTCCTTCATGGATTGATCAATTTGTATCTCTTTTACATTGTTGTCCATTAATTCTCCTTAAAACTAGGCTTTATTATACTAGAAACATGCCTTTCTTAGGGCGTATCACACTTCCTCCTTTGACTAAGTCACTTTTCTTTTAATAGATAATAGGTAGGAGTTTTGGAATCTTTTTTATAAGGGTTAAATTTGGCTTCTTTTTTTATGGAGTAGTCTAATTCAAGACTAGGTGTTTTGTAGTCATAGTGTTTTAGTTTTTTTGGGATGAAGGTTTGGAGGGCTTTTATCTTTCTATCTATATCATGATAGTAGTTAGTAGCTATCCTATTAGCACGGTGGTTTTTTTCCCACGAAAAGCCCTTGTTGTAGCTTTTAATGATGGACTTAAAGTTCCCTTTTCTCACTCTTTGCCAGTACTTTAACTCATCTAAAGCTATAGAGCTTGCAAACTCTGGATTAGATATAAGCATCTGCCCTATAATATTGCGTAAAAAGTTAGAATCTTTATATTTTGTATATTTTTTAATCACACCAGGAACTAGTGCGTGATAGATCCCAGCACTTGGATCTTGAAAGTTAAGAAGATACTCTCCACTACAAGATTCTTGCCAGGCGATAGCTGCCATAGTGTAGCCAAAACCATGTTCTTTCCCATATAAATAGGCATACAGTAAAACATCTATTTGTTTTTTGCTAAACTCGTGTAGACTAACGCATTTTTGTTCTACTTTGAAGTTTAGCTCAGTCCCAAAGACTAACAAAATGTTAAACATTATGAAGATTAAAACTTTCTTTAGCACTCTATACCTTTGATAAATCTGTATTATACTTAAAACAAAAAAGGAGTACTGTGAAAGCCTTAATCGAGATATTAACTGAAGAGTTACCAGCCTTCCCTTTGCTTAAGAATCTAGATTCTATAACCTCTGGTTTTAAGAACTTGTTGATAGAAAACAATATCGATACTAACTTTAAGTTTTACTATACACCTAGAAGGTTGGTTTTTTTTGCTGAAAGCTTTCCAGAGTTTAGCGCACCAAAGGTAGTACAAAGCTATGGTGCCCCAGTTGAGATAGCCTATAAAGATGGCAAACTTACTAATGCAGGACTTGCGTTTTTAAAGAAAAACAACATCTCTGAAGATGAAGTAAAAACTACACTAAAAGATGGCAAAGAAGTGCTTTTTTATGAAAAAGAAGAGAGCCCAAAAGATACTAGTTTAATCCTACCTAGCCTAGTTTTAGAGTTCTTAAAAGGGCTTAACTTTGGCAAGTCTATGAGGTGGGGGGATAATAAAGAAAGCTTTATACGCCCTATAAGAAATGTATTAATCCTTTTAGATTCTAAAACTTTAGAGTTTGAAGGCTATGGACTAAAATCTAAAAGCATGACCTTTACTCACAGGCAGTCTAGAGTACCTATCTTAGAAGTAAATAGCATAGAAGAGTACTTTAAAGGTTTGGAAAACTTTGGCGTAGTACTAGATCAAGATAAAAGGCAAGCCAAGATAGAAGAAGGCTTTAAAGCTTTAGAAAAAAAACATGATATAACTATAGACCTAGATACTAGCTTGCTAGATGAAGTAGTTGCTATAACTGAGTATCCATGTGCACTTTTAGGACGCTTTGAAGAGGGCTTTTTAAGAGTTCCTAGTGAAGTAATAATTACTTCCATGAAAGAAAATCAACGTTACTTCCCTACCTTTAAAGATGGAGTGCTTCATAACTCCTTTGTAGTAGTTAGTAATGCTTTCTTAAAAGATGATGACTACTCTTTAATCATAGGTGGTAATGAAAAAGTACTAAAAGCTAGGCTTAAAGATGCTGAGTTTTTTTACTTAAACGACTTAGAATCTAAACTTAACTTTGGTGATCTTTCCACTATAGGTTTTGTAAGTGGGGGAGGCAACTTACAAGAAAAGTGTGAGCGCGAAAAAGAGATAGCTATAAAACTTTGTAAGCTTTTAGGCTTAGATAGTAAGGATACACAAACTGCGCTAGATTTAGCTAAAAACGATCTTTTGAGCCAAGTGGTTAATGAGTTCCCAGAACTTCAAGGAGTTATAGGAGCAAAGTACGCTAAAGAAGCGGGTTTTAATGAAGAAGTTTGCAGGGCTATAAAAGAGCAGTATCTTCCTAATGGACTTGATGCTTCCTTGCCTAGTTCAGAAGTTAGCGCACTTGTTAATATAGCCACAAAGATAGACACGCTAAATATGCTTTTTAAGCTAGATAAGATTCCAACTGGGTCTAAAGATCCTTTTGCTTTAAGGCGTAATGCTGCAAGCTTGCTTAGAATCTTAGAAAAGTTTGATTTGAACTTAAAGCTAGAAGACATTATAGAAGATGAAAGACTGCTAAGTTTTATAAAAGAGCGCTACTTTGGAATCTTACCTGGTATAAATCCAAGCGTGGTTAGATCTGTAGTTAGCTTAAACTTTGATGTAGCAAGTACTTTTAAAAATATACACGCCATAGAGAAGTATCTAAAAGCCAACTCACTAAGTGCCTTGCAGTCTACTTTTAAAAGGTTGGCTAATGTTTCTAGTGAAAGTAGTGATAACTTAGATGTAGATGAAAGCTTAATGGTAGAGTGCGAAAAAGACCTCTTTGCTAGACTAAAAGAGCTTGAAGGCAAGGACTATAAGGATATAGATTTAAAAGTAGAGGCTATATTTAGCCTAACTAGCTTACTAGACACGCTTTTTGAAAAAGTGCTAATTAATGATGAAGATAAGACCTTAAGGCTTAATAGAACCAAGTTAATTCAAAGAGTACTAAGGCTTTTCTTGCAAGTAGCTGATGTTAGACTTATAAGTGCTTAAGAGAGTTTTGATGTTTCTTTAAAGCCTTACTTCTTTTGTAGCTTTTTTAAATCTTAAAGCCTAGCGCTTTAGCCTTTAATCTTGCTAACTTCGTTAGTTGTGATGGAGGAGGCAGGTGTAGTTAAGCTTTTTTTTATAAAAAAATGATAGAATGCAAAGCTTAATACTTATGTATTGATCACTAAAAACTCCCTTTAATTTAAACATCATTTAGTGCTTAGGGCAGTCAAGGAGAAATTATGAAAGTTCGACCTTCGGTCAAAAAAATGTGTGATAAGTGCAAAGTTATCAAACGTAAAGGTGTTGTGAGAGTTATATGCTCTAACCCTAAACATAAACAAAGACAAGGATAAAATATGGCTAGGATTGCTGGTGTAGATTTGCCAAAAAAGAAAAGAGTTGAATACGCTCTAACTTATATTTACGGTATAGGTCTTAAGACCTCAAGAGATATCTTGAAAAGCGTAGATATATCTTTTGATAAGCGAGTTTTTGATCTCAGCGAAGATGAAGTCTCAAAGATTGCTAAGAAAATACAATCTGACTACATGGTCGAGGGTGATTTAAGAAAAAAAGTAACGATGGATATAAAAGCCTTAATGGACTTAGGAAGCTATAGAGGGCTTCGCCACAGGAAAGGTCTTCCAGTACGTGGTCAGACAACTAAAAACAACGCACGTACTCGCAAGGGTAAGAAAAAAACTGTTGGTAGTAAGTAAGGAGTAGTTAATGGCAAAGAAAAATACAACACTTAAAAAAAGAGTGGTCAAGAAAAATATAGCTAGAGGCATAGTCTGCATAGCTGCTTCTTTTAATAATACAAACATAACAGTTACTGATGAAGTGGGCAATGTTATCTGCTGGGCAACTGCTGGAGGCCTTGGTTTTAAAGGATCTAAAAAAAGCACTCCTTATGCTGCTCAGCAAGCAGTAGAAAGTGCACTTGGTAAGGCAAAAGAGCATGGCATCAAAGAAGTTGGTATAAAAGTACAAGGTCCTGGAAGTGGTAGAGAAACTGCTATAAAAAGCGTTGGTGCTACTGAAGGTATAAAAGTACTTTGGATAAAAGATGTCACACCTTTACCGCATAATGGTTGTAGACCACCTAAAAGAAGAAGAGTATAAGGAGAGTAGATGGCTAGATATACAGGACCAGTTGAAAAGATCGAAAGGCGATTTGGCGTTTCTTTAAATATGAAGGGCGAAAGAAGAATCGCCGGTAAAAGCTCTTTAGATAAAAGAAGTTATGGCCCAGGACAACATGGGCAAAGAAGAGGTAAGATTTCAGATTATGGCTTACAGCTTAGAGAAAAACAAAAAGCTAAGTTTATGTATGGCATAAGCGAAAAACAGTTCCGTTCGACTTTCTTTGAAGCTAGTAGACAAGAAGGCAACACTGGAGAAAATCTAATTCGCCTTATAGAAACTAGACTTGATAATGTAGTTTATAGAATGGGTTTTGCTACCACTAGAAGATTTGCAAGACAGTTAGTAACTCATGGACATATCTTAGTAGATGGCAAAAGATTAGATATCCCTTCTTATGTAGTAAAACAAGGTCAAAAAGTTGAAGTAAGAGAAAAAAGTAAAAACAATCCTCAAATCTTAAAAGCTATAGGCCTAACTGAGCAAGTAGGGATTGCCCCTTGGGTTGACATAGATAAAGATAAAAAGTTTGGAATCTTAACTAGATACCCAGAAAGAACTGAAGTTGAAATACCAATAGAAGAAAGACTAATTGTTGAGTTGTATTCTAAATAATAGGAAGTAACATGAATAGTATCAAAACAAGCCCATATCAACCTACAGAACTTCAAGTGCAAAATGTAGCTGATAATAGAGTTCGCATTAATGTTTTTCCTTTTGAGCAAGGTTATGCCATAACTTTTGCACATCCTATAAAAAGACTACTTTTATCTTGCTGTGCTGGTTATACAACTACTGCTATCAAGATAGAAGGTGTTGCGCATGAGTTTGATTCTGTGCGTGGTATAGTTGAGGACGTAGCACCTTTTATAGTAAATATTAAAAACTTAAAGTTTAAGATAAAAGGTGAGCAAGTAGATAGAATCGAAGTAGACTATGAGTTTGATGGAGCACTAACTTTGGTTGGAAAGCATCTTGATAATGATTTAGTTGAGATTATTAACAAAGATCTTCATCTTGCTACCATCAACAAAGATACCACTTTCAAGTTTAGCCTTGTAATCCAAAAAGGTATAGGTTATGTGCCTAGTGAGAACATAAGAGAAAGCACTCCTAGCGGTTTTATACCACTTGATGCCTTCTTTACACCTGTTAGGCTGGCAAATTACGAGATAGAAAACGTACTTGTAGAATCTGATCCTAACTTTGAGAGGATAGTTTTTGACATAGAAACTAATGGCCAGATAAGTCCAGTGGATGCTTTTAAAGAAGCTATCTCTACTATGCACTCACAGATGAAAGTTTTTGGTGCAGACTTAAGTTCAGAGCCAGTTAATAACTCTGCAGGTATAGAAAATAGTCCAGAGCTAAATGTTTTAATGTCTCCTATAGAGATACTAAATCTTGAGCATAGACCAAGTAACTGCTTGCAAAACAAAGGCATCAAATACGTTGGCGAACTAGTTTTGATGGATGAAGCAGAGCTTAAATCTATTAAGAACCTAGGTAAAAAATCTTATGATGAGATAGCACAAAAGCTTGCAGATATAGGTTTTGCTGTGGGAACAGAGCTACCTGCGACATTAGTTAACACATTAAATAAACGATTAAGTAAGCAAAAGTAAGGAAAAGACAATGAGACATAGACACGGTTATAGAAAGCTAGGAAGAACATCTTCTCATAGAAAAGCACTGCTTAAAAATCTTGCTATAGCTCTTATAAAGCATGGAAAGATTGAAACTGGTATTTTTAAAGCAAAAGAACTTCAAAGCTATATAGAAAAACTTATCACTCCAGCTAAAAATGCAGACTTTAACACCCATAGAGCAGTTTTTAGCGAGCTTCAAAATAAAGAAGCAACCAAAAAGCTTATAACTGAGGTAGCGCCAAACTATAAAGATAGAAATGGTGGTTATACAAGGATACAAAGAAGTCGCATTAGAAAAGGCGATGCTAGTACCTTAGCAGTTATAGAGTTAATATAATTTTATAAAAAGCCCTTTAGTTTCTTATGGAACTAGAAGGCTCTAATCTTTTTTTAGTTTTTCATCTAAGTTTTTACACACAAAAATATTTCAATCACCCTTTAAATATCATCTTTATATAAACTACTAAAGATAAGATTCTCAATATTAAGCCTTTATAGATATAAGAGTAGTTAAAAATAACGATTGTTATGTTTAGATGGCGCTAATTATGCTAAGATTTGCCAAGAAAGTGCATTTATGTAAAGGTTGTTTTAACTAGCTGAGTTTTTTTATCATGCAAGCTAGCTTGTAAGATCTTATAAAAAGTTTAAGGCTTCATGGAGATATAAAGCTAGGCGGGGACTTTCATAAAAACTTGTTTTACTAAGAAAAACTTAATCATAGTTTAGTTTTTTGTCGTCTTGGTAAAATATAATTAAGTCCAAGTCGCTTTTAACGCTAATGCATTTTAAGAAGATAAGGGAGAGCTAAATGGAAACTGCTCAGACTACAGCTATAAAAAAACCCAAGACGGAAAAATTTATCCCTAAAGGATTGCAACTTTTTAGAAAAAAACGTTATGTATGGTATGTGATTTTAACCATAGTGTTACTAGTCGCACCTTTTATAACCATAAATGGAATTCATATATTCCTACTTTCTTTTACCAGAGGTGAGTTGCATCTCTTTTTTGTAAACTTTAACTTCCAAGAGCTTTATGTCCTTCCGTTTTTAACCATATTGCTTTTTGTTGGTATATTTCTTATGACCACTATGGGAGGACGTGTATGGTGTGGGTGGGGTTGTCCACAGACTATTTTTAGAGTGATTTATAGGGATTTAATCCAGACTAAGATTTTACGTCTTAGAAAAAAGATCTCAAACAAACAACAACCTTTAGTATTAAACACAGCAAGCAAGAAGTTTCGCTACTTTTTAGGTCTAGTTATATTTTTTATAATCTCAGCCATTGCTAGTGCTGACTTTCTTTTTTACTTTGTAGCGCCAATTGATTTTTGGCATTCTATTTTAAACATAACTGATCACTTTGTCTTTTTAGGCTTTTGGATAGTTATAGGCTTGTTTTTATTTGTAGATGGCTGCTTTATAGCTGAAAATTTTTGCGTATATATATGTCCTTACGCCAGGGTTCAAAGCGTGCTTTATGATAATGACACCATTATGGCAATCTACAATGAAAATAGAGGTGGGGCAGTTTATATGCCTGATGGCAAGCCTAATAACTTCCAAGGTGGGAATGATCATGATTGCATAGACTGTTTGCGTTGTGTGCAGGTTTGTCCAGCTCATATAGATATAAGAAAGGGTATGCAGTTAGAGTGCGTAAACTGTCTTGAATGCGTTGATGCTTGTACCAATGTTATGGGACGTATGGGTAAAAAAAGTCTTGTAACTTGGAGCTCGCCTAATGCCATAGCTAAAAGCAATAAGATTAGATTCTTCCGTCCAAAAACTATAGGCTACATAGTAGTTTTAATCTTAATTGTAATAATTGCTATAGTCTTAGCCTTTAACAAGAAAGATACTTTATTAAACATTAATAGAACCCAAGAAACTTATGAGATAAGAAGAAGCGGTGCAGTTGATAATGCTTATAAGGTACTTATAGAAAATACAGATTCTAAACCACATAACTTTAAGATTAGAGTAGTTGGAGATTTAGGTAAAGATATCTATGTTATAAGCCCAAAAGATGATAGTTTTGAAGTAGCAGCCCAAGATTCTAGAATCATAGTTTTAGTACTAAGGACTAATAAAAATCTTTCACAAGAACAAGATGCTGACACTAAGCTTCCTATAAAAGTAGAAAGCTATGCGGTTGATGATCCAAAGATATCTATCATAAAAGATAGCATCTTTATGTATCCAACAACTGATAGGTTAAATAGAACTGTCAAAAAACTAAAAAAAGAAGACTACTAAAGTGAAGTTATCTCAAAGATTAAGGTGGTTATGAAGACTATTACTACTTGTGGATATGTAGGACTTATAGGCAGGCCTAATGCTGGTAAGTCCACCCTTTTAAACGCACTAGCTAATACGCCTTTAGCTCTAGTTTCAAAAAAGGCTAATGCTACAAGGAAGCGTTTGAATATGTTTTTGCAACATAGTGTTATTAAAGATAACGTAAAAATAGATTCTCAAATCATCTTTGTAGATACTCCAGGACTTCACCACAAAGAAAGACTACTAAATGAATACATGATGCAAGAGGCTTTAAAGGCTATATCAAGCAGTGATATTTGCATATTCATAAGCGTGGCCAGTAAAAAAGATGATGAAGTAAAACACTATAAAGACTTTTTAAAACTTTGCGATAAACCTCATATACTAGTTTTAAACAAGATGGATTTTTTAGATCAAAAAGACTTGCTTAATGACTTGCAAAGATATAGCAACCTTAGTTCAAACACTCTAGCTATAATTCCCCTTTCTGCCTCTAAACCAAACAAGGCTAGCAAAAACATAGAATCTTTACTTGATATCTTAAGCTTAAATCTCCCTGAAGGGCCCTTCCTTTATGACCCAGAAGATTTAAGCGATGCCACTATGAAAGACTTATATAAAGAAGCCATTAGAGAGTGCGTATTTGATAGGATGAGTGAAGAGATACCTTATGAAAGCGATGTTAGGGTGCTAAAGGTTGTAGAAAAAGATTCCTTAGAATCCATATTTGCCCAAATAGTTGTAAACAAAGAAACACAAAAGCAAATGGTCGTTGGGAAGGGTGCTAGTGCTATAAAAGATATATCTATAGCTGCTAGAAAAAAATGTGAGTTAATAGCTGGCAAAAAAGTCTATTTAAAATTAGACGTTGTAGTAGAAAAAGGTTGGGATAAGAATGAAAAAAATCTCAAAAGTTTTGGCTATAGCTTTGATTTGTAGTTTAATATAGTTTTGATTTAAGGAGATAATAGTGTTAAAGTTGTTAAAAGTTGGTTGTATAGCTCTAAGTCTTAGTTCGCTACTTAGTCTATCTATAGGGAATGCACTTAGTGCAAAGGATGCCCAAGTAAGCACAAGCGAGCAAGGAAGTGCAAATACAAGTGGAGTAAATACAAACACTGTAAAAGTAGGTAGTGCTAATCTTGATAAAGATGCATCAAATAAGCCTGCTATGGATACAAAAATAGATCTAAGTAGTCAGTTTACCCCACCTAATCCAAGTCCAACTAACACGACCAAAGGCACTGTAGATAAGACTGCTAACGTTACAGATGAGACGGGAGCTTCAAGTGCATCAAAAACTATGGATACATTTAAGAGTGTAAGCACACCTAAAGATAAAGTCTCGCAAACTAGTATGCCCAAAGTAGAAACTAATATAGAAGCTAAGATAGAGACTACCCCACTTCCAACTAGTCAAACTTCTTTACCTAAAGATGTAAAAGCTAATACTGCATCAAGCCAAAACAAATCAGAACAGGCTCTAGCAGATGCCATGACTAGTCTTTTAAAAACCTACAAAGAACATGGTATAGATAAGGTACAAAGCATACTAGATGGGTATCTAACTAGCAAAGATTTTTGGCTTAACTACCTACAAGGCTATGATGTAAACTTTGGCTATTATGAGAGTGTTAAGTATCTTTTTGTTGCTAATAAATCTATACCTAACCTAACTTTATATAAAGTTCAAGGTAAGGGTCTTGTGCAGCTAGATACTATAAATGCCCTAGTTGGAAAAGGCAAGGGCAATAAGATTAAAGAAGGGGATTTAGCTACACCTATAGGAGTTTATGACATCTTAGAAAAACTAACTGGGCTTAATCAGTACTATGGTCCACTAGCCCTAACTACTAGCTATCCTAACTCTTTTGATAAAGCTCTTAATAAAACAGGATATGGAATCTGGATACATGGACTTCCTTTAGATGGCCATAGAAAAAATGAGAAAACTAGAGGCTGCATAGCTATAGATAACAACATGCTAAGCAAGATGGATAAAAGTATAGATTTAAAACACTCTAAGCTTATAACTTATGAAGATGTATTTAAGCCAGCCTCAAAAGAAGATATAGCTACTTTGCTTGCTAACCTCTATAAGTGGAAAGATGTTTGGGAAAAAGGTGACTATAAAGACTATATCAACTTTTACTCACCAGATTTTATACGCTATGACAGAATGAAGTATCACGCCTTTGCAGAGTATAAAAAGAGGATCTTTGCTAAAAAGCAAGATAAACATATACATATAAGCAATATAGATATCTCTCCTTATCCAAACGACTTAGGGAAAAATATATTTCTTATAACTTTTAACCAAAACTATAAAGCCTTTCATAATGGCAAATTAAGCTTTACTAGTAATGGACGAAAAGAGCTTTATGTAGAGCTAAAAGATTCTAAGTTTAGTATATTAAGCGAGAAGTGATGGTCTTACTCATTGATAACTATGACTCTTTTACCTTCAATATCTATCAAGCTATAAAGAATCTTGGCTATGAAGTAGTAGTAAGAAGAAGTGATAAGCTAAGTTTAGATGAGATAAAAGCTCTTTCTCCAAGCCACATAGTGCTAGGCCCAGGTCCTAACTCTCCTAGTGAAGTACCATTTTGTACAACTGTTATCAATGAGTTAAAAGGAAAGTATCCCATACTTGGAATCTGCTTAGGCCATGAGTGCATCTTGCACGCCTTTGGAGTTCCTATAGTTAATGCAGATTCTATCTTGCATGGCAAGTTAAGCAGCCTTACTCATAGTAACAAAGGTCTTTTTGCCTCCTTGCCTCAAGGAGTAAATGTAGCAAGATATCACTCTTTAGTAGCTAAAGCTAAGGATATACCGGGATGTTTTGATATAGTCGCTACTAGTGAAGATGGCGAAGTTATGGCAGTTTCTCATAAAGACTATCCACTCTTAGGTCTTCAGTTCCACCCAGAATCTATAGGCACAGAGCTAGGTGAAAAGATGCTCATGAACTTTTTTAGTTACAAGCAAGATAGTCTTGATGTAAAAGCTATTTTAAAGAGACTTGTAAGTCTTAAAGACTTAGATTCTAAGAGTAGTTTTGAAGTGATGGAGGCTTTAACTGAAGGAAGGCTAAGTGATGCTGAAGTCTCTAGCATACTTACTAGCTATGCTATTAAAAAGCCTAGTGTTAGTGAGCTTACAAGCTTTGCACTCTCTCTTAAAGGCAAGGCTTTAAAGTTTGAGACAGATAAAAAAACTGACATAGTGTTTGATATAGTTGGAACTGGTGGAAGCACATATAAGACTTTTAACGTCTCTAGCACATCTAGTATCATCCTAGCTAGTATGGGAGTACCTGTTATAAAGCATGGTAATGTAGCAGTAACTAGCAAAAGTGGAAGTGCTGATGTTTTAAGTAAGCTAGGTATTGATATAAATATGGACTTAGAAACTAGTAAAAAATGTTTTAAAGACTTAAACCTAACCTTTCTTTTTGCCCCAAACTTTCATAGTGCCTTGCGCCATGTAAAAGCTGTGCGTAATACACTAGGCTTTAGAACTATCTTTAATCTTTTGGGTCCACTTTGTAACCCGGCTAATCCAACTCATATACTACTTGGTACTTCTGATGCTTCACTTTGTGAGATACTAGCTTTAACCCTTAAAAATCTTGGTGTAAAAAGAGCACTTGTTGTAAGTGGGGAAAGTGGTTATGATGAATTCAGCATTAGTGAAAAGACTAAGGTTAGTGAGTTAAAAGATGGCAAAGTTAGCACCTATATTTTTGACCCTAAGCTTGAGTTAGGTTTAGAGTATATAAGCTATGAGACTTTAAAAGGTGGTGATAGTACTTTAAATGCTAGGATTTTAAAAGATATCTTAGAATCTAAAAATGATGAGCTAACATTAGCTAGAACTAAGTTAGTAGCGCTAAATGTAGGTGCTAGCCTTTATATATGTGATAAAGCAAGAAGTATAAAAGAAGGCTATATCCAAGCCCTAGAGTATCTAAAAACTAAAAACTCCCTTGCTACACTAAAAGCTTTTATAGATCTAACTCATATTAAAAACTAAATATAAAAGAAGCCAAAAATGATAACTCACGTAAATGAAAACAATAATCCTCACATGGTAGATGTAGGTGATAAAAACATAACTAAAAGGGTGGCTATAGCCTCTGGTTGTATAAGTATGAATGATGCTGCTTATGATGCTTATATTAACAACACTGCTAAAAAAGGTCCAGTAGAGCAGTGTGCAGTAGTAGCTGGAGTTATGGCTGCTAAAAATACAAGCCATGCCATACCTATGTGTCATAACTTAAATCTAAACAATGTAGAAATACTCATAACCCCTAAAAGTAAGGGTGTGCTAGAAGTTCAAGCAAGTGTTGCTATGGAAGGTAAAACTGGTGTTGAGATGGAAGCACTCCACGCAGTAAGTATAAGTCTGCTTACAATTTATGACATGCTAAAAGCACTAGATAAAGGTATGAAGATAAGTGATATTAAACTTTTAGAAAAGCTTGGTGGCAAAAGCGGTGCCTATAAAGCAAAAATATAAGCTAGATTTCAAAAAATACTTGAATTAAAGTAATAAGATTCTAAACTATCTCTAGTTTCATATAAATATCTTATCTCAAAGGTCTTACGGTGAAGGCTAAGATTAAACCAACAAGTATCTTGTTAATCCTTATCATACTAATAAGTCTTAATCTTCGTGCGCCAGTAACTGGCGTTGGTCCTTTGATGGGCGATATCACAGATGTGCTTCACTCTAGTACGTTAGCAGGTCTTTTAGCAGGTATAGTCTTAGTTCTTTTTGGTTTTGGATCATTAGTAGCTTTAAGATTTAATTATATAAAGATGATCTTTTTAGCCATTGTTTGTTGTTTTGTAGGGCTAGTTATAAGGTCTTATGGTGTTGATATTTTTAGTGGATTTGGCAGTTTTGGAATCTATCTTTTTATAGGGACTTTTTTAGTAGGTCTTGGTATAGCAGTACAAAACGTTTTAGTTCCAGTTTTGATTAAAAAGTTTTTTGCTAAAAAGTTAGGGCTTATTACAGGGCTTTATGGCTCAGCCTTATGTATCTCAGCCTTCCTAGGAGCAAGTATAAGCCTTCCTATAAGTCATGTCCTCGACTTTAAGGCAGCCCTTGCTGTGTGGGCGATCTTAGCTTTTATAGTTTTACTAGCTTGGATACCTATGTTAAAGCATGGAAGATGGCGTGCAAAGTTTATCTTGAAAAAGAAAAAAAGCACCATTAATCTTTATGCTAACTTTGAAGTTTGGGTGATAGTGTTTTTTATGGGCTTACAAAGTCTTTTATTTTACACTTTTGCTTCGTGGTATCCTCTTATACTTCAAAGCAAGGGCGTAAGTCTTAGCACGTCTGCAAACATAAACTCTTTGATGCAGTTTTTTGCCATCTTTTCAGCCTTTTTAGTTCCTCGTCTAACTGCTAGAGTTAGACCACCAGCTAGGAAGATTGTAGTTATCATAGTTGCCCTTTGCTATTTGGTAGCAGGACTGATGCTTTTTATCCCAAGTAGCAGTCTTACTTTAGATGTTATTATGACTTTTATAGTGTCTATACCAGTAGGAGGAGGCTTTAGCCTAGGCTTACTTTTTATAGCCTTAAGCGCTAAAGATGTCCCTACTAGTCTTTTTCTTTCAGGCTTTGCACAATTTGGAGGCTATCTTATAGCAGCTACTGGACCTTTTATAGTTGGCTTTTTAAATGATCTTTTCCATTCCTTTGTGCCAGGTATCATATTTATTTGTATTTGTAGTTTAGTCTTGACGCTTTTAGGACTTAGGATTACCAAGATTAAAAGGATATAACATGCGTTTTGGAAAGATAGAGTATTTAAACTTAGCACCTTTTGATGTTTTTTCTAAAAGATATGGTGCAAGTTCTAGTTTTAAAAAGATTTTATCCTTGCACACTAACTACCCTTCAAAGCTAAATCATGAGTTTTTATTTAGACGTATTGATGCAGGCTTTATCTCTTCAGTAGTAGCAAGACCATCTCACTTCAAAGTTAAGCCCTTAGGGCTTGGCATCATCACAGAAGGTGAGGTGTGGAGTGTTTTATGCTTAGAGAGGGAGGCTAAAAGTGACTATCAGTCAGCTACTTCTAATGCATTATGCAAAGTTTTAGGGTTAGAAGGTGAGGTGTTAATAGGCGATAGGGCTTTAAGATACTATCATGAGAACAAAGAGTGTGACTTTATAGATATGGGCAAGGCGTGGCTAGATAAAAAAAGGCTACCTTTTGTCTATGGTAGACTTTGTTGTAATGCAAATGAAGGCTTTTATAACAAGATGGCTAAAGCTTTTGCTAGGAATCCTAAAATCTTTATACCTAGTTACATTATGGATGTTTATGCTAAACGACTAGGATTAAAGCCTAAGTTTATGAGGGCATACTTAGATAATCTTTACTATGTTATAGGCAAAAAAGAAGCCCTAGGCTTAAGTAGGTTTTATAGAGACTTAAGGCTAAAAAGGATTAAGCCTGTAAAAAGATATTAGAATAAGACTTTTTAAGTTAGGAAATGGAGTTATGATGAAAAAGATTTTAGTTTTAGTGGCAGCCATTGGTGGTTTAGCTTTTTTTAGCAACTTGAGTGCTGCTAACTTAGATGAGGCTAATAAGGCCTATCAAGCAAAAGACTATGAAAAAGCACTTAGCCTTTATACTGCAGCTTGTGATGCTAATGATGCTAAGGCTTGTTCAAGTCTAGGTTATATGTATCAAAGTGGCAAAGGCGTTAAATCTGATTTGGGTTTATCTAAAAAGTTTTATCAAAAAGCTTGTGATGCTGGAGATGGTAGCGCTTGTAATAGCACTAAGTGGTAGTTTTGCTAGCTTAATATGCACCAGGTTTTATATAAGGTAGCTTGTATAGTAAGCTAAAGTAAAAGCTTTGTAGAATCTAATATTTTATATTTCATGCCTAGGCTAGTTTAAGTGCTTTAAGGCTTTAAAGCACAATCACAATAAGTGCTTTTAAACTATATCCTTTTATCACTGCTACTGCATAGGTCTTCTAAAAAGCAAAGTGTGCAAAGAGGAGTTCTAGCTTTGCAGATATGTCTTCCAAAAAGTACTAGTCCTTGATGCAAAGAGTTTAGATTAGTTTTAAATATAGCACTAAGTTCTTTTTCTGTTTCTATTGGAGTTTTTGCATCACTTAGGCCTAGTCTATGAGATACTCTAAAGACGTGGGTATCAACAGCCATAAAGTTTTGGTTTAAAAACTCACCTAATACTACATTAGCACTTTTTTGTCCAACACCACTAAGACTTATAAGTTCTTTTTGAGTGGTTGGTATCTTACCATCAAAGTTTTGTTCTACTTCTTGTGCCATCTCTTTTAGATATCTTGCTTTGTTGTTAAAAAAGTTGATGCTCTTTATAAGCTCTTTTATAGAATCTATATCTGCTCTAGCTAGTTCTTTTGTGCTTGGATAGACCTTAAAAAACTTAGGTGTAACTAAATTTACTCGCTCATCAGTACACTGGGCTGAAAGCATAACTGCTACTAGTAGCTCGTAGATATTTGTATGATTAAGCGCAGTTGTGGCATCTTTGTAGTGTTCTAAGATTCTAGACTTTATCAAAAGTATACGCTCTTTCTTGCCTATCTTTTTAGAAATTGGGTTAGTTTGGGCTAGTACTTCTACTACTTCTTTACTTTGGGTTTTTTCTTTCACTATCTAACTTTATATTTCTTTCTATCACTTTTTTACTTTATCTTAAACTTAGGCGTTATCTACAGCCTCTCCAACAACTTCTTCTATGTAGATTATCTTAGCTTCAGATCTACGCAGAGCTACTTGCATACCATCTATATAAACAGAGTAGGTTTGTTTTAGTGAGGTTTCAAAAGCTGGAGTTACAACAGTACCTTCATAAACTCCTAGGCTCATGAAGCGGTTTATTAACTCTTGGTTTTTTGTGTCGATTTTGTCGATTTTGTAGTATTTTCCGTGCACTGCGTTTATTAAAGTCATGTTAGCTCCTTACTGTCAAGCTCTTAATGAAAAGTGTATTATAAGAAATGATTTCCATTCTTATAAAAGAGTATTTTATTTAAGAAATAATTGTCATTCTTAACTAAGAAAGATGACAGGTAGCATTCTATAACAAAAGCTTTAAAAAATTTACGATTATTAGTTTTTTACCTTTAGTTTTTAAGCTTAAAAGTTACACAAAAGTGTTTTATGTTACAATGAAAGTTAAGAAAAAAGCTTGAGATTTTAAGGTTGTTAGATGCAATTCAATTCACACTTAGAGGACTTGCCAGTTTATGAGGCGGGTAAGCCTACGTCACTACTTATGCGTGAGTTTGGTATAGATGAAAAAGATATTATAAAACTAGGTAGTAATGAAAACCCTTTTGGCACCTCAAGCAAGGTACAAGAGGTGTTAAAAGAGCAGGCTAAGTTTGCTAGTGTGTATCCTGATGATTCTTACTATGAGTTAAAAAATGCCCTAAGTTTGCATCACAATGTAGAATCTAAAAACATCATCATAGGTTCTGGTAGTGATCAAATCATAGAGTATGCATTACATTCAAAGTGTGATAAAGATTCTAAGGTTTTAATGGCGAGGTACACCTTTGCTATGTATGAGATATACACCAAGCAAATAGGCGCTAAAGTAGTAAAGACTAATAGCTTTTTATATGACTTAAATGAGATGCTAGATATAAGCATAAAAGAAAAGATAGATGTTATGTTTATATGCACTCCTAATAACCCCTTAGGAGATACTCAGACTAAAGAGGATATTTTTTCTTTTCTTGATAGAGTTAGTAAAGATACTTTAGTTGTTATAGATGGTGCTTATATGGAGTATGCTGCAGCTTTTGATAAGAAGTATGAGATAAAACCAAAAGATATATTAAAGTATGAAAATGTACTTTATCTAGGTACTTTTAGCAAGGCCTATGGTCTAGGTGGTATGCGAGTAGGCTATGGCATAGCAAATGAAAAAATTATCTCTTTACTTCATAAGCTTAGGGCCCCTTTTAATATCACAACTTTGAGTTTACAAGCAGCCATCACTGCTTTAGAAGATAAGGCTTTTTTAAAAGAAGTTTTAGAATCTAATGTAAAAGAGATGAAAGTTTATGAAAGCTTTGCAGAGGCTAACTCGCTTGAGTACATAAAAAGTTATGCGAATTTTATAACCTTTAACTTACAAGTAGATTCTACAAAGGTTGCTGATAGTTTATTACGCAAAGGCATTATAATTAGGAACTTGAAAAGCTATAATTTGAACTCTTTACGCTTTACTATTGGCACTGCCAGTCAGAACATTAAAGTTTTGGATTGCTTTAAAGATGCTTTACACGATAGGATTTAGGGGAGGCCTTTAGTTGGACTTTAAAGCTATATTTGCTCAAATTAGCAATTTAATCAAAAAGCTGAACAAAAAGCAAAAAATTGCAATATTAATAACTGTAATTGTTATAGTTGCATTTCTTGCTTACCTTATAGTCTCTTCCATAGGTTCTGGAGAGAAAAAAGGTAGTGTAGATGGCTACTCTGTGCTTTTTGAAGGCATGACTCCAAGTGATAGCGCGCTAGTTTTGCAGTACCTTCAAAAAAAGCAAATCCCTTATAAACTACCTGATGATAAAACTATACTTGTACCAAAAGATAAGGTTTATGAAGAAAGGATAGCCTTGGCAAGTCAAGGTCTACCAAAAGATAGTAGAGTAGGTTTTGAGATCTTTGATAATAAGGACTTTGGTAGCACAGAAGGCGAGCAAAAGATAAAGTTTTTAAGGGCTATGGAAGGAGAACTTTCTAGAACTATAGAATCTTTAGCGCCTATATCTAGTGCAAACGTTAAGATAGCTTTACCAGAAGATACTGTCTTTGTAAGTCGTGCGGCCCTCCCTACAGCTTCAGTGGTGCTAGCATTAAAACCTAACATGGTCTTAAGCCCAAAACAAATCTTTGGTATAAAAAATCTAGTTGCTGCAAGTGTAAGTAAACTAACTCCTGATAATGTAAAAGTAGTAGATGAAAACGGTGATCCACTAGGTGAGGATGATGATCTTTCAACTACTAGGGAAAAAGCTCTAGCTCAGCTTAAGTACAAGCAAAACTATGAAAGAGATATGGAATCTAAAATCATAAGCATCATTTCTCCTATAGTTGGTGGTAACCATAAAGTAGTAGCTAAGGTTAATGCAGACTTTGACTTCTCTCAAAAAAATAGCACCCAAGAAACCTTTGATCCAAATAACGTTATAAGAAGTCAACAAAACTTAGAAGAAAAAAGAACTGGTCCTGCACCTAAGCAAGTAGGTGGTGTGCCTGGTGCTGTGAGTAACATAGGCCCCGTGCAAGGCCTCGATGATAATGGCCAAGAAAAATATGAAAAAAACCAAGATACTACAAACTATGAAGTAGGAAAAACAGTAAGTGAGATAAAAGGTGAGTATGGAACACTTACTCGCTTAAGTGCTGCTGTAGTAGTAGATGGCAAGTATCAAGAAAGCGATAGTAATGGAGTTATAAAGTATGTTTATCATCCACTAGGTGAAAAAGAGTTAGCTCAGATTAATGCACTTGTAAAACAAGCCATAGGCTACAACCAAGCTCGTGGCGATGAAGTAACCGTTGGTAACTTTGAGTTTAACCCACTTGCTTCAAAACAAGTAGTACTTAGCGGTTATGAAAGAACTACCCAGGCTATACAAAAATACCTTGGCCCTTTCATGCCTCTACTAAGATATGTGATAGTTATCATCATCCTCTTTTTCTTCTACAAAAAAGTTATTGCACCATTTGCAGAGCGTATGCTTGAAGTGCATGAAGAAGAAGAGGATAAGACTGAGAGTATATTTGATTATGAAGAAGATGAAGACGCACTAAACCGTGCTAATGAGATGCGTAAGAAAGTAGAAGAGCAACTTGGTATAGGAGAGGGCTTTAATGAAGATGCGGTTAAATATGATGTCTTATTAGAAAAACTAAAAGATGCTATGAGAGAAAAACCAGATGAGGTTGCAAGTCTTTTTCAAGCTCTTATAAAAGATGAAATTGAGATAAAATAAGTTAATTTTCTCTAGTTGACTTTTTAAAGGAGAGTTGTGAAATGGCGACTAATTTAAACGCAAAGCAAAAAGCACAGTATGATGAGTTGTCCATGTCTGAAAAGATAGCAATCTTACTCATACAAGTTGGTGAAGAGATAACTAGTGAGATATTTCACAATTTAGATCTAGATTCCATAACTGAGATAAGCAAGCAGATAATGCAGCTTGGTGGTACTGATAAGGCTGTAGGTGGTGCAGTTTTAGAAGAGTTTTATACCATACTGCAATCTAACCAGTATATAAACTCTGGTGGTATAGACTATGCAAGAGAGCTTTTAACTAGAACTTTAGGTGCAGACATTGCAAAAAAGATACTAGATAAACTAGCTAAAACTATGCAGAGCACTAAAAACTTTGGCTATCTTGATAAGGTTAAACCTCAACAACTTGCTGACTTTATAGTTAATGAGCACCCTCAGACTATAGCCTTAATCTTGGCGCATATGGATTCTGGTGGGGCGGCTGAAACACTAGGCTACTTTACAGATGAGATGAAAGCTGAGATATCTATAAGGATGGCTAATCTTGGCGATATCTCTCCTTCAGTAGTTAAAAGAGTATCAGCTGTCTTAGAACAACAAGTAGAATCTCTAACTAGTTATAAAGTAGAAGTTGGTGGGCCTCGTGCTGTTGCTGAGATGTTTAACCGTATGGGTCAAAAGACATCTAAAGCTACACTAGCTCAGATAGAACAAAGAGATAAGCAACTTGCTAATGACATTAAAGAGATGATGTTTACCTTTGAAGATATTTCTAAACTTGATAAGAGTGCTATACTTGAGATACTAAAAGTTGTAGACAAAAAAGAGCTAGCCCTAGCTTTAAAAACCTCTCCAGATAGTTTAAAACAAAAGTTTATGGATAACATGAGTTCGCGTGCAAGCGAACAGTTTGCAGAAGAGATACAGTTTTTAGGAGCTGTAAAGGTAAGGGATATAGAAGCCGCACAAAGAAAGATCATCGAAGCAGTACAAAGTCTCTCAGAACAAGGGCTAATCCAGATAGGAGAAGAAGAAGATGTTGTCAACTAAGCAAAATCTCATACAAAAAGAGGATATGCAAGACCATAGAGTAGAAAAGTATGAGTTTAAGTCTATAAGTCCTATGACACCATCTTCACCAAATGAGACTGTTACTTTAGATGAGGCCCAAACACCTGAAGTTATCACTACTACTGATTCTAAACAAGAAAAACCAGCTTTTGCATCATCCCTAGAAAAAGAGCTAATAGATAGGCTTTTGCAAAAAAGCGATGAGTTAAGCACTAGGCTTGCTAGTATGGAGATACAAGCACAAAAGGCTGAAGAAAACTATGAAAAAGCTAGTCAAGAGAGTTATAAAAGAGGTATAGAAGAAGGTAAAAATATAGCTAAGGTTGAGCTAGAACATACTATAAATATGGAAAAAGAAAAGATAGTTAACTCCATAGTGGCCTTAGAAGATACTTTAAAAGCCTCTCAAACTCATATAGTTGAACTAGAAAAAGAACTAAGTTCTATAGCCATAGATATGGCAAAAGAAGTTATTATAAAAGAGATAGATGAAAGTTCACAAAAAGTAGCACTAGAGCTTGCAAAGTACTTGCTTGGTAGTATCATGGATGCAACTCATGTAGTGATAAAGGTTAATCCAACTGATTATGTCTACTTAAAAGAGCATTTGAAGAATCTAGAAAAAGTTCAGCTCGAAGCAGATAATGCTATCTCAAGAGGAGGCGTTGTAATATCATCTAATCTTGGAAGTCTTGATGGAAATATCATGTCAAGATATAAGGTGCTTAAGCAGTCAGTGCTGGATAATCTAAAAGCATAAGGATGATACTACATGGAAGAAAGAGATATATTAGCACAGACTAATACCTCTAAAGAGACTATGCCTTTAGATATCTCCAAAGAAGTTAAAACTAAAGACTTAAAAACAAATAAGCTTGTAGTTGACATGCTTAATAATATAGATATATCAGATGAGCTAAAAGATGCAGATATCGCCAGTTTAGAAGACTTAAGCGCAGCCATAAGACATAGAATCTTAGAAGTGGTTAGTAAAAATGGCGGCCATCTAAGCTCAACTCTTGGTGCAGTTGAGTTAATAGTAGGGATGCATGCAGTTTTTGACTGCTCTAAAAGTCCTTTTATCTATGATGTAAGTCATCAAACCTATGCACATAAATTACTAACTGGACGTTATAAAGAGTTTGAAACCCTAAGAAGCTTTAATGGTATAAGTGGTTTTACTAGCCCTTTTGAAAGCCCTAAAGACTACTTTATAGCAGGCCATAGTTCAACCTCTATATCCTTAGGCGTTGGCGTTGCTAAGGCTAGGGAGTTAGAAAACAATCCTAACAAGCCAGTAGTTTTAGTAGGCGATGGTGCCATGAGTGCGGGGCTAATCTATGAAGCTATAAATGAGTTAGGGGATAGAAAGTATCCTATGATAATTATCTTAAATGATAATGAGATGAGCATAGCTAAGCCTATAGGAGCTATCTCTAGAATCTTATCAACTAGTATAGCTAGCCCCTTTTATCAATCTTTTAGAGAAAAGATTAAAAAGATACTAACTAAAGTGCCCCAAAGTGCAGCTTACATTGCTAATAGATTTGAAGATGGGTTTAAGCTTATCACTCCGGGGATTTTATTTGAAGAGTTAGGACTAAACTACATAGGCCCTATAGATGGTCATAATATTAAAGAAGTAATATCAACTTTAAAAGTAGCTAGCACACTTAATAAGCCAGTTATAATCCACGCACAAACTATCAAAGGCAAAGGCTATAAGATAGCTGAAGGAAGGCACGAAAAGTGGCATGGCGTCGGGCCTTTTGATATAGTCACAGGTAAAAGCTTAAGCGTTAAAAAAGCACTTTCTCCAACTGATGTTTTTAGTCAAAGTTTAATAGAGCTTGCAAGAAAAGATTCTAAAGTTGTAGGAGTAAGTGCTGCCATGCCTAATGGCACTGGTCTTGCTAGCTTGCTAGAAGAGTTTCCAAATCGCTTCTTTGATGTAGCTATAGCTGAGCAACACGCCGTAACCTCTATGGCATCTTTTGCAAAAGAAGGATTTAAGCCTTATGTTGCAATCTATTCTACTTTTTTACAAAGGGCTTATGATCAGATAGTGCATGATGTTTGTATCATGAGTTTGCCAGTTAGGTTTTGTATAGATAGAGCTGGGATAGTAGGAGAAGATGGAGAAACCCATCAAGGCTTGCTTGATGTGGCCTATCTAAGAAGCCTTCCTAATATGATACTAGTTGCCCCACGAAGTTTAGAATCCTTAAAAGAAGTTGTTAGCTTTTCGTGCACGGTTAATAACGCCCCTTTTGCCTTTAGATATCCAAGGGGAAGTTTTGCCTTGCAAGATGACTTATTTATAAAAGATTATGCAGCTTGTTTGGAATCTAAAAAAGCTCAAAGCTTAGTAAAAAACACAGATTCTAAAATCTTACTAGTAGGCTATGGCAATGGCGTAGGCAGGGCTTTAAAAGTAAAAGACTCCTTAAAAGAAAAAGACATAATTGTAGATGTGATGGACTTAGTGTATCTAAAGCCACTTGATAAAGAAAGCTTGCTAGAAGCATTTAAAAACTATGAGTATATAGTAGTACTAAGTGATAGTTATAAATTAGGTGGAGTTGGAAGTGCATTAAACGAGCTTCAAAGCGAACTTTTATTAGAAGGCAAGTTAACAAAGGCTAAGATAGTAAGTCTTGAAGTAGATGATATCTTTGTAAAACACGGCGCTACTAGCTTAGTTGAAAGATCAATTGGGCTTGATACTGCCTCTCTAGGTGAGAAGATTTTAAATTTAACAAATATTAAAGGAGCATAAATGGGTATAGATCCTAGCAAACAAAAAGCATTAGAGTTAGCTATAAAGCAAGTTGATAAAGCCTTTGGAAAAGGCATGCTAATAAGACTAGGAGATAAGCAAGTAGAAAAGATAGATTCCATACCTACGGGGTCTTTAGGAGTTGATCTAGCCCTTGGTATAGGGGGGATTCCAAAGGGGCGTATTATAGAAGTTTATGGGCCTGAAAGTAGTGGTAAGACTACCTTAAGCCTTCAGATAATCGCTGAGTGCCAAAGACAAGGAGGCATATGTGCTTTTATAGATGCTGAACACGCCCTTGATGTCTACTATGCTAAAAACCTAGGCGTTGATACTGAAAACTTATATATCACCCAACCAGATAATGGCGAGCAAGCCTTAGAGATACTAGAAACTTTAACTAGAAGTGGCGCTATAGATTTAATAGTAGTAGATAGCGTTGCTGCCCTTACTCCTAAGGCTGAGATTGATGGAGATATGGGAGATCAGCACGTAGGCCTTCAAGCTAGACTTATGAGCCATGCTTTAAGAAAGATAGCTGGGGCCTTGTCTAAGATGAACACAACTCTAATCTTTATCAATCAAATAAGGATGAAAATAGGCATGATGGGCTATGGAAGTCCAGAAACCACAACTGGTGGGAATGCCTTAAAATTTTATGCAAGTGTGCGTATAGATATAAGGCGTATAGCTAGCCTTAAGCAAGCTGAGCAAGTCATAGGCAACAGAGTAAAAGTAAAAATCGTTAAAAACAAAGTCGCCCCACCTTTTAGAGAAGCTGAGTTTGATATCATGTTTGGTCAAGGGATAAGCAAGCAAGGCGAGATTATAGATTACGGTATAAAGCTTGATATCATAGATAAAAGTGGCGCTTGGCTAAGTTATGGCGATAGAAAGATAGGGCAAGGAAGGGAAAACGCAAAGCTTTTCTTAAAAGATAACCCAGACATAGCTAATGAAATAGAAAATAAGATAAAAGAGCAAATTGGCATGAGTGATGAGATACTACCTTTGCCAGATGAGCCAACTGATGAAGAAAGCTAGGCTGTAATTTTTCACTTCAAGATAGCATCTTGTGTTATCTAGGCTTTATCCATCACGTACTAGCCTTCTTTTGCAAGGCTAGAGATAAATAGGCATCTAAAAATCTCATAAATATTATAAAGATTTGTATTTTTATAAAAAGATTGCGTGATGATTTAATATTTAGATTCCATATTTACTTCTAGAGATTGCAGCATCATCTACATAATCCTTAAAATATAACTAAACATAAAACTTGTAAAAAACTTATACTTATTATCTTCATAAAAAGCATTCTTAGAGCTAGTCTTTGCAGTCAAAGATAGGCTAAGGTTTTTTAATATCTTATCTCTTAACATTCCCATCTAAGTAGGTATTTTAATATTATGAAGCTAAAAAAGTTGCTATACTGTATAGCCATGGCGTATATTATAAAAGCTATAGAGAGTAAAGCTAGATAAAAGGAGGCAAGATGTCAAGCCCAAAACCCCCATCAAACTTGAACGTTTTTCATCAACCTAGGGCTTTTTACCTTATCTTTTCCATAGAGTTGTGGGAGCGTTTTGGTTACTATGGGCTACAAGCCATTATGGCTGTTTATCTAGTAAGGCAGATTGGCTTATCAGAAGCGGCCTCTATAACTCTTTTTTCTTCATTTGCTGCATTAGTTTATGGCCTAGTTGCCATTGGTGGTTGGCTTGGAGATAAGGTGCTTGGTACAAAGAGGGTTATACTTTTAGGAGCTATAATCTTAGGTATAGGCTACGCACTAGTGGCCTACTCGGGGCACAATGCTAATATAATCTATGTAGGCATGGCAACTATTGCTATTGGTAATGGCCTTTTTAAAGCTAACCCTTCAGCCCTGCTATCAACTTGTTATAAAAAAGATGATCCGCGTCTTGATGGCGCTTTTACGATGTATTACATGTCTATTAATATAGGCTCATTTCTCTCCATGCTAGCAACTCCTGTGCTTGCAAACCACTATGGTTGGAGTGTTGCTTTTTCTTTAAGTGTAGTTGGCATGCTATTAGCCATCATTAACTTTCTTTTCTTAAAGCGTTGGGTTAAAGACTATGGCTCTAAACCAGACTTTGAACCTATCAATCTTTACAAGCTTGGGCTTACTATCATAGGCATTATAGTTTTAATCGCTATTGCAACTTGGCTTTTACACTATCAACACATAGCACGCATAGTTTTAGGGCTAATCGCCATAGTTGTGATTATAATCTTTGCTAAAGAGACTTTTTCCTTGCATGGTGTAGCTAGAAAAAAGATGATACTAGCTTTTATCTTGATGATAGAATCTCTTATCTTTTTTGTACTCTATGCTCAGATGCCAACTTCACTAAACTTCTTTGCTGTGCATAATGTCTCACACTCTATTTTAGGAATCCACTTTCAACCTGAGCAATACCAAGCGCTAAATCCTTTTTGGATAATCATAGCTAGCCCTATACTTGCCATCATGTATAACAAGTTAGGTGACACGCTACCTATAACCATGAAGTTTGCTATAGGCATGGTGCTTTGTGCCTTAGCTTTTTTGATACTTCCTCTTGGCACAAAGTTTGCAAACCACTTAGGCATAGTGTCTTCAAGCTGGCTTGTGCTTAGCTATCTTTTTCAAAGCGTAGGGGAGCTTATGATATCAGGTCTTGGACTTGCCATGGTAGCCCAGCTTGTGCCAGAAAGGCTTATGGGCTTTATCATGGGGGCTTACTTTCTAACTTCAGCTGGGGCAAATATAGTTGGTGGTTATGTAGCTAGCATGATGGCTGTGCCAGAGCATGTTAGTGATGCTTTGGTGTCTTTAAAGATATATGGCCATGTATTTTTGCAAATTGGCATAGTCACAGCAGTTATAGCAGTTATCATGCTTATAAGCGCTCCTAAGCTTAACTCCATGATGCAAGATAAAATTGAAAATGCTTAAATCTAGTAGCTTTAAAAATCTAAAAGAGGCTTTTTAAAACTTAGACTTTAGAATCTAAAACTTAAAAAAGCCTTTTTACATATAATAACTATAAAAAAGATTCCATAACCTTAAGGGCGAAAACATGCGTAATATTTTATTTTGTGGGACACCGAAGTTTGCTAAAGATGTCTTAGAGCTTTTAAGTAAAAGGTACAACATAGTTGGCGTATTAACCCAGCAAGATAAAGGAGTGGGGCGTAAAAGAGTACTAACTCCTCCTCCTGTAAAAGAGTATGCTTTAAGTTTAGGCATTAAAACCTTTCAGCCAGCTAATCTAAAGTCGCCTAACTTAGAGATAGTCATGGAATCTTTAAGCCACTTAGAGATTGATATAGTAGTAGTTGTAGCCTATGGTCAGATACTGCCTAAAAGCTTTATAGATACTTTTACTTGCATTAACTTACATGGGTCTTTGCTTCCAAGTTATAGGGGCGCTTCACCTATGCAGCAGATGATATTAAGTGATGATAAAGAGTATGGCCTAAGTGTTATAAGGATGGATTATGGGCTTGATAGTGGGGATATCTTAGGGACTTGGAGTGTACAAAGAAGTGAAGTAAAAGACTTTAACTTAGAGATGCTTTTTAATCTCTTTGCTAAAGAAGGCAGCAAGCTTTTAAGTGAGGTTATAGATAATATAGATTTTATAACTCCTATAAAACAAGATGAGACTAAGGCTACTTACTGTAAAAAGATAGCTAAAAGTGATGGTCTAGTAGACTTTGAAGATGCTTCTAATATCTATAAAAGATATCTTGCTTTTTTTATATGGCCTGGGGTGTTTTTAGAATCTAATCTTAAGCTTCATGATGTGAGTTTAAAAGAGCTAGATTCTATAAATGAAGCTGGAGTTATACTTGAAATGCTAGGCACTAGCATAGTTGTAGGCTGCAAAAAAGGAAGTCTTATCATAGGGTCTTTAACGCCAGATTCCAAAAGTAAGATGTTAGCAAGTAGTTACTTGCAGTCTAAAAAGCTAAAAGTAGGAGATAAGTTAGTTTAAACTAAAAGCCTTTTAGTTTTCTGCTTTAAGATTTAAAAGTGTTATCTCTCTAGTAGCAAAAAGTCTCATAGGCGCTCCCCACTGACCAGTTCCTACGCTTATATATACAAACTTACCTTTTGCATACTCATGAAGCCCTCTAACATAGGGTTGCTGCAAGGGCACAAGGAAGTTAAAAGGAAAGATCTGTCCGCCATGAGTGTGCCCAGAGACTACTAAGTCTACTTTCTTGTCACCTACTAGTCTTATAGCCTTTGGTTGATGGGCAAGTAGTATGGTTGGATAAGATGGATTAGCAAACTCTAAGGCCTTATCAAGATTAGGGGCTAGGTCACTTTTTGGATCTACCTTATATCTAGCACTAGACATATCTGAGATACCAGCGATATTAAGCCTTGCGTCATCAAGGGTAACTTCAGAGTTCATAAGTACTTTAAAGTCCATATCACTAAAGGCTCTTACTATGTTGTTAATATCATAGTGATATTCATGATTCCCTAATACGTAATAGATTCCAAGTGGGGCGTTTAAGCCTTTAAGCTTGCTAGCAGAATCTTTAGCATTTACATAGTAGGCATCTATGATGTCTCCTACTAAAAAGACTAAGTCTGGCTTTAGTTGATTAACCTCACTAACTATCTTTTCTACTTCAGCTGGCTTTACTAGCTTTGTTATGTGTAAGTCAGCTATAACTGCTACTTTTAAATCTTGCTTTAAACCATGAAGTTTGATGGTTTGCGCGCTTACAACAGGAAGCCTATATCCTTCATAAAAGCTAACTATGGTAGCAAGTATGGCTATAACTATTAAGATAGTGGCGATGTAGGGGCTTAGAGAGTAATAGTAGTAGTAACCAAAGGCTACTCTAACTATAAGCATGATAATTATACATACTATGCTTACTACTAAAAAAATCCACATGATGCCTATACTGGAAGCAAAGAGTGTATTTAGCCATGAGCTTAGTCTTATATTAGACCCAACAAAGTTGGCTATTAAAAATATGGCATTTAAAGCTATAAGCACTTTAAATACTTGCCTAAGTGGTGCATAAACCCCAGCGTATCTAAATAATGCAAAGTAGATAAAGATGTGTAAGATCACAGCTACACATACAAAGATTATTTTAAAAAACAAGTTTTACCTTCTCTCAACTATTTTTATAAAGCCCTTACTAGGATAGATTGATATCGCATATCCTTTTTACACTTCCTTTAAACGCTATCTTTTCGCCAACTTTAAAAACGCTAAGTTTTTCACCACTTGGTGGTATTAATGTTTTAGTTTCTTTAGACTTTAGCAAGGAGTAAACCGCACAAGCCCCTGTCCCACAAGCTAGCGTTATAGCTTCAACCCCTCTTTCAAAGGTTGCATAAAGCACATCTACTTTAGATTCTAAAAAGGCAATGTTAACATTAGCATCATACTTTTTTCTTAATCGGCTTAAAAAGTTAAGGTCATTTTTAAGCCTTAAAAACTCTTCTTTACTGCTTGCAAAGTGCACAAGATGAGGTATATTCATAAGTACTAAAGTAAAGTTTAAACCTTCTTCTTGATGAGTGCTTAAAACCTTAGCTTCACCAAGTGTTGAACTAACTTCTAGAATATTTGCTTTTAAGCCTTCTTTTAGGAAAACTTCTACTTCTATCACTCCAGCCCCACTTAAAAAACTATGTTTTAAATCTGCTAGGCCATTTAGTACAGCATAAAATGCAACACACCTTGAAGCATTCCCACACATGTTAGCTTTTGAGCCATCATCATTATAAAACTCCCATTTATAGCTTACTTCTTTAGAATCTGGTGGGAGTAAAACTACTAGGCCATCAGCCCCTATGCCAAAGTGTCTATCACAAAGACTTTTTGCTAGAGCACTTCTATCTTCTGAGATAAAGCTATGAAAGATTAAAAAGTCATTTCCACTAGCACTGTACTTGCTAAGCTGCAAAACTATCTCCTATTAAAAAAGCCGATTTAAACGTTAGATATTATTATAATACCTTAACTAAAAAGTGAGATTCTATGCAAAACCTTATAAAAATCATATCCATGCTAACACTAGCCTTGCTTACTAGCCTAGAGGCAGATAACTTTATGAGTAAAAATCTCCCTCCTAATCCAAACTTAAAAAATGAAAAAGAGGTTTACTTTGTAGTTTCAAACATCATCCCTTTATCTAATAACTTCTTAGTAGATACCCCACAAGGAAGACTACTTCATCTTTCAAAAGGTATTTTAAGCACCTTAGAAAACTACCCAAGTGCTAAAACACAAAAGATTTATGATATGGATGGGAAATCAACTGCTGTAGAATCTAGCAATCAAGAAATAAAGCTTTATAGAAACACTCAAAGACCTTCAGACCTCTATGCTAGAATCTCTCCTAACACCTTCTTGGTCTCAAGACTAAGTGGCGAGTTTTATGTAATAACTCCCATGCCAAAAAGTCTAAAAAACTGCAATCTATTACTAACTAGGACTTTTGAAGGGAAAAGACAACAAAAACATGCCCTACTTTTAGACCTAGATAGCCTACCTGATGATATAGGACCTGCAAGACTAGAAGTTCAGTGTCCAAGGTAAAAGATATAAAAAGATAAAATATCAAAAAAACTATTACAACATAAAGGATAAGAATGTGTGGAATAATAGGCTACATAGGCGATAAAGAAAAAAAAAGCATTATCTTAGAAGGCCTAAAAGACCTTGAGTATAGAGGCTATGATAGTGCCGGGCTTTCAGTACTTAAAGATAATGAGCTAATAGTTTATAAAGCAGTTGGAAAACTTAGCAATCTAGAACAAAAAGCTAAAGACTTTCACTCAGAGGGCTTTGGAGTTGCCATAGGCCATACAAGATGGGCAACACACGGAAAACCTACAGAGCTTAACGCCCACCCCCACACAGCAGGCTTTAGTAACGTCGTTCATAATGGCATCATAGAAAACTACGCTGAACTAAAAGAAGACTTGATAAAAAAAGGACATGGCTTTGTAAGTCAAACTGACACTGAAGTTATAGTGCATCTTTTTGAAGAAAACTTAAAGCTTCATGACCCTATGGTAGCTTTTATCAAAACTATAAAAGAGTTAAAAGGAGCTTATGCCATACTACTTATAACTAAGGCTAGTCCAGATTCTATTTTTTATGCAAAAAATGCAAGCCCTTTAGTCATAGGTGAGGGCAGGGAGGATGATATCTACTTTGCAAGTTCAGATTCTCCTCTTATAGGCAAGGTAGATAGAGTTGTTTACTTACAAGATGGTGATATAGGAGAGATGAAGCTTGGTGGGTTTGGAAGCTTAAAAGATATAAAACCCTTAAGTGGAAGCAAAGAAAGCTCGCAAAAAGAAGGCTTTAGATTCTATATGGAAAAAGAGATTTATGAGCAAGAAAAAGTACTGCTAGAGTGCATGCTTGGGAGAGTTGGTGAAGATAGCATCAATCTAGAAGAGATAGATTCTAAGTTGCTAGAAGGCATAGATTCTATAAGGATATGTGCTTGTGGGACTAGTTATCATGCAGGCTTAGTTGGCCAGTACTTAATAGAGCGTAAAGCTAGGATTAAAGCAAGCACAGAGATAGCAAGTGAGTTTAGGTACGCAAAGCCTATAGTGTGTAAAAATGAGCTTTTTGTAGTCATAAGTCAAAGTGGCGAAACAGCTGATACCTTAGAGGCTTTAAAGCTAGCTAAGGATAAAGGGCTTAAAACTCTAAGTATATGTAATGTTGATAATAGCTCCATAGTTAGGCTAAGTGATGCTTGTCTTTTAACTAGGGCTGGCATAGAAAAAGGAGTAGCAAGCACTAAGGCCTTTGCAACTCAAGTTATGGTGCTTTGGATGCTAAGTGTTTATCTAGGCTTAAAGAAAGGAAATATAGATAAAAAAGGACTAAAAAGTGAGATAAAAGCTATGCTAGGCTGTATAAAAGCAACTCATGTAGAATCTAAAATGCACGAGAGGTTAAAACGTCTAAGTAAACGTTACTTGCATGGACATGGATTCTTTTTTATAGGAAGAGATGTATTTTACCCTTTAGCACTAGAAGGGGCCTTAAAACTAAAAGAGATAAGCTATCTTCATGCCCAAGGATATCCAAGTGGGGAAATGAAGCATGGTCCTATAGCCCTAGCTGATAGTTTACTGTTTACCCTAGCCTTAATCCCAAAAAATCTACTTTATGACAAAGTTAAAAGCAATGTAGAAGAATTAGCAGCTAGAGATTCTACTATCTGTGCTTTAAGTCCACTAGAGTTTGAGCTAGCTGATGACTTAGTGCTTATACCTCAGTTTAAAAGCTATATGGAGGAGTTTTTTTCCATGATGGTTTGTTTGCAACTTTTGGCCTTAGAGATAGCTGTAAGACTGGGTAATGACGTGGATATGCCAAGAAATCTCGCAAAAAGTGTAACTGTAGAGTAAGGATTTAGAATCTAGATGGAAGGCTATATCCTAGCTATCATAAAATCTACTAGGGAGGATTTGATAGTTAGAATCTTAAGTAAACATAAGATGCTAACCCTTTATAGATTCTATGGCGCAAGGCATAGTATCTTGTATGTTGGGCGAAAGATAGACTTTGAGGTTGAATCAAACTCTCTTCATATGCTTAAGCTTAGAAATATCATGCATTTAAATCATAACTTTGAGCTTGACTTAGAAAAGATGTATGTGTGGCAGCGTTATTTAGGACTTTTAAATCGCCATTTAGAAGATATAAGTGAGTGTTCAAGCTTTTATTATGATTTACTTGAGTTTGGCGCAAAGGCTCTTTTAAAGCAGGAGGCAAAAAGTCTTATCTTGCAGATGCACGCTAAGCTTTTAAACTATGAAGGAAGGGATTTTAATGCTAGCGAGTGCGTGCTTTGTGAAGAGCCTTTAGGTGAAGTTGTAGCACTAACACAAGGCTTTAATCTAGCCTGTACTAAATGCTTGCCTAAGTCTTTTAGCTTACAAAAAAAGCATTTTTTTAAGTACCTTCAGTCTGGCTCTTGTCTGCATTTAGATGAGCATGAGATAAATGGGCTTTATAAAACTTTGCTCTTTGGGATTTGACAAAAAGTTTTTATTGGTGTGATAACTTAGTGCTTAAAAGATTTTATTTAAGAGTTGTTGCTAATAACTCTTTTTGTAAGGCTTAGTGTTTGCTACTGCCTTTTTAATAACTAAAGGCAGTGGCTTATAAGTTTTTATACAAACTTTTGTATATCCCTTTTTAGATCTAAAAAGTTAGTTTGTATCATATGACTTATATCTTGTATGCTATGTGAGTTATTTACGTTGTGATTGATAACAGTTTTAATTTCTTCTACTTCGATATTTATATCTTTTATAGTAGTGCTTATATTATCAGCAGCGCTTAATATGATAAGTATAGTCTTGATATTTTCTTGAAACTTAGAATCTATCTTTGTTATATTATCCCCAACAGTGTTTGCTTTTTCTAAGACTTCACCTAGACTTTTTCTATTAGCATTCATAGCTTGATAGTTTGAAGTTACTCCTTCTATCATATCTTGTATATTGCCATCAATAGCGCCTAGGTTGCTTTGTGTGGTTTGGGCAAGTTTACCTATCTCATCAGCAACTACGGCAAAACCTCTACCATGCTCTCCTGCCCTGGCTGCTTCTATGGCTGCATTTAGCGCTAAAAGATTGGTTTGTTTTACTATTTGATGGATGATAGTAAGAATCTCTTTTATGCCATCTGCTTTTTTGTTTAGCTCAGCAAGATTAGTTATAACTTCTTCATCAAGGTCATAAGTTTCTTTTGTATGTGCCCTTAAAGAGCTCATAGCATCTTCTAAAGTTTTAAAGTCTTGAAGCATGGTTTCATTTCTAGCTTTATTTTCTTGGACGCCTTTTACAAATCTTTCTAAACTTTTTTGAGATTGGGTAGTGCTAGTAGAAATCTTTTGCATGATAGCTTCTTCTTGCTTTGTTAACTCGCTGGCTGATTCTGAGATACTACCTAGTCTGTTAGCAAGGGATGTGCCATTATTAATACTAGTTTTTACTAGACTTATGGTTCCATTAAGACTGTTTTTAAACTCTTCTATATGATGTAAGACCATCCTTACTTCTTCACTCCATCTAGTATCAGCGTTAATCTTTCTATCAAGTTTTAAGTTTCCTAGCTCTGATGATATAGTCTTTGACATCTTTGTGCCCCATTTATTCTCATCTAAGTCATGCACAAGTAGTAAAAATGCCCCTATATACTGGACTATTTCTCCTATGATGTTATCTGTAAAAAAGTAGCCATTAATCACTAAAACTATGATTCCAACTATGTGTATAAATCTCATTCTTTGATAAAGTGACCTAATATTCATGTATAAGCCTTTTGTTAAGTAAAGTTTTTCTTTTGATATAAAGTAAAAATAGGATAAAAAAATTAATGCAATATTGATTATATGCAAAGTGCTTAGAAAATGCATAAAATCTAATTAAAACTTTACTGTTTGGTAATTAGATTCTTTAATTTAGAATGAGTTTTATAAGCACAAGCTTAAGAGTTATATTTTTAAACTATTTTTGATTTAGCTCAGTAAAGATTTTTTCTAAGGCTTCTTTTTTTCTTAGTATCTCTATATTTTCTTCAGCTGCTACTATGCTTATGTCTTGTATGGCTTCTATGTTAGAATCTATATCGCTTAGATTTATACTCTCTTCTTCTTCCCTATTTTTAACTTCGTTTAGTAGCTCTATATTTGGTGCAATAAGCATAGAATCTTCTTGTGGGCAGTCTTTGCTTAGTTTGTTTAAGATATTTTCTTTATAAGTATCTTCCATGTATAAGTTTTTAAGCTCAACTTCAAGTTTAGAGTTAGTTAGTTCTAACTCTAAGACCTTATCTTTTAGATTTATAAGTTTAACTATGCCTTTTTTATAATAGCTATAAAGTTCAGGAGGATAGACTTTTTGAGCTACTCTTGCCCTTGCTGTGTTGCCATTTTTAATGTGTACATTAACTATCTCTAGAGGAGTAAACTCTTTGAAAAAAGATTCTATATCTAAGATATCTTTATCTGCAAGGCTAGATTCAAAGCCCTCATCCATACTCTCTTTTTCAAGTTTAGCCTTATAAATCCTAGTCTTACTTTGCAAGTCTGCAAGTTGCATCCTAAGTAGGTTTAGCTCATTATGAGCATCTTTTAATAAGGTGTTAGCTTCTAATATGTCTTTAGTTATTAGCTTTAGTTCTTCTTCTTTATTTTGAAGTTCTTCATTTTTAGATTCCATATAAGCTTTAAATCTTAGCTTTTCTTTATCATAGATCTCTTCTATCTGCCAAGCTTCTTTTATGGTGTCTATTTTTGATATAAACTCTAAAAATACCTTTTGGTCATCTATCTCTGAGACAACATCTGCTAGTTTTACTCTTTCATCTTTTTCCAATTTGTAAGTAACCTTTTTGAAGTATTTTATAGTTTGAGTTTTTAAAAAACTAAGCGGCTTAAAATATATAAAAATATTTAGTAAAAGTGGATGTGATTATAATCTTTTAGATTTTATTTTTCAACATCTTATGCCTTCATAAAATGGATACTTTCCAAGAGTTTTTGAAAGTTTGGAATCTAGTAAATATTGTCCTTTATACAAGGAAATATTTTAACATTTTACTTGACTAAGTCTTAGGCTTTGAAGTAGAATAACGTCTTTACAAAACGCAAAACTTTGCATAAATTCATAAGGACATATATGGAAAAGATTAGACTTAAGCTTAGAGCCTATGACCATAGAGTGCTGGATAGATCAGTATCTTCTATAGTTAATGCTGTTAAACGTACAGGTTCTGAGATAATAGGACCAGTGCCATTGCCTACACGCAAAAGACGCTACACTGTAATACGCTCACCTCACGTTAATAAAGATTCTAGAGAACAGTTTGAGATAAGAAAACACAGTCGAATAATAGACATTATGTCTGCTACTCCAAACACAGTGGAAAGTCTGATGAAGCTTGATTTAGCCCCTGAAGTAGACGTAGAAGTTATGACTTTAAAGTAGAGGTTAGAAGCGATGGAATTTATAGTACAAAAAATTGGAATGAGTAGAACTATAAGCACTCCTAGTGAGGCAGTGACTTTACTAAAGGTTCTAAATACTAAAGTTTGCAGCGTAAAAGACAGCAAGGCGCTTGTTGCTTACCCAAAAGGCAAACATATGAACAAAGTCATAGAAGGTCAGCAAAAAAAGTACAACTTAAGCAAAGAGTTTAATGCATTTGCTACTTTAAAAGTTGCTAATACTGAAGCTGGTAACCTAGACTTAGAAGCGCTTCAAAACGGTAAAGCACTAAAAGTATCTTTTAATACAAAAGGTAGAGGTTTTAGTGGTGTTATGAAAAGATGGAACTTTCAAGGTGGTCCAGGAGGTCACGGAAGTAGATTCCATAGACGCCCAGGTTCTATAGGAAATAGAGAATGGCCAGGTCGTGTTCAAAAAGGCAAAAAAATGGCTGGTCAGTATGGAAACGAATTAGTAAGCGTTAAAAGCCAAATTATCTCTTTTGATAAAGATAGTAGTATCTTAGTATTAAAAGGTTCAGTTCCAGGTTTTAACAGTGCATATGGAAAAATAAGTATTTTATAGGCAAAGGTAAGAGATGAGTAAAGCAATTATATTAGATGATGGACTAGCAAAAGTTAGTGAAGTAGAGTTGCCAGCCCATTATACAGATATAAATGAACACAATTTGTATTTGTATATAAAGTCGTATTTGGCCAGTTGCAGAAGCAATAATGCATCAGCTAAGACTAGAGGCAATGTAAGTGGTGGTGGTAAAAAACCATGGGCACAAAAAGGTGGCGGTAGAGCAAGGGCTGGAAGTATCACTTCTCCTATATTTGTAGGTGGTGGTGTAAGTCATGGACCAAGCAATAATAAAAACTATGATATTAAAATCAATAGAAAACAAAAAAAGTTAGCACTTGAGTACGCTTTAAACCAAAAAGCAAACGAAGGCAAGTTGTATATCAAACCTAGCCTTAGCGTGGATAGTGGTAAGACAAAAGATGCTTATAAGATAGTTAATAGACTAGGCGAGAGAACTACTTTACTTGTTTTGAAAGATATGAGTGAATCTACATTTTTAGCTTACAGAAACATTAGTCAATGTTACCCTGTAGAGCTTAATTCGCTTAATGCTTATCTCATTGCGTATTTTAGATCTGTTGTATTTGAACAAGCTGCATTCGACGAGATAGTGAAAAAGGATTAATATATGGCAGATATTACTGATATAAAAACTATTTTATACACAGAGAAATCATTAAACTTACAAGAAAGTGGAGTGATAGTAGTTCAAACTTCTACTCGTGTGACAAAAAATAAGTTAAAAGAAATTTTTAAAGACTATTTTGGCTTTACACCTTTGAGGATTAACTCTCTAAGACAAGATGGTAAATCAAAAAGAGTTAAGTCAAAAGATGGCAAGCAGGCAATGGGAACTAGAGCTAACTTTAAAAAGTTCTATGTGAAGATTCCAGAAGGTGCGAACATTGATTCGCTTTCAGTGTAAGGAGAGAAGAGTATGGCTGTAAAAACATATAAACCATATACACCTAGCAGAAGGTTTATGAGCAACCTTAGCTCAAAAGACATAACTGCAAAGCCAAGCGTTAGAAGCTTACTAGTAAAGCTACCAGTTAGTGCTGGAAGGAATAACAACGGAAGAATAACTAGTCGCCATAAAGAAGGTGGAGCTAAAAAACTTTATAGAATCATAGATTTTAAAAGAAATAAGTTCAACATCGAAGGTAAGATAGTTTCTGTTGAATACGATCCATATAGAAACTGCCGTATAGCTTTAGTTAGCTATAAAGATGGTGATAAGCGTTATATCATCATGCCAAGTGGCAATAAACTAGGTGATACTATAATCTCAGCTGAAAGTGGCTTAGACATAAAAAGTGGTTTTGCTATGAAGCTTAAAAATATACCTATAGGAACTATAGTTCATAATATAGAACTTCACCCAGGAGCAGGCGGAAGCATAGCTAGAAGTGCAGGAGCAAGCGCACAGATAATGGGTCGTGAAGGAAAATATATCATCTTAAGAATGCCTAGCGGTGAGATGAGATACATCTTAGAAGAGTGCATGGCTACTATTGGTGTTGTTGGGAATGAAGACTTCGCAAACATTTCTATAGGTAAAGCAGGAAGAAATAGACATCTAGGTGTAAGGCCTCAAACTAGAGGTAGCGCCATGAACCCAGTAGATCACCCTCACGGTGGTGGTGAAGGTAAGACTGGTTCTAGTGGACATCCAGTTTCTCCTTGGGGAACTCCTGCAAAAGGATTTAAGACAAGACGCAAAAAAGCTAGCGATAAGCTAATTATTTCAAGAAAGAAAAAGTAAGGATTGTAAATGGCAAGGTCAATTAAAAAAGGTCCTTTTGTAGATGCCCACTTAGAAAAGAAAGCAGTCAAAGCAAAAGAGACAAAAGATAATAAACCTATCAAAACATGGTCAAGAAGAAGCACTATCTTGCCTGAGATGATAGGATTAACATTTAGCGTTCATAATGGAAGAGCATTTATCCCAGTTTATGTAACTGAAAATCATGTAGGTTATAAACTTGGTGAGTTTGCTCCTACTAGAACTTTCAAAGGACACAAGGGTAGTGTCCAAAAGAAAATTGGAAAGTAGGTAGGTGAGAATGAGTACTGCAACATTAAAATACACTAGATTATCGCCTACTAAAGCAAGACTTATAGCTAGAGAAGTTCAAGGCATGAATGCAGAGTTAGCGCTTGCAAGCCTAGAGTTTACTCCTAATAAGGCTGCAAAACTAATTTATAAAACTATAGCATCAGCTGTTGCAAATGGTGGATTTGAAGCAAGCAGCGTGCATGTTATCTCTTGCAGAGTTGATGCAGGCCCAGTTTTGCGTCGTTTTATGCCACGCGCTAGAGGAAGAGCAACTCCTATCAGAAAACCTATGGCACATATTTTTGTTGAAGTGGATGAAGTAAAAGAGAAAAAATCTAGCAAAAAAAGTAAAGGCGAGGTTAAGTAGATGGGTCAAAAAGTTAATCCAATAGGGCTAAGATTAGGTATAAATAGAAATTGGGCCTCTAGATGGTTTCCAAATAGTAGAAAAACTCCTACAAATATAGGAGAAGACCACGCTATTAGAAAATTCCTAAAAAAAGAACTTTACTATGCTGGTATTAGTGAGATTATCATAGAAAGAGCAGCTTCAAAACTTAGAGTCACTGTTGTAGCAGCAAAGCCAGGTCTTATCATAGGTAAGAAAGGTGCTGCTATAGAAGAAGTTAAAGAAACTCTTAAAAAGATAGTGGATAAAGATGTTGCTATTAATATTAAAGAAGTTAAAAGAGCACAAGCTAACTCACAACTTGCAGCAGAAAATATAGCAACTCAACTTGAAAAGCGTGTAGCTTTTAGAAGGGCTATGAAAAAAGTTATGCAAGCTGCTATGAAAAATGGTGCTAAAGGTATAAAAGTAAAGGTTTCTGGAAGATTAGCTGGAGCTGAGATGGCAAGAACTGAGTGGTATATGGAAGGAAGAGTTCCTTTACATACTCTTAGAGCTAAGATAGATTATGGCTTTGCTGAGGCTGCCACTACTTATGGAATCATAGGTATAAAAGTATGGATATTTAAAGGTGAGGTTCTTCAAAAAGGCTTGCATGTAGAAAAAGAAGCTGAAGAACAAGATGGAAGAGCAAGAGCTAGGAAAGGGAGACAATAACTATGTTGATGCCAAAACGAAGCAAATTCAGAAAGCAAATGAAGGGTAGAAACCGTGGCCTTACTTATCGCGGTTTTAGCCTTGCATTTGGAAATATTGGTATAAAAGCACTAGAGCATGGAAGAATAGATTCAAGGCAGATAGAATCTGCTAGGGTTGCTATGACTAGACACACAAAAAGGGCTGGAAAAGTTTGGATTAGAGTTTTCCCAGATAAACCTTTAACTGCTAAACCTTTAGAAACTCGTATGGGTAAAGGTAAAGGAAGTGTTGATAAGTGGGTTATGAATATCCAACCAGGTAGAATCATATATGAAATGTTGGGTATAGATGAGGCTACTGCGAGAGAAGCTTTAGCTTTAGCTCAAAGTAAATTACCTTTTAAAACTAAGATTGTTACTAGCGAGAATGAAAATGAAATTTATTGATCTAAAAAATAAGAGCTTGAATGAATTAAATGAGCTTTTGAAGGAAAAAAAAGGAGAGCTTTTTACTCTTAGAATCAAACTTAAGACTATGCAACTTACAAAGTCACACGAGATATCTATAGTAAAAAAAGATATAGCTAAAATTTATACAGCACTAAACTTATTAAAAGAAACTGTGTCTGATACAGAGAAAAAGGATAGCTAGTGAGTGAAAAACAAGCCCACAAGAGGGTCATACAAGGTAGAGTAGTTAGTATCGCTGGTGATAAAAGTGCAGTGGTACTTGTGGAAAGAAGGGTTGTGCATCCAAAGTATAGAAAGATCGTTAAAAGATTTAGAAAATACATAATTCATGATGAAGAAAACAAGTCTAGAGTTGGTGATGTTGTAACTGCTATTGAATGCAGACCTATTTCAAAAAGTAAGTCTTTTAAATTAAAAGATGTAGTTGTTGTAGGAGTGGGTGAATGATACAGAGTTTTACAAGACTAAGTGTTGCTGATAATAGTGGTGCTAAAGAAGTAATGTGTATTAAGGTATTAGGTGGAAGTCACAGAATGTATGCAAGCGTAGGCGATGTCATAGTTGTGTCTGTAAAACGCGCTATACCTAATGGTAAAGTAAAAAAAGGTCAAGTTTTAAAAGCTGTTGTGGTTAGAACTAAAAAAGAGATTCATAGAGAAAATGGGTCTTTGATTAGATTTGATGATAATGCAGTTGTTATTTTAGATAATAAAAGAGAGCCTATGGGCACTCGTATATTTGGTCCTGTTAGTAGAGAAGTGCGATATGCAAATTTTATGAAAATAGTGTCGTTAGCTCCGGAGGTATTATAAGTGGTTAAATGCAAAATAAAAAAAGGTGATAACGTAAAAGTTATCACTGGTGATGATAAAGGTAAGAGTGGTGAAGTGCTTTTTGTATTTCCAAAGGAAAGAAAGGTTGTTGTAAAAGGTTGCAACCTAGCAAAAAAAGCTATAAAGCCTGATGAAGAGAATAAAAAGGGTGGATTTATCGCAAAAGAAATGCCTCTTGATATATCAAATGTTAAAAAGATAGAGGAGAAATAATGTTTGCGTTAAGAGAACTCTATAAAACTGAGATAAAAGAAAAATTAAAAGCAGAACTTGGCATTACTAATACTATGTTGATACCAAAGATAGAAAAGATAGTTATTAGTGTAGGAGCTGGTGAGTACGCTAAAGAAGCAAAGATTATGCAAAACATAGCAGATACTATATCTTTGATAGCAGGTCAAAAAGCTCTAATTACTAAGGCAAAAAAGTCTGTTGCTGGATTTAAGATGAGAGAAGGTATGCCTATGGGTGTTAAAGTCACTTTAAGGGGCAAGTTAATGTATAACTTCTTAGAAAAATTAATAGTTGTAGCTCTTCCTCGCGTTAAAGACTTTAGAGGTGTTCCTCAAAATGGGTTTGATGGCAGGGGTAATTATAGTTTTGGGTTAAAAGAGCAGTTAATGTTCCCTGAAGTAGTTTATGATGATATTATGGTAACCCATGGTATGAATATAACTATTGCAACTACTGCAAATGATGATAAGTCGGCATATAAATTATTGGAATTATTCGGTATTCCGTTTGCGAAAGGAAGATAATGGCAAAGAAGTCTATGATAGCTAAGGCGAAGAGAAAGCCTAAATTTAAAGTTAGAGGTTACACAAGATGTCAAATATGTGGGAGACCTCACTCTGTTTATAGAGACTTTGGTATATGTCGCGTTTGTTTGCGTAAGATGGGTAATGAGGGTTTAATCCCTGGCCTTAGAAAAGCTAGTTGGTAAGGTGAGAGCATGGTAAATGATATAATTGCAGATTCTATAACACGCATTAGAAATGCTTCTATGAGAAAGCTTGATAATACCCAATTGTATTATGGGAAGATAGTAGTTAGCATCCTAGAAGTTTTTAAACAAAGAAATTTCATAAAAGACTATCGCGTTGATGATAAAGATAACAAGCAAAGCATCTTTGTTCAACTAGCCTATGATGATAAGGGCAATAGCGTGATTAGTGAGCTAAAAAGGATAAGTAAGCCTGGAAGAAGAATTTATAGATCAAAAGATGAACTAAAAAGATTTAAAAACGGTTATGGAATCATAGTTGTTAGTACATCAAAAGGTGTTATAGCAAATGATGAAGCTTATAAGTTAAATGTCGGCGGTGAAGCGCTTTGCAGTATTTGGTAGGAGATATATATGTCAAGAGTAGGTAAGAAGCCAATTAATATTCCAAGTGGAATTGAAGTGAGTATTAATGGGAGCAACATTGCTTTTAAAAATTCAAAACTAGTTAGAAACTTAGAAACATTTAATCGTGTTAAGATTGATTATAGCAATAATGAATTAGTCTTTAGCGCTATAGATCAAACTCCTCAATCACGTGCATTTTGGGGTACTTATAGAGCACTAGCAAACAATATAGTTATAGGTTTAAGCAGCGGGTTTGTAAAAACATTAGAGATTAACGGAGTAGGTTATAGGGCTAGTGTAAATGGCAAAACTTTAGAGCTACTTTTAGGTTTTTCTCATCCTATCAAGTATCCAATCCCTGAAAATATAGAAATTAGCGTTGAAAAAAACGTAGTTACTATAAAAGGTATAGATAAGCAACAAGTTGGACAGATAGCTGCTGAGATAAGAGACTTCAGACCACCAGAGCCATATAAAGGTAAGGGTGTTAAATACAGTGATGAAATCATTATCAGAAAAGCTGGTAAAACATCTAAAAAATAACCATAATTTATAAGTAAGGCGAAAAATGATAGCTAAGATTTTAGAAAGAAAAAAGCAATTACGACTAAAAAGGAAATTGCGCGGTAGGGCTAAATGTGTGGGTTGTGAAACAAAGCCTAGAGTTAGTGTTTTTAGATCTAACAAACACTTTTATGCACAGGCTATAAATGATGCACTAGGTACAACTATTGCCTCAATTGATGGATGTAAGTTAAGAGTTGGTAACAACAAAGAAGATGTTGCAAAGTTAGCAACAGAGTTTGCCAATGTCCTTAAAGAAAAAGGCATAGCTGAAGTAGTGTTTGATAGAAACGGATATTTGTATCACGGTGTAGTTGCGACTTTTGCACAAACACTAAGAGATAATGGCATAGTTCTTTAAGGAGAAGAAATGGAAATCAACAAAGAGGAATTTAGCGAAGTAGTTGTAAATATAGGTCGCGTTACTAAAGTTGTAAAAGGCGGACGTAGATTTAGATTTAATGCTTTAGTGGTTGTTGGAAATAAGAATGGTCTTGTAGGCTTTGGACTTGGAAAGGCAAAAGAAGTTCCAGATGCTATTAAAAAAGCAGTTGATGATGCATTTAAAAATATCATTTATGTAAACATCAAGGGGACAACTATAGCTCATGATATAGAACACAAGTACAATGCAAGTAGAATCTTATTAAAACCAGCAAGTGAAGGTACAGGTGTTATAGCAGGTGGATCTGCTAGACCGGTTGTTGAACTAGCCGGTATTAGAGACATCCTTACAAAGTCACTTGGTTCTAGTAATCCTTACAATGTTGTACGTGCTACTATTGGTGCATTAGCAAGAATAAAAGCTTAAGGGAGACTCTATGTTAGAAAAAATACAACCTGCAAAAGGTAGTACAAAAGATATAAAAAGAGTAGGAAGAGGCCAAGGCTCTGGTATGGGTAAGACTTCTACTCGTGGTGGTAAGGGTCAGACAGCTAGAACTGGTTATAAGGCAAAAAGAGGTTTTGAAGGTGGACAACAACCACTTCAAAGAAGACTACCAAAAGTAGGGTTTACCTCTAGAGTAGTAAAGCCTTATGTTATTAATGTTGACAAACAAGTGGGATTAGAAAACTTAAGTGAGATAACTTTAGAATCTATAAAAACAGTTTATAAGATTCCACTTTATGTTATGAAGGTTAAGTTAATCGGAACAAAGGCTAAGTCCTTAGTGTCTAAAATCAAAGATGAAAGAATCGCTACTAGCGGAAGTTTATAATGAATAGAGCGATCTTAAATAAGATATTAATTACTTTAGGCTTTTTATTTGCCTATAGATTATTATCTTATGTTCCAATCCCTGGAGTTGATCCTAGCGCACTAAAACAGTTTTTTGATGCTAATAGTGGTGGTGCCTTAGGCTTGTTTAACACATTTAGTGGTCACGCAGTTGAAAGACTAAGTATTATCTCCTTAGGCATAATGCCCTACATCACAGCATCCATTGTTATGGAACTACTATCTGCCACATTTACTAATATAGGTAAGATGAAAAAAGAGCGAGATGGTATGCAAAAATACATGCAAATCATACGTTACCTTACTATCTTCATAACTATCATACAAGCTGGAAGCGTTAGCTATGGACTAAATAGCATAGGTGGTCACGGTGGTAATGCTATCTTGATTAATATGTCATTATTCGTAGTTGTTTCTATATTCTCCATGTTAGCAGGGACTATGCTACTTGTTTGGATAGGAGAACAGATAACTCAAAAAGGTATAGGGAATGGTATATCTCTTATAATCTTTGCTGGGATTGTTTCTGGAATCCCTAGTGCTATAGGTGCAGAGTTTAATGCGGTAAGTGTGAATGATAAAAGCATACTATCTCTAATAGGCATTATAGTTGTGATACTTGTAACAGTCTTTATTATCATTTACATAGAGTTAGGTGAAAGAAGGATTCCAGTTTCTTATGCGAGAAAAGTGATAATGCAAAATCAAAACAAGCGCATAATGAACTATATACCAGTCAAGCTAAACCTAAGCGGGGTTATACCGCCTATCTTTGCTTCAGCCATATTAGTTTTTCCTTCTACTATACTGCATGCAAGTTCTAATAAGATATTGCTTGCTATAGCTGACTTTTTAAATCCAGCTGGTTATGGATATAACATCTTAATGTTTATCTTTATAATCTTTTTTGCCTTCTTTTACTCTTCTATAGTCTTTAACTCAAAAGATATAGCAGATAACTTAAAAAGACAAAATGGATACATACCTGGACTTAGACCTGGAGAGAGTACAGCACACTATCTTAATAAGGTGGCTGGACACTTAACATTTTGGGGTGCTCTATACCTAGCTATCATCTCTACGGTTCCTTGGCTTTTACTTAAGTTTATGGGTGTACCTTTTCTCTTTGGAGGCACTTCAGTGCTTATCGTTGTGCAAGTTGCTATAGATACTATGCGTAAGATTGAAGCTCAGATCTATATGAGTAAATATCAGACCTTGAGTGCTGTTGGTATTTAACAATGATACCAGTAAGAAATAAAAAAGAAATAGAATCTCTAAGACTAGCCTCTCTTGAAGTAGCCCTAGCTTTAGAGCTTGCTAGTTCTATGGCAAAGCCTGGTGTGAGTTTGCTTGAAATCGATAAGGCTGTAGAAGACTATATGAAACAAAGGAAGGTTATACCAGCCTTTAAAGGGCTTTATGGCTTTCCTAATGCAGTTTGTATCTCTTTAAATGAAGTAGTAATACATGGCATACCAACTGACTATAAGCTAAAAGAGGGCGATATAGTAGGTTTTGATATAGGCAGTAATATTGATGGATGGTATGGTGATGGCGCTGTTACTGTAGGCGTTGGAAATATAACAGATACTGATAAAAAACTACTTGCTTCTTCTTTCAACACTTTAAATAATGTAATAGATAATATAAAAGTTGGCATGCGTTTTAAAGAGATTAGTCACATGCTTGAACAAAATATCAAGTCATCTGGTTTTGTACCACTTGAAGGCTACTGTGGCCATGGTATAGGAAGAAAACCTCATGATGCACCTGAGATTCCAAACTATGCTACTGGGGCTTTAAATAGCGGTCCAAAAGTTAAAGAAGGTATGGTTTTTTGCTTAGAGCCTATGGTGTGCCAAAAAGATGGCAGGCCTAAAGTTTTAGCAGATAAGTGGTCTGTTGTGAGTATGGATGGGTTAAATGCTTCTCATCATGAACACACAGTAGCCATAGTTGATGGTAGAGCTAAGATACTAACGCAAATATAAGTTATAAAAGGATTACATTTGGCAAAAGATGATGTTATAGAAACAGATGGAAGGGTTATAGAAGCCTTACCTAGCACTACTTTTAGAGTGGAACTTGCTAATGGACACGTAGTTTTATGTCATATAGCTGGGAAAATGAGGATGAATAAGATTAATATCTTGCAAGGTGATAAAGTAAAAATAGAACTAACACCCTATAGCCTTGATAAAGGTAGGATAGTGTATCGCTACCCACGTAATGAAGCTTCTCAAAGCTAGGCTTTAGCTATCTTTACAAGTTGCTTTTTATAGCTTCTTATCTTACATAGATTCTATATTTCATAGAATCTAGTTTTAATCCCTCATAAACATAAAGTAACATAGACTTTAAACTTTTGCAAGATGCTACTTTTACTTTGTGATAGTTTTCTTTTTATAGACTACTTTTTATAACTTACCACTTTTATAACTGGCCATTTTTAACATACTCTAAAAAACTAGTCGCATAAGACCCACTAGGCAAGAAAAAGCTTAGTTCAAAGTGAGCAAGCTGCTCTTTATACTCATACTTTAGCTCACTAACAAAACTCCATGCATAGCGCCTAGTTCCAAGGGCAAGTATAGGTTTAGCAAAACTAGATTCTATGGCATTACTTAAGCATATCTTAGGATCTAAAGCATCTTTAGTATTTTTAGAACTCTCTCCACTTAAAAGACCAGTAGGGGCTATATTTTGAGTTATAAATCTTTCGTATTCAACCTTTAAATCTTCTATCTCAAAGTACTTGCCATAAGGAAAATGCTTGCAGATATCATGCTTTAAAAGCTTATAGGGGATTTTAAACTCCTGTGCTAGCTCTAGGCACACCGCATCTTCTTTGTTAAAGGCTAGCTTATCTAATAGATTAGGATTTATAAGCTCAGAATCTACAAAGTCTTGAAACTTAAGTTTTAGCACTGAAGCTATATCTAGTGTATCCATCAAGTTTGAAAGCTTAAGTCTTGTATCTAGCCATTTATTAAAGTAAAAGCTTTGTAAGGCTGAGATTAAAAACTTCTCTTTTTTACTTTGTTTTTTTATAGGCTTTTTTATAGAGCTAGCAAGCTTATAGTTATCATTAAAGTTGCCAAATCTCTGATAGCCAAAGTAGTTTGGAAAGCCAGACTTTTGTGCTAGGTCTAGCTCAGTCATAAGCCTTTTTGCATTTAAGCTATCTACTTTTTTAAGTCTTATAAAAAATTTATTACCCTTTAAGTGGCCAATCTTTAGTTTATTGTTATGTCTTTTAGAATCTAAAATCTTAATATTCTCATCTTCAATCAAACTTAGATCTGTTTTGAAAGGCACACTAATGTATTGATAGGCTAGGGCATTTTTATCTTTTAGTCCAGCATATCCTATATCTTTTTTAGGAGCAAAGTTTGCAAGCTTATCTAGTAAGTCAAAAGTACTGATATTTTTCTTGCGGATAAAAAGCACAAGGTGTTCTCCTTCAAGGCTACTTTCATAAAGTGGGACTTCTTCTACTATAAAGTCTTTTGCGTTGTGCGTAAAGACAAAGTTTAAAGGCGTATGGTTTTTACCATAAAACATTAGTTTCCTTTTGTATGGGGTATTTTAAAGCTTTCAATAGGTTTAGATTCTACTAGAATTTAGACTGCGTAGAGATTTTTCTATAAATATTAAAATAATAATCATTCTTAATTTTAATTTAAGTTTCATTACTGTATAGTTCTATCACTCAAGGGCGATTGCATCAAACTTGTTTAGCTTTAGGGTTACTCCTTTAGTTTTGGGTTAAAATTCTTTCACATTATCTTCCTTTTTTAAGGGGCCTGCAAAGCCCCTTAAACTCCTCCTAATTTTTATTTAACATCCACCTTGACACATCTTCTAAGTTCCTAGATAAGGTATCTTTAGCTTCAAAGTAGTCTTTTAAAAACCTAGCATTTAACATATCAAACCTAACTTCATCGCGCAAGTTTAAGTAGATCTTATAATCCATATCTAAGTTATTTAATAATTTTTCATTTAATAGTATATTATTTATCTCGCCTAACTTATCGCTTGCTACTAAAACTAGCTTAGCACAAAACTCTTTAGCAAAGTCACTCCAAAAGTAGCTTAGAGTTAGTGGGCTTAAAAGCCCTCCAGCCCCCTCACACAACACTACTTCATAGCCATTTTGCTCTAAGCCTATAAGTTTAGAGCTCATCCAGTCTTTGAAAGCCTCTAAATTAAAGTTTGCATCACAAGTATATATGCTAGCACCAAGCTTAAACATCATATAGTTAACCTCATTTAAGTCTTTTAGACCACTTGCATCAAGTATCTTATAGCAGTCGCTTTGCTTTAACGCCTCTTTGTCATTTAGGTTATAACCACTTTCAAGTGGCTTTAGCATGAAGGCCTTTATGCCTTTAGAGTTTAGAATCTTAAATGTTTGAAGCATGGAGTAAGTTTTACCAATATCTGTGTTTGTAGCACCAAAGAAGATAGAAGTCATTTAGGTTTCCTTTTAAATATGTATAATTATTAGGATATGCATTATAAGCTAGACACAAAGGAGTAGATATGAATGATAACAGTTTGCAAAAAGATTCTGTTCTACCCATTTTTAACGCTGTGGTCATCTTAAAAGATGATGACTTAACTTTAGAGTTTTTATTAAGTCTTTTAACTAGTCTTTTTAGAAAAAATGAGATGGAGGCTAATGACATCATCATGGATGTTTATCATAATGATGAAAGTGTAGTTGGGATTTATACTTATGATATAGCTGAGTATAAAACACAGCTTGCCTTAGGTCTAGCTAGGAGTCTTGGAGAAAGTCTAAGGCTAGAGCTTAGGCGAGTTGCTTAAAAAAAGATAGAGCTTAAAGCTTTTAGTTAGGCTACACAAGAGTAGCTTAGTGCACTAAAGGCTTTCTACATACTTATCTCTTTCATCTTTTTTAGTGCTTTTTGTAGTAGGAAGAAGCAAGACTTTATAGCTTGCTTTAGAATCTAAAAAAACTAAAGTTATAACATCGCCTACTTTTATATCCTTTGCGCCTTTGGCAACTACGCCATTAACTAGCACACTTTGATTATCACACATATCTTTTGCTAGACTTCGCCTCTTAGTTAGATTAACTGTGTTTATGAATTTATCTAGTCTCAAATCTTACCTCTTTTTTTATAAGTCCTAGCCTTTTAAAGACTAGGTTAACTAGCTATTTTACGCTTAGTTTTATCTCGCCATTTTCTAAATCAAAGCTTATAACTTTGCCTTCTAAGTTAGCCTCACTGCTTAGTATAAACATAGCAAGCTTATCCTCAACTTCTTTTTGCAAACTCCTTTTTAAAACCCTAGCGCCATAAGCACTATCAAAAGAAGAATCTATAAGATAAGATTTAACAAGGTCACTTAACTCTACTTTTATATTCCTATCTTTTATGCGTAAATTTAGCTCTTTAACTAATAAGTCCACTATCTTTAATACGCTATCTTTTTTCAAGGCTTCATAGATGACTATCTCATCAAGCCTATTTAAAAACTCTGGTTTAAAGTGATGTTTTAACTCACCTTGTATAAGTTTAGATCTTTCTTCACTATCTTTAGTATCTAGTATGAGGCTAGAGCCTATGTTAGAAGTTAGGATGATGATAGTGTTTTTAAAATCAACCGTTACGCCTTTATTATCAGTTAAGCGTCCATCATCTAGGACTTGAAGCAGGATATTAAAGATATCAGGATGGGCTTTTTCTACTTCATCAAAAAGTACTACAGAGTAGGGCTTGCGTCTTACTGCTTCAGTTAAGATTCCACCTTCTTCATAGCCTACATAGCCAGCACTTGCACCTATTAAACGGCTTACATCATGCTTAGCCATGTACTCACTCATATCTATCCTTATAAGCTCTTTTTGGGAATCAAAAAGGAATCTTGCTAAAGCCTTAGCACTCTCAGTCTTACCAACTCCAGTAGGGCCTAAGAAAAGAAAGCTACCTATTGGCCTGTTTGTATCACTTAAACCTGCTTTGTTGCGGATGATGGCGCGGCTTATGGCATCTACTGCTTTATCTTGCCCTATGACTTCACTTTGCAAGGATTCTTTAATGTGCAAGATTCTTTCTTTATCACTTTGAAGCATCTTGTTAACTGGTATGTTAGTCCACTTGGAAAGTACTTCAGCAACACTTTCTTTATCAACTGCATTTCTAAAAAGATTAGAGTTTTTGGTAACATCATCCCACTTGCTTTCACACTCTTTTAAGGTCTTTTCAAGAGCTGGAATCTCAGAGTACTCAATCTTTGCTGCTAGTTCAAAATTTGCCTCTCTTTTAGCCTTGGCATTATCTCTTTTTAAAGAATCTATTTTTGCTTTAGTGTCAGCTACATCATTAAATATCTTTTTTTCGTTTTCAAACTGAGCTTGCAAAGACTGCATATTTTCTTTTAAGTTAGCTAGATCTTTTTCTATCTCAGCAAGCCTATCTTTGTTTTCTTCTTTAGATTCAAAGATTAGGGCTTGCTTTTCTACTTCAAGAGAGCTTATCTCTCTTTTTAGCTTGGAAAGCTCTTTAGGCTCAGTTTCAAGCGTCATCTTTAACTCACTTGCTGCTTCATCTATAAGGTCGATTGCCTTATCAGGTAAAAATCTATCTGTGATATATCTAGCAGAAAGTTTGCTTGCAGCAACTAGTGCACTATCATGTATGCTTACGTTGTGATGGTTTTCAAGTGTATTTTTTATACCGCGTAATATTTGTATGCTTTCATTAACACTAGGCTCTTTTATGCTCACTGGTTGGAAACGACGTGCTAGGGCTGCATCTTTTTCAAAGTACTTTCTATACTCTTTTAAAGTAGTAGCACCTATAGTTTTTAACTCACCGCGCGCTAAGGCTGGCTTTAAGATATTAGCAGCATTTAAGCTACCTTCACTACCGCCTGTGTTTGAAAGAGTGTGGATTTCATCTATGAAAAGTATGATGTTGTCATTACCACTGGCTTCATCTATAACGCTTTTTAATCTTTCTTCAAACTCACCTTGATACTTTGCCCCGGCAATTAGTGCTGTCATATCAAGTGAGATAAGAATCTTGTTTTGCAAAGAAGTTGGCACTTCTTTAGATTCTATCTTTAAGGCTAGTCCTTCGACAACTGCAGTTTTCCCAACACCTGGCTCACCTAGTAAGATAGGGTTGTTTTTAGACTTACGCATTAAGATTTGCATTACTCTTTCTATCTCTTCATCACGCCCTATGACTGGACTTAACTTCATGTTTGCAGCCATAGCACTAAGATTGATACCGTACTTTTCTAGGGCTTCTAAAGTATCTTCAGCATTTTTAGAATCTAGCTTTTTGCCTCCCCTTAAGGTTTCAAACTTTTTTTGCAGCTCTAAGATATCTATGCCTTTAAAAAGCACTTCAAACTCTTTTAAGTTAGCCCTTATGTAGCTATCTACACCTATGTAGCTATCTCCTAGGCTAGCAGCAAAAGCACTAGCGTTTTGTAAGGACTTTAAAAAGCTTTGGGCAATATTTATATTTTGCAAAGTAACATTACTTGCAGTAGGTTTAGAATCTAGGCTTGTTTTAAGCTTTTCATCTAAGAGAGCTCTATCTTTATCATCTAGACATCTATAAAGCATGGAATCTGAGTTGCTACTAAGGGCAAGTAGCATGTGCTCATCTAAGATTTGAGAGTGTTTATAGTGTAAGGCAAGATTAGCTGCTTTATCTAGGGCAGTTGTAAGTTGGTTAGTTAGGTTGTTTAGTAAGTTGTTATCTTGCATGGTGTGGCTCCTATTTAGATTCTATAATTTAGCAGTTGTGCATTATAACTGCTAAAAGTTAATAGATTTAGTAATTTATATTAAAAAACTTTAGTTTAGTACTATAAACTTTACTAAGCTAGTAAATATCAAATTTTATAAGAGCCTTATTATCAAGTCTTAAACAACCTACCTTAAACCACCTGGCATTAAAGTAGCTTTTTTAGATTCTAGGCATAGCTTTTTTCTATCTCCAAGCCCTGGTCTTTTAGCCAGATAAGGGCTATATTTGCCTCTTTTCCTTTTATCTCTAAGACTAGATGTCCTATCTCTTTACTTCTTAACTCATCTATATGTCCGCTTATAATGTTTACTTCTATGTCAAAGCGTTTTATGGCCTGAGAGATTAGAGGTTTTGAGTAGTTGCTACCAGTAAAAACTACTCTATAGATAAACTCGCGTTCTATCTTTATAGAATCTAGCTCTTCTTCATAGCCTAAAAGCTCTCTTGTAACTTTATGGGTAGGCCTGGCAAAGATTTCTTCTACAGCGCCTTTTTCTACTATCTTTCCTTCACTTATCACACACATCTTATTGCAGATCTCTTTTATAACTTCGATTTGATGGGTTATTAAAACTATAGTTAGGCTAAGTTTAGACTGTAAGTCTCTTAGTAGCTCTAGTATGTCTTTAGTGGTTTTAGAATCTAGGGCTGAAGTGGCTTCATCACAAAGCAAGATTTTAGGGTTATTAGCTAAAGCACGTGCTATAGCAACGCGCTGTTTTTGTCCACCACTAAGCTCTTTTATATAAGAATCTTTTTTGCTAGCTAGACCAACTAGGCCTAAAAGCTCTTCTACTCTTTTTTTGATATCACTTTTTTTCCACCCAGCGATCTCTAGCGCATAGGCTATGTTATAAAAAACATTCCTTGAGCTTAAGAGGTTAAAGTGTTGAAATATCATGCCAACTTTTTGACGCGTAAGCTGTAAGTGCTTAGAATCTAAAGTGGCAATATTTATGCCATCTAATAAGACTTTACCACCTGTTGGAAGCTCAAGGGCGTTTATTAGCCTTATAAGAGTTGACTTTCCAGCTCCTGAGTAGCCTATAATCCCAAAGATATCTCCTCTATCTACTTTCAAGTTTACATCATCTAGTGCCTTGAAGCCATTTTCATAGGTTTTATAAACATGTTCGATTAAAATAATGACTTGCTCCTCTTTTGTAAATTTCACATAGTGAAGTTATAATAACTTTAATACTATAATAAAGTATAAAAAGAATATTAAAGCTTAACATAAGGTAAAAACATGATAGAAGTTTTGATGATAGAAGATGATTTAGACATAGCAGAAGTTTTAACTGAGTGTTTAAGACAGCATGATATTAATGTGACCAACTTTGATGAGCCCTATACTGGGATGAGTGCGCTAAATGTTAAAAACTACGATTTGCTTTTATTGGACTTAAATCTTCCAAATCTAGACGGTATGGAAGTTTGTAAAAGAGTAGCTAAACAAAAAAATATCCCTATAATCATCTCTAGTGCAAGAGGTGATATAAACGATAAGATTAACGCTCTTGATAATGGTGCTGATGACTACATTCCTAAGCCTTATGACCCAAAAGAGTTAGCAGCAAGGATACACTCCCTTTTAAGGCGCTATTCTCAAAAAGCTCCTGATGTAAAAACTAGTGAAAAAGCCTCTATCTTTAGGATAGATAAAAACAGTCATGAAGTTTACTTTCAAGATAAAAAGCTTGATCTTACAAGGGCAGAGTATGAGATACTAACCTTACTTATAAGTAAAAAAGGTCATGTATTTAGCCGTGAAGCCATAGCTATAGAATCTGAATCTATTAATCCAGAAAGTTCTAATAAAAGCATAGATGTGATAATTGGCCGTTTACGCTCTAAAATCGAAGAGAATCCAAAAAGTCCAAAACACATCATCTCAGTTAGAGGTGTGGGCTATAAACTAGAAGGCTAGAGCTTTTTACTAAAGAAACTTATAGTTTTTAACTAGCTTTTATATGATTTAAAGATAGTACTTTTAGCATTAAGTGCTATCTTTAAGTATCGCTACTTACTTAAAATACAACCTTAGTCATAAGTTAAACTAGCACTTATCTTTTCATACTCTTTAGCATCATAGATATCTTTTATAGCTCCTTCGCTCATATAAACTATTTTATGTGCAAGTGAGATAGTACTTGGTCTATGTGCTATAAGGATTATTATCTTATCTTGTTTGATGCTTTCTAAGGCTTCTTTTATAGCAAGCTCTGTTTTATTATCAAGGGCTGAGGTTGCTTCATCTAAGATTAAAACATCAGGATTTTTATATATAGCCCTTGCTATTGCTATACGCTGTCTTTGCCCGCCACTAAGATTTACTCCAAACTCATCTAAAATAGTATCCATACCATTTTCCAAAGAGCTTACAAACTCCCACGCACAAGCACTCTTTAAAGCCTTTCTTACTTTTTCTTTATCTATAACACTGCCATAAGCGACATTGTGGGCTATGGTGTCATTAAAGATAAAGATTCTTTGAGTGACTATAGCTATGTTGTCTCTTATGCTTGCTTGTGTGAAGTCTTTTAAATCTGTGTCATTTATCTTTACACTTCCACTACTTGCATCATAAAGCCTTAAAAGTAAATTAACCAGTGAGCTTTTTCCAGCCCCACTTTTACCTATGATGGCAGTTATCTCATTTTTCTTAAAAGTAAGATTTACACCATTTAATGCAGCAAAGTCATCATAGTGAAGAGTGATATCTTCTAAAGTTATATTTTTTATAGGTGGCTTTAAAGTCTTTTGTCCATCTACTATCTTACTTTGTATGTCTAAAAGCTGTCCTATACGCTCACCTGCTACTAAAGTATCTTGTAAGCCTGTATAGCTTGAAAGGAGGCGTTTTATAGGTGTGTAGATTAAAAGCATGGCTGTTAGAAAGGAAAAAAATCCTCCAGTTGTAAGCTTTCCATGTTCTACTTCAAAAGCCCCCACTATAACAACTATAGCTATGGCAACTGCTCCTAAGGTTTCCATTAAAGGTGAGACTAGTTGGGCTATCTTAGTAGACTTCATGCTTAGCTTAAAAAAGCGCATATTGCCTTCTTCAAAGTTTTTAGATTCTATGTTTTCGCCATTACTTGCTTTTATGATCTCTACGTTATTAAAGATCTCACTTAGCCTTGATGTTATATCTTGATTAGTTTCTTGCGAGGATCTAGCTATCTTTTTTAGCTTTTTAACCATGATATTTATAGGTATAGCAGCAAGAGGCATGATGATAAGGCCTACTAGGGCAAGTATGGGGCTTTGATATATGATAACTGCAACTAGTCCTATGATAGTTAAAAGCTCTCTTACAAAGTCTGTGACATAGTTGCTAACTCCAGCGCGGATTTGATTTATATCATTAGTTATCCTTGAGATTAGCTCGCCACTTCTTTTTTTATTAAAAAACTCCATCTCTAGACTTAAAAGATGAGTTAACATCTTATTTCTTACTTGCCTTATGATGTTTAAGCCTATATAGCTCATAGCATAGGTTTGTATATAAGATCCCATGCCTTTAACTAAAAAGATAAGTATTAAAACAGGGGGTATGATATAAAGGAGTTTCATATCTTTACCTATGAAGACATTATCTATTAAAGGCTTCATTATATAAGTTACTCCAGCAGTCCCAGCACTAGCTAGTAGCATACCAACTATAGCTACTATAAAAAGTAGTTTATGGCCTTTCATATACGGGTAGTAGCGTTTAAAAAAACTTTTCATTTGCAATCTTTACTATTTAGCTCTTTCCACTGATAGTAGAAAGGAAACTTTTCTCTGTGAAACCACTTATGGATTCTAAGTCTATGAAGATTAAAAACTTGTGTGTCAAAGTCTTTATATTTCATCCCATACTGACTAGGGTCTCTATAAGTTTTTATATCATACTTATGTTTTAACATAGAAAGCAAAGCTTGATCGTGTCTGTTATCTATAAAGCCAGGAAACTCATCTAAACGAGGAGTTGGCGTATCGTCTATTAAAAAAGGAGTTTCACAAAGCTCTAACCACTCTTTTACTAGATTTAAAGTGAAGTCATTCTTCCTAAAAAAGGCATAACCTGCAGCTATTTGGCTTGCTTTTTGATAGCTTTCATAGTCTTTTGGCTCTATCTTCATAGCTTCATATATGACTCTTTTTACATAGCTAAGATTTGTGTGGTCTACATGAAACATTAAAGGATGCGTGGTATCCATCTTATCAAGTAGTAGCTTTAAAGGTTGTAATATCTCTACTGCAGAATCACAGTAAAATAAAATATCATCATCTTTTAAAGTCTTCAAAGTCTTATCTACTAAATAAGGCTTCCAAAGCCAGTAGCCATAACCTCTTTTTTGGCGTAATGTATAGCGATTTTTTACTATAAAGTCTGTGTCTTTAAATAGATCAAATTGATTTATAAGCATGACTTCATCCACGCCAAACTTTAAAGCACTTTTTACTAGCTTAGCTTGAGACTTCTTATAGCGAGTGTCACCAAAGCTTAAAAGATATAACACTACAATGCTCCTTATGGATTCTAAATGTGCATATTACCAAAAAAGGAAGTCTCTTAACATGAAAGACTTAGTCTACTTAGCTCAAACTGATACCACTTTAGGGCTTTTAAGCCAAAGTGAAGTGCTTTTAAATAAAGCCAAAGATGCTCCCTTAACCAAGAACTTACTAAAACAGTTTTCAGACTTTGATAAAGCTAGGATACCTAAGGCCTTTAAGTTTTATGTAAGGCGCGCAAGTAAGAGTAGCTTTATAGTTAAAGGAAGTTCTTTTAGGATAAGTAAGGATAAGAAGTTTAATCGTTTTTTAAAGTTTTTTGAAAGTGGGCTTTACTCAAGCTCAGCTAACTTGCATAAAAAAGAGTTTTCTTTAGAGTTTGCTAAAAGTGTTGCTGATGTTTATGTGATAGATGAGAGAGGTTTAAGTGAGTGTAGGGCCAGTAAGATATATAAGTTAAGTGCAAGTAAAATTAAGAGGGTTAGATAAAAAAGGATTTAGATAAAAGGACTAAAGCTTTTATCTAGTTTAGGCTAGATTTTGATAAATCTAGCTTGGGATTTTTTAGATTCTATAGTGTTTAATCTACATTTTTTTAAGGGCATTTTTCATACGCTTAAAGCCTTCTTCTAGCTCAGCATCGCTAATGATAACTGGAGGAAGCAGCCTTACTACATTACGCCCACTTTTTAGTAAAAGTAGTCTTTCGCTTTGGGCTAGTTTTATGACTTTTTTCTGAGTATCTAGATCTTTTGCCCTAAGTCCTCTCATAAGCCCTAAACCTTCTTTACTTACAAAGATGTTTGGAAACTCTTTAAGAATCTCATCCATAAATTCATCCATCTTTTTAACAGTCTTTGCAACAGCACCGCTGTTATAGTACTCTTCAAGTATGCCTAAAGCACTTAGACAAGCTGTAGTTGAAAGGGCATTGCCTCCAAAAGTTGTACCGTGTTCTCCTGGAGTTAGTGCGTCTTTTATAGTTGTAACGCTTGCTCCTATAACTAGCCCACCTGCAAGCCCTTTAGCTAGACTTATAATATCTGGTTTTACATCATAAATCTGAGTTGCTAAGAACTCTCCACTTCTATAGATTCCACTTTGTACTTCATCTACCATGAAAAGCACTTCATGTTCTTTGCAAGTTTTTTCTAGCTCTTTTACTTTGGCTTTATCAAGGGCGTTTACTCCACCTTCACCTTGTATAAGCTCTATTAAAACACAGGCCACTTCAGGGTCTCTTTTAACTTTTCTTATCATATCATCAAGATCTTTTGCATACTCAAAGCCCGGTACTAGTGGATAGAATCCTTTTTGAAGGCTAGGTTGTGCAGTAGCAGTTATAGCTCCATAAGTTCTACCATGAAAGCTTTGCTCTAAGGTTAGAATCTTATATTTGCCTCTTTTATTACCCCACTTTCTAACTATCTTAAATCCACACTCATTAGCCTCAGCTCCTGAGTTATAAAAGCTAACTTTTCCGTTTTTTATACCAGCTAGCTCTAAGATTTTTTTAGCTGCTAGGCCTTGAGATTCTATATAGTAGTAGTTTGAAACGTGTAAGATTTTAGCTACTTGATCTTGTAAGTCTTTTACAAACTTTGGATGAGAGTGCCCAAGGCTTATAACGCCTATGCCTGAACAAAAGTCTAGATAATCTACATCTTTATCATCATAAAGCTTAGCGCCAACTCCTCTTTTAAATGAAAGCGGTATCCTTTCATAAGTCTGAAGTACGTAGTCTTGGAAGGTTTTTTCAGTTTGTTCTAAGGTTTGATCTTGCATTTTTACTCCTCATGCATTTACTTGGGTTGTGTTCATAAAGACTAACATAAAAAATACTGCTTTAATATATAAGTTGTATTTTAGTAGCATTTATTTATATATATGTTACTTTAATATACTATTGCTTATTTTTATACTTTAAAAAACTGCATGTTGTCTTTTATATCTTGGCTGGACTGTTTTAATTTCTCAGCTTCTTTTACGTTTTGTAACATTAGTTTATTAGTGCTTTCTGCCATTTCTGCACTTTCTTCTATATTTTTTTGCAAGATAAGAATCTCGCTTACTTTTTCATCTAGTATGGAGCTTGCAGTGCTTGCATCTTCAAGAGAGTTATTAGCGCTGTTATATATTTCATCTAGCATTTTGTTAGTGTGTAAGACTAGATCTTGAGAAAGCTTGGCGTTGCTTACACTTTTTTCTATGCTTTTTACACAGTCTGTGATGTTAGATTCTACTTCTTTGATGATTTGCTGTATGGCTATACTGCTTTCTGCACTTCTTTCAGCTAGCTTTCTAACTTCATCAGCAACAACTGCAAAGCCTCTTCCATGTTCTCCTGCACGTGCTGCTTCTATGGCGGCATTTAGTGCTAGAAGGTTTGTTTGATCAGCTACATCAGCTATTAGATTTGCACTTTCGTTAATGTGCTTAGAGTTTTCTTGTAAGTTTTTTACTAAGCTAGCACTCTCTTGTATATTATCAGTTACAAGGGAGATCTTACTTACTGCTTCACTTACTCTATCTTTTCCTTGTTGACTTAAAGATTGGGTTATATGAGAGTTTTCTAAAGTTCTTTTTGCACTAACTTTCATAGTGTCCATAGAAGCTGCAAGCTTGTAAATAAAGTCTTTGTTCTCATTAGTAAGATTAGACTGCTTAGAGATGATTTGTGTTGTTGTATCTATGCTTGATGTTATATTTTGTGCGCTTGTATGGACTTCATTAGCAGTTTTTAGTACAGAGGCTAGATTATCTCTTAGTCTTTTACTTAAAAGAGCTATTTTTTCCATTATGGAGTTTTTCTTAGTTGTATGTAGCTCTTCTCTTAAGTCGCCTTCACTTAGGTGAGAAAGACTTAAAAGCGCTTTGCCTGGATTTTCTCCTATGGTGTTAGTTAGGAATCTATCAGTTAGTATCATAACTATGATACCAACTATAACTAAGGCTATGGCAAGGGCTATTAGAATCTTATAAGTAACTGTGACTGAGTTATCAACTATAGGAGATAGGCTTTGATTCCTTGTTTCTTGAAGGTCTATGAACTCATTTATAAACTTTAGCCAGTTAGTAAAAAGAGGACGGCTTTTATTAAGATCTATCAAAGCACCTTCATTATCGCCTGCTAGTTTTAGCTTTATGGTGTTGTGGATTAGAGGTTGGGCTAAGTCTTCAGTTTTATTAATCCTAGAAAGTATCTCTAACTCTTTTGCATCAAGGGAGTTTTTATCTACAAAGTTAGTTTGCATATTAGCCTTAGCTTCAGCATAGAAGTCTTCAAGGCGTTTTATATCTTTTATATGAGAGGCTATATCAGATTTATCATTATCTATTATTACATCCCTTAGGGCTATAGCTCTATCATGCACACTTCCTCTAAAGTTTATGGCATATCTTTGTTTTACAGAGTTAACTGTGTTAATCTTTGAAAGGCTTGTTTCTATAAAGTTAAGCTCTATTATAGACACTATGATAACTATTGCTATTAGTATGTAGATGATGCCAAAGCCTATTAATAAAAATTTGTTCTTCAAAATACTCCCTTTTGGATTGTGTTAAGTTTTCTTTATGTTTAATAATAACATTGCGCGGGGGTAGTTTATAAAGAATTAACTTTATATTTACTAATTATTTCTTATTTATAGTTCTTAAAAGGGGTTTATAGGTGGTTAGAGGTTTAAAGGAGGAGTTTATAAAGATAAAAGAATCTTAAACTTTAAGATTCTTTTATCCTTGCTTATCTTTAGAAATATCTACTTTTCTTTTAAGGCTTTAGCTAGGTTGCTTGCTCGTTTTTTAGCGCTTTTTACTGTGTTTAAAAGTAAAGATGATATGGTCATAGGACCTACACCACCAGGAACAGGAGTTATATAACTACACTTTGGTGCGACACTTTCAAAGTCTACATCGCCTTTAAGACTTCCATCTTCTAGTCTAGTTATGCCTATATCTATAACTACAGCACCTTCTTTTACCATGTCTTTAGTGATTAAGCCTACTTTGCCAGTAGCAACGCACAAGATATCAGCCTTGCGTGTGAAAAAGCTTAAGTCTTTAGTGAACTTATGGGCTATGCTAACTGTTGCACCAGCATTTAACATAAGCATGGCTAGTGGGCGACCTACTATAGTGCTTTCACCAACTATGGTCACATCCTTACTTTTTATATCAATGTTATAGTACTTTAGTAGCTCCATAACTCCTAGTGGAGTAGCTGGCACAAAGCCATCTAGCTTAGAAGTAAGTTTCCCGCTGTTAATAGGATGGAAGCCATCTACGTCTTTTGAAGGAGTGATAGCATTAAGCACAGAATCTGCATTGATGTGACTAGGGAGGGGAAGTTGGATTAAGATTCCATCTATTAGAGGGTTTAAGTTTAGGTTTTCAACCATGCATAATAAGTCAGCTTGAGTAGTTTTTGCGGGCATTTTGTAAGTTATAGAAGTTATACCTACTTTTTGACAAGCGCGTGACTTCATGTTGACATAGGTTTGACTAGCTGGGTCTTCACCAACTAAGATGACGGCTAAACTTGGGAAGATATGCTCTTTAGCTAAGAGGGCTACATCTTTTGTTATGTCATCTTGAAGCTTAAGTGAAAGTTTTTTACCATCTAATAAGATCATATTAAATCCTTTTGCAAATAGATTCCGTATAATATACTTTTTTTACAAAGGCTATAAAGTTGTATAAGGTTGTTTTTGTATTTTTTATGTCTTGTTTGCTAGCTTCTAGCGTAGCTTTTGGACAGGACTTTTTAACAGATAAAGAGTATGGAAGGCAACTTTATCTAGACCCCCGTGGCATAGCTTGCATAAAGTGCCATGGAGATGATGGCAAGGGCTCATTTATCGCAAAGTATACAACTAGGTCTGGCAAAGTTAAAGAGATAACAGCGCCAGATATAACAAATCTTGACTATGAAGGCTTTAAAGAAGGTGTTATGAATGGTAAAGGTGTTATGCCAAAGTACTATCTAACCGATGAAGAAATCCATGCCATTTATGTATATATAAACAAGGGGCAAGATAATGAATGACGAAAAAAAGATAGAGTATCCTTGCGTTTGGGAATATAAAATATTTACTAGTGATAAAGACTATGTATTAAAAGAGATAGCAAATCTAAGTAGTGAGATAAAGATTCTAAGTAGTGATAGGCAGTCAAAAAATGGCAAGTATACAGTCATAGACACAAGCTTGCATGTAGAAAATGAAGAAGAAAGAAACTCTATGTTTACTAAATTAAGAAGTTTAAAAGAGGTCCATTTAGTCATATAATGGATGATAAATAAGATTTAAGGAAGGCTATGCGTTTAGTAGAAAAGATAACAGGTAGCATATATCTAATAGTGCTAGGACTTTGCATAGGGGGGATAGTCTTATGTGCTATAAGTGCAGCTACCATCTTTGATAGTAATGCGATTTTGCGGATTAATGATCTTTCAAACAGCATACTTACTCGCTTTGATGAGGGTATCATCATGACTAAGATTTTTGAACGTTTTGGTTATATACTAAATATCTCAGCCATCATCATCTTAGTTTATGAAAGTCTCTCATTTAAACTACAAAAAAGTGGTTTTTTGCTTTGGCTTTTAGGAATCTTAAATGCCATATTAATGTTTCTTTTTACCTTCTACTATATAAATAAAATAGTGACCATGCAAAATGAAGGAGCAAGCGTTACAGCAGGGGTTGATTTTAATCTAATACATAAGCAAAGTGAGGTGGTTTTCAAAGTCTTGCTAGTTACTTTAATAGTGGCTTTTATAGCTAGGGTTTTTGTACTAGCGTCTAATAAAGTTGCTGAAAAAAGACCTAAGAAAAGGAAGCTAGGGTGTGTTTAAGCTTTGCATTACAAAGACTTTATTAGTCTATAATGCTTGTTTTTGTTTCCTAGTAGAACCTATAAAATATTTCATAACTTTAAGGAGGTTAGTTAATGCTAGCACAAGTCGTATTAAAAAAAGTTGCTTCTAAATTACATGAGGTAGATCCAAGCATCAGTTTTGAACTAGTCCTTTGGGATAAGGGTGTTATAAAAAAAGGAGAGGGTGAACCAAAATTTAAGATAGTTTTTACAAAAACTCCTACTTCTAAAGTCTTAACCGGCGGGACTATGGATGCTTCACTTATCTTTGGTGAGCTTTATATGGATGGCTTTATAGAGATAGAAGGAGACTTTGATAGTGCTATCTTACTACTTCATAAAAACTCTATTAAAAAATATACTAATAAAGTAAAAGATATCAAGCCTCCAAAAACTACTGACATAGAAAAAAAGAACATTAAAAGTCACTATGATATAGGTAATGACTTTTATAAACTTTGGCTTGATAGTACTATGAGTTATTCATGTGCTTACTTTAAAACTAAAGAAGATTCTTTAGAACAAGCCCAGCTTCAAAAGATAGAACATACTTTAGCAAAGCTAAATCTTCAAAAGGGTGAAACTTTACTTGATATAGGCTGTGGTTGGGGCTATCTGGCTATAAGTGCTGCTAAAAAGTATGGGGTTAGAGTTTTTGGTAATACTATTAGCGAAGAGCAGTTTAAGTTTGCAACTAATAGAGTAAAAGAAGAAGGGTTAGAAGACTTAGTAACTATTAAACTTTTAAACTATCAAGACCTTTCTTTAGAAGCTTTAGGACTAGATAAACCACTTGATAAGATAGTTAGTGTAGGTATGTTTGAACACGTTGGCAAGGCTAATATTAGCTACTATCTTTCTAAAGTTAAATCTATCTTAAAAGAGGGCGGAAACTTTTTACTTCACTCCATACTTTGTGAGTTTGAAGGCAATACTAACGCCTTTATAGATAAGTATATCTTCCCAGGTGGTTATATACCTACTTTAAGAGAGGTTATTTATGCAAGCACTGATTTAGAGTTTGAATTAGGTATGGCTGAAAGTTTACGTATACACTATGCTATGACACTTGATAAATGGAGTGAGAACTTTGAAGCACATATTGATGAAGTGAGAAAGATGTATGATGAGCGCTTTATAAGGATGTGGAGGCTTTATTTAGATTCTTGTGCGTCTGCATTTAGAGTAAACTCAGTTAATATCTATCAGCTTTTCTATACCAAACACTTCAATAATAACGCGCCTTTAACTAAAGAGTATATCTATAAGCATTAAAACATTTTCTAAGATTGTTTGCTTAAGCAGTCTTAGTTAAAACTTGCTTTTTAAGTTTTATATTAAAGCTTGGGGCTTAGGCGATATAGGGAAAAGTAGAATCTTAAAAGTCTACTTTTATCCCCTAATCTTTCTTAAAAGTCTACTACCTCTAGTAGATAAACTTCACTACGTCTTCAAAACTTCTTCTAAGCTTTTGTTTTTCACTAGGCACTAGTTCATAGCCAAAACATAAAACTAGGCTTATTTGGAGATTTAAAGTATCTAGAAAAAGTTTAGATTCTAAGCCTTTTTTATCAAATCCTGCGATGATGCAGCTTTGTATATTTAGGCTAGTTGCCATGTTTATCATATTAGTACTTGCTATATAGCATTGCAACGAAGAGTACTCATAAAGCTCCTTATCGATTAGGTTAGAAAACCTAGCTTGATACCACTTTTTATACTCATCTTTTTGCTCTTTACTCTTATCATGTCTTCTGTTTGCCAACATGTCTGAGTAAGGGCGTCCTGGACGTAAGCCATCAATCTTAGCTAGCACTACTACTAGCTTAGAACACTCCCTAACTTGTGCTTGATTATTACAGATAAATGAAAGCTCATCTTGAAGCTTTTTAGATTCTATAACATAAAACATCCATGGTTCTACTCCTCTAGAGCTTGGACTTTTACGTCCAGCTTCTAGAATCTCTTTTAAATCAAGGTCACTTATCTCTCTTGCAGGATCAAAGCTTCGGCATGAGTATCTTTTATCCATTATCTCTTGATAAGTCATATCTTTCATATCCTTTAAGATTTTATAAAAGCTTCTATCCTGGCTATACCTTCTCTTATATCTTCTATACTACAAGCAAAGCTCATCCTTACAAATCCATCCATACCAAAGGCTACACCTGGTACTAGTGCTACACCTTGCTTGTTTAGTAGCTCTTTGCAAAACTCCATACTATCGCCATTAAAACCTTTAACTTTTGATATATCTATGAAAAGATAAAAAGCGCCATCTGGTTTTAAAACGCTTATACCTGAGATTCTTTTTATGATAGCACAGGCCTCATCTCTCCTAGCTTCAAAGGCTTCTCTCATTTGTTCTACTTCAGATTTCAAACTTAAAGCTACTATAGAAGCTTTTTGTGTTATAGAGTTTATATTTGAAGTGCACTGAGATTGAAGATTAGTCATTAGTTTAATTAGTGTTTTATCCTTAGAAGCAGCATAGCCCATGCGCCAGCCAGTCATAGCTACAGACTTACTAAGGCCATTAATAGTTACAGTTTGTTTTAGTATATCTTCGCCTAGTGAGCCTATACTACAAAACTTAACATCCCCATAAACTAGCTTTTCATACATCTCATCACTTATAACCCAAAGTTTGTGCTTTACAGCCATCTTTGCTATATCTAGTAGTTCTTCTTTATCATAGACCATGCCAGTTGGATTATTAGGACTAGTTAGTACTATGGCTTTAGTTTTTGGAGTGATGTATTTTTCAAAGTCTAGTGCACTTGCTTTGAAGTTGTATTCTTGCTTGGTTGGCACAAAAACTGGTTTTCCACCACTATAGCTTACAAGCTCAGGGTAAGTCACCCAGTAAGGAGTGGGGATTAAGACTTCATCACCATCATTAATCAGTGCTTGAAAGGTGTTAAAAAGACTTTGTTTAGCACCATTACTTACTATTATCTCATCTCTTTCATATTCTAGATTATTATCTCTTTTAAGTTTGTCTTTTATGGCATCTAGTAGCTCAGGGATTCCAGCTACTGGTGTATATTTAGTAAAGCCTAGATTTAAAGCTCTAACTGCCTCATCTTTTATAGCTTGAGGTGTATCAAAGTCAGGCTCACCAGCAGAAAAGCTTAAGATATCTCTACCTTCTGCTTTTAGCTTTTTAGCTAAGGTTGCAACAGCTATGGTTGCAGATTCGTGTAGTCCTAGTATCTTTTTAGAATATTGCATTATTTAACTCCATGTTTATTTGTTTGTGTAAAAAAGTTTCATATTTAACTTTTCGTCTAAATGTATATGTACACTTGAATTCAAAACTCGATTATCATCAGTCATAAAATTCACCTCTATTTTATCTCTAATCCTTAGTTTTAGTAAGAAACCAAAGACATTATCGGATATTGGGTAGCTTTCTATAAACATAATGTTTAGAATATTAAAGGTTGGGTTGCTCATATGGGAGATGGGGTCAGATTTAGCTATACTAAAAAGGCTTGCTTTAAAGTCTTTAAAGTCCTCATAGCTTTCTATCACTCCATGGCACTCTATATTTAAAGTCTTAGAATCTAAACTGCCAGTTATTTCAAAGTCACTCATTATCTACTTCTTAAGTTAGTATCTTCCATAAGGCCTTAAAGACCTCTCCTAAGTTATCTTTAAACATAGCCACCATAGAAGGTATGATAACTATTAGTGCTACTAAACCTATGGCTATCTTTACTGGAAAGCCAATCACAAGCAAGTTAAATTGCGGGTGGGTTTTCATTATCATACCAAATATGATGTCTGAAAAAAGGATGATGGCTAAAACTGGGAAAGCCAGCATAAACCCTAAAACAAACATATGCCCAAAGGCTTTCACAAAGTAGTTTAATATGTCATTACTTAGCACAAAGCCCCCAAGTGGCGTGCTATTTAAAGTCCTAGCTATCATATCTAAAAACAAGTAGTGAAAATTAAAGTGCAAGGCCATAAGTGTCATAAGTAAGATTATAACTTGAGCTATAACTGGTTTGCTGCCTCCACTCATAGGATCATAGCTAGATGCTAAAGTTAACCCCATAGAAAAGCTAATCATATCTCCAGCAAAGATAACTGCTGAAAACACTATCTGTAAGGCAAGACCACAGATAAAACCTAGCACTATCTCAAAAAAGCCAGCCATGATTAACTCACTCATAGAATCTACTCTTACAACTACATGGACTAAAGGAAAAAAAGTAACAGTTAGCACAAAGGCCAGGGCAGCTCTAACACTTATAGGCACTAGTTGATTGTCAAAAAAAGGAAAGAAGGCAAGTATGGCGCCAAATCTTAATAATAGTAATAAGAAGGCGACTATATTATCTTGCGTTAAAAAGCCCAAAAACTCTAGCAACTTTAAACCTTTTTGATATCTTGTAGTACTAAAACTAGTAACTTTCTTACCAGTAACTTTTAAATACTATTATCTCTAAAATAGCTTTTGATATATCTTTAAAAACTAAATTATTGTCTAAGTAAAAATATTGCCGCTCAAAGATTATGCAAAATAGATTCTAAGTTATGCAAGCATATTTAGTATAATCAAAGTTGACCTTGATGAAGTAAAAAAACCTTGCAACAATTATATAAATGGAGTAAGAATGAATCAGAATGAAAAAGATGAAGGACTTTTAACAGAAAATGAGATACAAACTCTAAAGCCAAGTCTTTATGCAGTTATTATTTTTAATGACAACTATACTACTATGGAGTTTGTGGTAAATATGCTTATGATGATATTTGATAAAGATAAGACTGAGGCAAACTTCATCATGATGCACATTCATACAAAGGGTGAAGGCATAGGTGGCATATATCCTTATGATATAGCTGAGTATAAGTTGCAAGCTGCAAGAGATCTAGCTAGGGAGGCAAAAGAGCCTTTAGTGTTAGAGATAAGGGAAGTATCATGAATAATAAATTAGATGAGTTTTTATCATACGTATTTAACGCAGCCATAGAGTATGCTGGGGTTTTAAGACATAGTGTTTTGACTATAGAGCATGTATTTCACGCTATCTTAAAGCATGATATAGGAGTAGAGATACTTACTTCTGTAAAAGATGATATAGATATAGATAAGCTTAGTAGTGCTATAGAGAGCTATCTTCAAAGGTATGTTCCAAGCACTATTAATCTTAACTATGATCATGAGCTTCAAAATACACCAGCTTTAATGAGGGTGTATGCAAATATGATGGATCACTTAGAAAGTGCCGGACAAGAAAACGCAGGTATAGAAGACTTTTTAGTGGCTATGATGAGTGAGAAGATATCTTATTCTGTAAAGCTTTTAAATATGGAAGGTATCACTATAACTAATCTTAAAAAAGCTGTCATTAAGTTCCAGCTTGAAAAACAGATGTCTAATCAGCTTCATCAAGAAAGTAAGCGTAACGCCAAAAAATCTATTTTAGATGAGTTTGCAACCAATCTAAATGAGCAGGCTAAAAAAGGTAAGATAGATCCACTAGTAGGAAGGGCCAAAGAGTTAGAAAAGATCATACAAATCCTTTGCCGAAGAAAGAAAAACAACCCTGTGCTTTTAGGTGAGGCAGGAGTTGGTAAAAGTGCGATCATAGAAGGCTTAGCCCTAGCTATAGTTAATAAAAAAGTACCTCCTAAACTAAAAGATTCCATCATCTACTCACTTGATATAAGCTCAGTTGTAGCTGGTACTAAATATAGGGGTGAGTTTGAAACTAAGATGCAAAACATCTTAAAAGAGCTAACTGCTAGGAAGAATGTCATTATATTCTTAGATGAGATTCATATGATGGTAGGTGCTGGGTCTACTACTGGAAGCACTATAGATGTAAGTAATATCTTAAAGCCAAGCCTTGCAAGTGGGGCTATAAAAGTTATAGGTGCTACAACTTTTGCAGAGTACAAGGCTACTTTTGAAAAAGATAAGGCACTAAGTCGTCGCTTTTTACAAGTAAAGATAGATGAATTAAGTCCTGAAGATAGTCTTAAGATCTTAGAAAAGATAGCGCCTATTTATGAAAAATTTCACAATGTGAAATACGATCATGAAGCCTTACAAGCTAGTGTTGAGCTATCTTCAAAGTATATATTTGATAGGCACCTCCCAGATAAGGCTATAGATTTAATAGATGAAGTAGGTGCTAAAACTCAGCTTAAGTCTAAGGGTAAAAATGAAGTAACACTTATAACAAAGTATCAGATAGAAGACTTAGTTTCTGCAAATATCAACATACCAAAAAGCACTCTTTCAAAAAGTGAAGATAGCTTGCTTTTAGATTTGGATACTAAGCTAAAACATAGAATCTTTTCTCAAGATGCTGCTATAGATGAGGTAGTAGCAAAGATAAGAGTTAATAAAGCCGGCCTTGGAGAGTTAGATAGACCTATAGCGACATTTTTATTTGCTGGGCCTAGTGGGGTTGGTAAGACTGAGTTAAGCCGTGAGCTAGCTAATATCTTAGGTATAAAGTTTGAACGCATAGATATGAGTGAGTATATGGAATCTATCTCAGTTAGTAAGCTTATAGGAGCAGCTCCAGGTTATGTAGGCTATGATAGTGGAGGTTTGCTAGTAACTAAAATAAGAACTAATCCACACTGTGTTTTATTGCTAGATGAGATAGAAAAAGCTCATCCTGATGTCTATAATATCTTGCTTCAAGTTATGGATAGCGCGACTTTAACTGATAATATGGGTAATAAGGCTGATTTTAAAAACGTTATCTTAATAATGACTAGTAATGCAGGAAGCAAAGAAAGCGCTAGCATGGGCTTTTTAGATGCTAAAAGTAGAGAAGATAAGGCTATAAAAGATATCTTTACACCAGAGTTTAGAGGTAGACTTGATGCGGTGGTAAACTTTAATAGTTTAGGTGAAAAAGACTATGAAAAGATAGTTGGCAAGTATATACACGATCTTTCAGTTAGCCTAAAAAGTAAAAACATCACTGTAAAAATAGATTCTAAAGCTAGTGCTTTCATAGCCCAAAAGTCAATTGATAATGCTCTTGGTGCTAGGGAGATAAGACGCATAATAGATTCTGAAATCAAGCCTAAACTTAGTATGCTTATACTCTTTGGTGAGTTAAAACATGGTGGTGAAGCAAAGATAACTTGTGATAAAAATGGTCTTAAAATAACTCCTCACACAAAGAAAAAAGAAACCACAAAAGCTAAGAAAGAAAACGCTTAAAACTTCTTAAACTACCTAGCTAGGATGCTTAAATAAAGTACTAGCTAGATGGGCATTTTAAAATATATGAGTGTAGATCCACGCCTATGTAAGTGGCTTTGTCTCATAAATAAAAGCTATAATAAGCCTTATTACACACATCTTAACTAAGGTAAAAATATGAGTTCAAAAGTATGGAAATTTGGAGATAACATAGACACAGATGTAATTATCGCTGCTAGATATTTAAATACAAGCGATGCAAACGAGTTAGCAAAAAAGATCTTTGAAGACGCAAGAGTTGGCTTTGCTAAAGGCGTAAAAGAAGGTGATATAGTAGTAGCAGGGGATAATTTTGGTTGTGGTTCAAGTAGAGAGCACGCACCTATTGCTTTAAAAGCTGCTGGCATAAAAGCAGTTCTTGCCCCTTACTTTGCGCGCATCTTTTATAGAAACTCCTTTAACACAGGCTTACTCATACTAGAACTAGATAAAAAAGATATAGATTCTATAAATGAAGGCGACAACTTAGATATAGACTTAAAAGCAGGCGTTGTTAAAAATCTCACTCAAGATAAGACTTATAAGTTTAATGACATCCCAGACTTCATGCAGTCTTTACTTGATAGTGGTGGTCTTATGTCTTATGCTAAAAAACAACTTGATGCTTCTAGAGGTTAGTTAGGATGAGTAAAGTTTTAAACATAGCAGTATTAAAGGGTGATGGTATAGGTGTTGAGGTAGTTGATGAAGCCTTAAAAGTGCTAAAGGCACTAAGTGAAAAGCTAGGGTTTGATTATAAACTTGAAGAAGCACTAATCGGTGGGGCAGCTTATGATGCAACGGGTACTCCTTTGCCAAAGGACACTTTAGATAAGTGTAAAGCAAGTGATGCCGTACTTTTTGGTGCTATAGGCGGACCAAAATGGGAAAGTATAGAAAAAGACAAAAGGCCTGAAGCTGGGCTTTTATCCTTGCGTAAAGAGCTTGGACTTTTTGCAAATATAAGACCAGCTTTTGTGTATGATGAGCTAGTTAATGCAAGCCCGGTTAAAAAAGAAGTAGTACAAGGTGTAGACTTAGTCATAGTACGTGAGCTAATCTCTGGAATCTACTTTGGAACTCCAAGGGGCATAAAAAAGCTAGGCAGAGATAGATATGGTTTTAATACTATGGGCTATAAAGAAAGCGAGATAAGAAATATAGCCCATGTGGCCTTTAAGCTAGCTATGACTAGAGACAAGCGCGTAACTAGCGTAGATAAGGCTAATGTCTTAGAAGTAAGCGAGCTTTGGCGTGAAGTAGTTATAGAAGTTAGCAAAGAGTATCCTGAGGTAAAATTAGATCATTTATATGTTGATAATGCCTCCATGCAGTTAATCCGCGCACCAAAAAGCTTTGATGTAGTAGTTACTAATAACATGTTTGGTGATATCTTAAGTGATGAAGCAAGTCAGCTAACTGGTTCAATAGGACTTTTACCATCAAGCAGCATAGGCAGCACAACAGCCCTTTTTGAGCCTATACATGGAAGTGCTCCAGATATAGCAGGAAAAAATATAGCTAATCCAATCGCATGCATACTTTCTTTAAGCATGCTTTTAGATCACTTAAAAGTGCCACTTGCTAGTAAGTTAATAAAAGATTCTATAAAACAAGCCTTAAAAGAAGGCGTTAGGAGTTCTGACCTTGCTAGCTTTGATGCAAAAGTTGTTTTAGGCACTAAAGAGCTAGGAAGCCTTTTGTGTGAAAACATTAAAAAGCTTTAAAGAGAAAAGAAGTATAAAACATGTATAGAAAACTTTTAAGTCTAGCTTATGTGTATGAGATAAAAGGTGATGCTAATAAGTCTAGGTTGATTTATGAAAAGATTTTAGAACTAAAAGATCTAGGAGAAGATATCCCGCCTTTAGAACTCTTAGAAGCTAGACTTGGCAAGAAGGCTTTAAAGTATATGGAAAGTAAAGATATGATTAGCGGGCTTGATGTATCAAAGTTAAAAGAAAAGATAAAAGGTGTTAAAACTCAAGATGAGAGTGTTATAAGGTGGCTTTATAGATGGAACTAAAAGATGTAGTGCTTCAAACTTTAAATGAACTTGAAAATACGATAGATGAAAGAGGCTATCAAGATATAGGTATAAATGCCAATGCTGGTGAGGCTGAGTTTTTACACGCTTTAAAAGAGAGACTTTTTGTGCTATTTGAAGGTATAAAACCTGATAGTGATGAAGAAGAGTTAATAGAAATACAAACTAATGACAAAGTAAAGCTAAACATGATATGCAACTTTTTGCAGTTTCAACTAGCTCTAATAGATGCAAGATTAGAGTTAATAGAAGGAAATAAGACTAAGTAAAATCTTATATCTTTTATAGAATCTACTTTTCTAGCAAATATCTTTTATCAAAACTTACTTACAGATTCTTTAAACTAGCCTTTTTAAGCCTTAAACTCCTAGTATAAGGCTTAAAAGTTTTAAAAAACTAACTTCCCTTAAAATCCAAAATGACAGACCATATCGACTTTTTATCTTAAAACTTAAGACTTTGGAACATCACTTGCTTAAAAAGTAATCGTATTTCAAATTTTGCAAAGGATGCGACATGAGTTTTAGGATTAATACAAACGTAGCTGCGCTTAATGCACACGCTATAGGTATGCAAAACAATAGAAATCTTTCGGATGCGTTAGAGAAGCTTAGCTCTGGTTTAAGGATAAATAAGGCGGCAGATGATGCATCAGGTATGGCTATAGCTGATGCTTTAAGAAGTCAAAGCGATAGTTTGGGTCAAGCTGTGAAAAATGCCAATGATGCCATAGGTATGATTCAGATTGCCGATAAGGCTATGGATGAGCAGATAAAAATACTTGATACTGTAAAAACTAAAGCCATACAAGCAGCACAAGATGGACAAACTACAGAATCTAGAAAAGCCCTGCAAAGTGATATACAAAGGCTACTAGAAGAGTTAGATAACATCGCTAATACTACAAGCTTTAATGGTCAACAAATGCTAAGTGGGTCTTTTTCTAATAAAGAGTTCCAAATCGGTGCTTACTCTAACACAACAGTAAAAGCTTCTATAGGGCCAACTGGTAGTGATAAGATAGGACAAGTTAGGATGGAGACTTCTTCGATGAATGGCATAGGCATGAAAGCTAGTGCAGGTGCTGCTAACCTAACTGAAGTAGCACTAAAGTTTAAAGAAGTAGATGGCTCTAAAGACTTTACTATCGAAACTGCTAAGATTTCTACTAGTGCAGGAACTGGGCTTGGTGCACTAAGTGATATTATTAATAAACATTCAGATCAATTAGGCGTTAGGGCTTCTTATAATGTTATGGCTACTGGTGGAGTACCAGTTAAGTCAGGAACTATAAAAGGTCTAGTTATAAATCATGTATCTATAGGAACTATAGATGATGTGCAAAAAAATGACGCTGATGGAAGATTGATTAATGCTATAAACTCTGTCAAAGATAGAACAGGAGTTGAAGCTTATATAGACATAACAGGAAGAATCAACCTAAAAAGTAATGATGGTCGTGCTATAGCAGTTCATGCTCAAAGTGCAAGTGGTCAAGTCTTTGGTGGGGGAAGCTTTGTAGGTGTATCTGGTATGAATAACACTACAGTTGGAAGACTCACTCTAATAAGAACTGACGCAAGAGATATCATTATAAGTGGTACTAACTACTCTCATATAGGATTCCATTCAGCACAAGGTATAGCTGAGTATACAACTAACCTAAGGGCACTAAAAGGTAACCTTGATAAAAACATAGCCAGTGCTAGTGGGGCTAATGCAAACTCAGCACAAGCTGACCTTAACAAGCAAGGTTTAGGAGCTGGAGTTACAACTCTTAGAGGCGCTATGGTTGTTATGGATATGGCAGATTCTGCTAGGGCTATGTTAGATAGGATTAGAGCAGATATAGGTTCAGTTCAAATCCAGCTTACTTCAACTATCAACAACGTTTCAGTCACTCAAGTAAACGTAAAAGCTGCAGAAAGTCAGATAAGAGATGTAGACTTTGCGCAAGAGAGTGCAAACTTTTCGAAATACAACATCCTAGCTCAAAGTGGAAGTTTTGCTATGGCACAAGCAAATGCAGTGCAACAAAACGTACTAAAACTACTACAGTAGCATCCTTTTAACCTTAGAATCTAGATCCTAAGGTTAAAGAAATCTAGCTTTAAAGCTAGCTTAAATACCCCCTCATAATATACTTTCTATCAACTATAATTACACTATTTAAAAAAGCATTTAATTTATGCTTGCAAAAGCCAAAGGAAAGATATGTTTAGAAGAGCTAGAAGACTTAGGATTAATGGGCAGTTAAGAGAGTTAGTACAAGATATAAGGCTAGATATAAAAGACTTTATCTATCCGCTTTTTGTAATGCATGGAAGTGGTATAAAAAATGAGATAGCTTCTATGCCTGGCGTCTTTCAGATGTCAATAGATGAGATACTAAAAGAGTGTGAAGTCTTACTTAAACTAGGGATAAAAAACATACTACTTTTTGGCCTGCCAGCAAAAAAAGACGCCATAGGAAGCGAAGCGCTAGATGGTGAAAACTTTATAGTAGCAAAGTGCATAAGGGCTATAAAAAAAGAAATGCCAGAGATGCTAGTAGTAGCTGATGTGTGCTTTTGTGAGTATACAGATCATGGCCACTGTGGAATCTTAGATAAAGACACGGTTAATAACGACTTAACACTAGCAAACCTAGCTAAGCAGTCTGTAATACTAGCTAGTGCAGGCTGTGATGTCATAGCGCCTAGTTCTATGATGGATGGGCAAGTTTATGCCATAAGAAAAGGGCTTGATGAAGCTGGCTTTATAAATACGCCAATTATGAGTTACTCAACTAAGTTTTCTTCAAGCTACTATGGCCCTTTTAGAGACGTAGCAGATAGTGCGCCTAGTTTTGGAGATAGAAAAAGCTATCAACAAGACTTTGCTAATACCAATGATGCGATTTTAGAATCTTTAAGTGATGAAAAAGAAGGGGCTGATATCTTGATGGTAAAGCCAGCCTTAGCCTATCTTGATGTGGTGCACGCTATAAAGCAAGCCTCACTTTTGCCGCTAGCAGTTTATAATGTAAGTGGCGAGTACGCACTCCTTCAAGCTGGCAAAAAACTTGGGATTATAGACTATGACAAGCTAGTACTAGAAAATATGATAGCTTTTAAAAGGGCAGGGGCTGATATCATCATTAGCTATCATGCTAAAGAAGTTGCAGGGCTACTTAAAGGGGCTAACTAGTTTTAGTAGGTATATGGCATCAAAGTTTACAAAAAGCTTTTGATGTCAAATACCATTAGTTACTTTGCTTTAGTAAACATGGCACTTTGTAAGAAAAAGATAGAATCTAAAAAATTTATATGAAGATAAGTTAGTTTTATATATGCCTTTAAGGCATAAGCCTTGCTTAAAAAAGCAAAACTTATTATAATCTCCCTCTTAAATCATACTTAAGTGCTCATAGCTCAGCTGAATAGAGCAACAGGTTGCGGTCCTGTAGGCCGGGGGTTTGAATCCCTCTGAGCACACCACTTCAAAAACTGTCTTATCTTATATGGTTACATTATTTTTTTGACACTTAGCACAGATAACAAACAATCTCATATCGTGACTGATAAGTTGGGCACCAAATTTTTCTGCGATTGAAATCTGCAGTCTTTCTATATCAGAATCTACAAACTCTATGATGTTGCCACAGTTTAAACAGATGATGTGATCGTGGTGTTCTTTAGCAGCTATTTCATAGCGTCTTCCATTTTTATCAGCCTCTAGTGTTGTTATAAACTTCTCTTTTTCTAGAAAACTTAAGATTCTATAAACTGAAGATATGCTTGTGTTTTTATCTGTTGTTTTTATCTGAGCTGTGATTTCTTCAGGACTTAAGTGAGTACCGTTTTTATAAAGTACTGAGATGATTTCTTCTCTTTGCTTTGAGTTTTTCAGCCCATTTTTTTTGATAGATAATCTAAGTCTTTCTAGTATGGATTCTAAGGTTTCAAGCCTTTTCGTCATGATAAACTCCTTATGAAAATTATGATTATTTTCTTATTTACTATTAAATAGTGATTATCATTTTATCATACAGTTATAACTTATTCCTATTTCAGAGGCTTTTTAATAACTTTAAGTCTTTATAGTGTCTTATAAGGACAAAAAGTTAGAAAAAAGTTTATTTTTTATAGCCATTTTAATATTTCGTTCTTAATATCTTCTGGCTTATATGTTTGAGTGTGTATAACTTTTTTATTGAAAAGTGACTTTATAGCGTTTGGAATCTCGCTTTTTGTCTTTAAAGATACTTCTAAAAGAGCTGTTTCATCACTAGCTTCTTTATCAAGCAAAGCTTTTAGCATAGTTTCTGGAAACTTACTCCAATGTGCGGTTGATACTATTACACTAGGTATAGGAGCTGTACATTTCATAGCGTGCATGTAGGCATTACTTGTGTGAGGATCTAGTATATAGTTTTTAGAGTAGGCATCTTTTATGCCTTCTAAGCACTCAGCTTGAGAGATGCTTTTAGACTTGAAGTTTGCTTGAATCTGTTTTAACTCATCTTTAGTAAGTTTGAAGAAGTTATGTTTTTCAAAGTGAAGATAAAGCTCTCTAGTTCTATCAGCACCAAAGTAAGCATAGATTAGTCTTTCTATATTAGAACTCTTTAAGATATCCATAGCAGGTGAGCAAGTTAGGACTAAGTGTTTGTTTCTTATGTCATAGATTCCAGTTTTAAAGAAGTGATCTAAGACATCATTTGGATTAGTAGATACATTTATAGTACAGATATGAGCACCAAGTTTTTTGGCAAAAAACGCCCCTAAAGCATTACCAAAATTTCCACTTGGGATAAAGACATTAAACATACCATTTTCATTAAAGTTTTCAAATCTAAAAGATGTCCATATGTAATAAACTATCTGGAAGGCTATACGAACTATATTAACAGAGTTAGCAACGCTTAGTTTATAGCCTTTTTCTTCTACTTGTTTTCTAAACTCTAAGTCATTTAATAGTGTTTTAAGTGTGCTTTGTGCTGCATCAAAGTCACCCTCCATCTTAAAAATATTAAGGTTTTTAGAATCTATGGTGCTAAGTTGTAGTTCTTGAATCTTGCTTGTGCCACCACTTGGATACATGCATATAGCTTTTATATTGTGAGCATTCCTTAGAGCATTAAGCGCAGCTGGACCTGTATCACCGCTAGTTGCAGCTAGGATTAAATACTTTTCATTATTCTTACCAGCCATAGAATCTAATAAGTCTCCAAAAGGAGCTAGTGCCATATCTTTAAAAGAAGAAGTTGGCCCATGATAAAGTTCTAGTGCATATAAGTGGTTGCTAATCTTTCTAAGAGGGGCTATTTCTTCAAATTTATCATAAGTTTTTAGTGCGTGGTCTATTAAAGAAGATTCTATATTTAAGTGTTTGAAAATGGCAATAGATAGTTCTTGATAGCTTAGGTTCCTAAGTGAGTTTATATTAGGTATAGGAGTTATGTTTTCAAGAGTATAAAGTCCATTATAACTAGCCTTTGGATTTAATAAAGCGTCAATAAAGCTTATGTTATCGCGGTTGCTATTTGCATCGTTTGGATCTAAACCTCTTGTTTGAGCTATTCTTGTTGGTGTTTGCATTTCTAGAGCCTGCCTTAATCAAATTTAGTTATCGTTGTTCAAGTTTTGATTACGAAATTATATCTAATGCATGGATATAAATAATTTAACTTGCTATAATAAAACTCATTTGTTTGGTATCAATTCAGAACAAAAAAGTGCTTTTTAGTAAAATATTTTTTACTTTTTTGGTGAAAAATAGGCAGGAAGGTTAAAATGGACTTTACATACAAGCTAACTATGTTTGGTTTCCCAGATTTATGTACTTCTTTAGAAGATGTTTACTTACATCTAAAACAGCTTCCAGTGGCTAGGGCGGCTTATGAGACTTTAGATCAGTGCTATCTTATAGATCTTAAAACCGGTGAGAAGTTTGATGTAGCTATAGATGAGAAAGGATTTCATGTTTTAGGACTCCCAAGGCCATGAAAAAGCTACTCTCTTTTAAAAACATCTTTATAGCTTTAGCACTAACAGTTTCTTTTAGCTATGCAAACACGATTTTAGATTCTTTATATCGTCTAACTAGGAATCCTTCCATAGTAGTAAGTACTTCAAAAAGCTCTACTTCACAAGAGCGCTCTTACTATGATGATAAAGGCAAGATAGTTAGGGTAGAAAACTATGTAGATAATGTCTTAAATGGCACAACTTATGTATTTTATGATAATGGCACTTTAAAAGAAGAAAAAAACTATGTTGATGGCAGCTTAGATGGAGTGTATAAATCTTACTATGAAACTGGTGAGCTTAGAAAGCTTGCAAACTATACTAATGGCAAATTAGATGGCAAGCTTACCATGTACTTTAAAGATGGTAGTATGAGTGCACAGATGGAATTTAAAGGTGGCAAAAGAGATGGCCTATCTTTTGTTTTTTATAAAAATGGCAATGTAGAAACTTACTCTACTTATAGGGATGGTTCGTTAAATGGCAGTGTAAGTAGTTATTGCAAAAACGGCCGTTTAGTCTTTAAAGGTTACTATAAAGATGGAGTTTTAATGCAAGGGCATAACTACTAAGACTTTATCTTAATCTTTAGCCTTTAGTTATAAAGCTAGCATTTTTTATACTCACATAATCTTCAATCACAGTTATATTTACCTAACAATCTACCTTATTTACTTTGCTTAATAACATCAAGCATATAAGGCTTCAAATCCCACTAAATTTATAAAATCTAAATTTTAGACGATATAGCAGGATATAGTAATATATGAAATATTGACATAAGGAGATGTAATGCAAGTACAAGGAAGTAATATAACATTACAACATAAGCTGATGCAAATGGCCTCTAGTGCAGGAGAGGAGATAAAACCAAACGCACCAAGGGTAGCGCCTAATATGCCTTTAGGCAAATCTGGCATTAGCGAAGAAGATGACAATAAGTTAAAAGAGCAATTAACTAGTTTAAGTCATGAGCTAAACAAAGAGATGAAGCAAGTAAACACGAGCATAAACTTCACTTACAATGATGATATAAAAGGTCTTGTAGTTACAGTTGAAGAAGCAGGCGATAAGAAGATAATACGTGAGATTCCATCCAAAGAGGCTATAGAGCTTATGAAGAGGATGAGAGATGTTATAGGTAGCATTTTTGATAAAAAAGCTTAGATCTAAAAGTCTAGCTTTACTTAAAGTAGGAGTTTTATAATGGCTATGGGTAAGTTAAGCTCTCTGGGCTTAGGAAGTACTGTATTAAATTACGATGTTATAGACAAGCTTAAAAAGGCTGATGAAAAGGCTATGATAGGCCCTACTGATAGGAAGTTAGAACAAAATGTAGAAAAGCAAAAAACGCTAATTGAGATAAAAGAAAAGCTTAATGGCCTTTATTCTAACGTAAAGACTTTAAGTGACTTTTCAACTTATATAGCGCGTGATGTGCACGTCTCAGGTAGCGCCATAGAAGCTAGTGCTGCTCCTGGCGTGCCTACTCAAGATATTAATATAGCTGTAAAAAGCCTAGCAAAAAACGACATTAATGAAGTCGATACAAAATATGCTTCTAAAGATGCTGAGTTTAGTAAAGAAGATGGAATCTTAGAGTTTTATAGTAATAGTAAAAATTATAAAGTAAACATAAAAGCTGGCATGACTTTAAGTGATGTAGCTCAGGCTATAACTGATGAGACTAATGGAAATGTATTAGGCATAGTTATGAAAACTGGAGGCCAAAACCCTTATCAGTTGATGATAAACTCAAAGTCTAGTGGTGAAGAATCTAGAGTGTATTTTGGCTCTATACTAAAATCAGACAAGATACCTCAAGCTCCTATAGACATACAAGGAGAACAAGACTTTTTTGTAGAGATAAAAGATAAAAATGGTCTTCCACAAAAAGTCACTATCAACTTAAAGTTAGGTGCTAACTCAGCATCTGAGCAAAAACCTGAAGCTATAAGGGATGCTATAAAAAAAGCCTTTGAAGATAGCCCAGAGTTAAAGGCCCTTTATGATAATGGTGATATAAATGTTGGCTTAACTGATGAAGGAAAAAGTGTGCTTATTAATGATAGGCGTGGGTTTCCTGTCATAGTTGGTGGCACTAAGGCTGGTACACTAGGCTTTTATCACAACAACTTAGAATCTAAAAGTGATGATATGCTTGAAGCCAAGACTGCGGTTAAGGCTGGAGTGATAGAAGGAACCATAAAAGTAGGTGATGCTTCACTGGATTTAGCTACAGTGACTAAAAAAGAAAACACTTCAGAAGATAATGCTAAAGCCATAGCTGAAGCCTTAAATAAGATAGAAGGAGTTCACGCTAAAGAAGTAGATGCTAAGTTAGTTTTAAACTCTTCTAAAGGCTCTATAAAACTTAGTGCAGATGGTAAAGAAAACAAAGAAGCCCTCCAAGCTATAGGGCTTAAAGAAGGTGAGTTGGTTGATTACTCAAAGATAGAAAAAGATCTATTTAGATTTAAAAATATTCAAACTGCTAGTGATGCTGAGTTTACTTTTAATGGGGCTGAGATAAGAAGACCAACTAATCAAGTAAATGACATCATAAGTGGCCTAACTCTTACTTTAAACTCTACTACACCTAAAGACTCTCCAGTAACTGTGAGTGTTAAAAACAACACAAAAAGCATCATAGATAATGTTAAAGACTTTGTTAAGGCTTATAATGAACTAGTGCCTGTGCTTGATTCTAGTACTAGATATGATCCAGAGACTAGAAAAGGTGGTGTGTTTAATACAGAATCTACTATAAGAGAGATAAGGCCTGATTTAAACCAAGCCATACTTCACTCAGTAGGTGTTGGACTAGATGTAAAAAGCCTAGTAAGTTATGGCATAACTATTAATGATAAAAGTGTTATGTCGCTTGATGAATCTAAGTTTACATCTATGGTTAATAGCGACCCAGAAGCTGCTAAAAACCTCTTTTATGGCAAGGAAGAAAAAGATAGTTTTGGTAAAGATAAATTAACACAGGGAGTTTTTCCGCAAATTAGTAAGACTTTGGCCGATTTATTAGATGGCGGTAATGCGAAACTAAAGATATTTGAACAAAACCTTGAAAAAGAAGTCAAAAGTCTAGATAAAGATAAAAAGCAAGCCATGGAGTTACTAAACTCGCGTTATGACACTATGGCATCTAGATTTGCAGCTTATGATGAGCAAATAGCTAAGGCTAATAACTCTTTTAGTTCTGTGCAAATGTTAATAGATCAAGCTGCTAATGCTAAAAAGAAATAAGGAGTACATATGCGTGCAATGAATGCTTATAGCATGTATAGACAAAACTCTATTAATGTAGAAAGTCCTTCTAAGCTAATAGAAATGCTTTATGAGGGTATATTACGCTTTTTGGGTCAAGCAAGAAGACACATAGAAGATGAAGATATAGAAAAAAAGATCTACTATATAAATAGAACCGTTGATATCTTTACTGAGCTTTTAAATGTGCTTGATTATGAAAGAGGTGGTGAGGTAGCAGTTTATCTAACAGGACTTTATACTCATCAGATAAAAACACTTACTCAAGCTAATATGGAAGATGATGTAAGTAAGATAGATATAGTGGTAAATGTTACTAGAGGCTTACTAGAAGCTTGGCGTGAGATACATCAAGAAGAGTTAAGATAGTCTTATTTGGCCAAAGGCTTATAAAGAGGAGAGTTAAAGAATGGAAGAAGATTCTATAAAAGTTAGCTCATGGATAGATAACATGAAAGTAGCTCTTTTAGAAAAAGATTCCAAAAAGGCTTTTCTTTTAACTCAAGATCTCCCCGCTTTTAAAGAAGGCACTAATATAGAGGATTTAAACATAGTCCTTGATCTTATAAAAGAAGCTATAAATCTACTAGAAGATGAAAGAGCTCTTACAAAATCTAATCTAGATAAGATTAAGCAAGCTAAAAAGTTTTTTAAGTAAGACTAGCTTGTGCTATAGAAAGTTTTATGGAATCTATTTTATAGAGTTTATTTTATAGAATCTGGGGTAGATTCTATAGGATTTGATGTATTTTTATCTAAATAAGTTATTGAAGCAGACTTTTAACACACTCTGAGATTCTCTTCCCACTTGCCACATCACTTAAAGCCTTAGTTTCTTTCATAACATTTCCTAGATCTTTTAGACTACTTGCACCCACTTTTTTTATGATCTCACTTATCTTAGCCTTTAACTCATCATCACTTAGTTGGGTTGGCATATAAGATTCTATAAGTTTTAGCTCATACTCTTCTTTGCTGGCTAGATCTAATCTATCTGCTTTTTTATAACTATCTATAGCATCTTGTCTTTGTTTAGCAGCTGTTTTTAAGATACCTAGTACTATAGCATCATCAGCCTCTATCCTTTGGTCTACTTCAAGTTGCTTGATATTTGCACTTATCATCCTTAAAGCATCTCTTTTTTGTGCGTCTTTTGAAATCATGGCCTGTTTTATATCTTCTAAAATCTTAGCCTTTAAACTCATCTGTTTTTCCTTTGGAATGTGATTTGCTTTTTATTATACATCTAAAACAAGGATGTGTTATGAAAAAGATTCTTCTTATGCTGGCAGTTTCAACAACGCTAGTGCGTCTTTTAGCCTATGAGCCAGAGATCAATTTAAATCCACCAAGATACGTAGAAGAGATGCCTGATAAGGACTTTGTGCCTGAGATTAGCAAGCCAGGATCTTTATTTGGTCAAGGAGATAGACCACTTTTTGCTGATAGACGTGCTATGAAGCCAGATGACTTAATAACAGTACTTGTTAATGAAACTAGTAGTTCAAAGTTTGATACATCTAAAAAGTATAACGGCTCAAGTGGGGGTAATATAACTCCACCTCAGTTAGTATATAATGGTGCAGATGCCCAGCAAAGAGCTAATACTCAGTATCTAAATGATCAAAATAACTACACCTTAAACAAGTCTAATAATACTTCAAACTTTACAGGTGGGGGCTCAACTTCAAACTCAGGCAACCTTAGCCTAACTGTCACAGCGAGAATCTTAAAAGTCATGCAAAATGGCAACTACTTCATATATGGCAAAAAAGAGATGCTAGTAGATGGTGAAAAACAAATATTTCAGATAAGTGGTGTTATAAGACCTTATGATATAGCGCGTCAAAATACTATAGATAGTAAGTATATTTCAGATTCTAAGATCTCTTTTGTGACCGTAGGAAAGGCTAGTGATACCACTAAGATGAAACCTACAGAGGACGCTATAGAATCTTCATGGCCTTATTAAGCTAGCCTCACTAGCTTTAGGTTTTAAAAAGGAAAAAAATATTTAAATGTTATAAAAAAAGCCGATATCTATTTTAACCAGGCAAGGATGCCTCGGGTATAAAATCACAAGGAGTGAAAGATGGCTTTTGAAGTCAATACAAATGTAAACGCATTAAACGCACACGTAAACGCGGTTGTAACTCAAAGAGGTTTAAGAGACTCTCTTGAAAAGTTAAGCTCAGGTCTTAGGATAAACAAAGCAGCAGATGATGCTTCTGGTATGACTATAGCAGATAGTTTGAGAGGTCAAGCTAGCTCGTTAGGTCAAGCTATAAGCAACACTAATGATGCTATGGGTATCATACAAATCGCTGATAAAGCTATGGATGAGCAGTTAAAGATTCTAGATACTATCAAAGTTAAAGCTACTCAAGCTGCACAAGATGGTCAAACTACAGAATCTAGAAAGGCTATACAAAGCGATATCACTAGGCTTATACAAGGTCTAGATCAAATTGGAAACACTACAAGCTTTAATGGTCAAAAGTTATTATCTGGTTCTTTTACTAATAAAGAATTCCAAGTTGGAGCTTACTCTAATGAAAGTATCAAAGCTTCTATAGGTTCTACAACTAGTGACAAAATAGGTCAAGTAAGAGTAGAAACTGGTGCTTTAATAACTGCTGCTAGCGTTGCTAACATCACTTTTAAAAACGTAGATGGAACAAACAATGTAACTCTAGAATCAGTTAAAATCTCTCACTCTGTAGGTACAGGTTTAGGTGTACTAGCTGAGGTTATAAACAAGTCTTCTGATAAAACAGGAGTTAGAGCTACTGCTAATGTTATAACTACTTCAGATACTGCTATTAAATCTGGATCACTTGATAATGTTGTATTAAACGGTGTAACTATAGGGGATTTAGTAGGTATTAAGGCTGCTGATGCTGATGGTAGATTAGTTCAAGCTTTCAACCAAGTAAGTGATAAAACTGGTGTTGAAGCTTATACTGATGCTCAAGGTAGACTAAACCTAAGAAGTACTGATGGAAGAGGTATAGATCTAAAAGCTACTGCAGGTGATAAAAAAGGCGAGCCTATGTCTATCACTTCTGTTAATGGCGGGCAAGAGCTTACTAAAGGTTCAACTAACTATGGAAGATTAAGTCTAACTAGACTAGATGCAAGAGATATCATAGTTGCAAGTGGTGCTAATGCTAAAGGTGGTTATGCTGCACTAGGTTTTGGTGATGGAAAAGTTGCTGAAACAGTTGTAAACTTAAGAGATACTATGGGTACTTTCAACTCTTCTGTTAAGTCTGCAAGTGGTGCTAACTATAACGCTGTTGTAGCTAGTGGTAATCACGCTTTAGGAGCTGGTGTTACAACTCTTAGAGGCGCTATGGTTGTTATGGATATAGCTGAGTCTGCTACTAAGATGCTTGATAAGATTAGAGCTGACTTAGGTTCTGTACAAGGTCAAATGATAAGTACAGTTAACAACATAAGTGTTACTCAAGTAAACGTTAAAGCTGCTGAAAGTCAGATAAGAGATGTAGACTTTGCGCAAGAAAGTGCCAACTTTTCTAAATTTAACATCCTTGCACAGTCTGGTGCTTTTGCTATGAGTCAAGCTAACGCTACTCAACAAAACATCTTAAGACTACTAGGTCAGTAAGCTTTTAGATAACGTGCGTTTATAAGCGTTAAAGTTTAAAGCTTTAAAACTTTCTTTTGTGACTTTAAAGTAAGGGTTAATCACTCTTACTTTAAAGAACAAAAACTTCTACACTTAAAATTTTCTCTCTTTTTTAAATTATCGTTTTTAACTGGCATCTATCTATATACAATTAAGCTTTCAGTAATTATAGTTTTTTAAGGCCTGTGGCATTCTCGCTTTGTTTCGTGGTGCAAAAAAATGGAAACAAGTAAGCAGTAGTGCTTACACCGTTTTTTTTCAAGGAAACTTCGTTTTGCTAGAAACGGAAAAAGCTAAGGCCCTCCCCCTTCATTGCCAAAAAAGAGTCTTTTTCGCAGGTTTTGCGGGAGTAAGGAGGGGTTAAACCCCTTTTTCAAGGAAGCTTTGCTTTGGTTAGAAAAACATACAAATAATAAGTAATGTGAACAAGAAAGTGTTGGAATAAAGGTCTAGTCAATATTGTAAAGAGATTGGAGTTGCCTATATAAAATCATCATTTTTTAAGTATTTATATCAAGCTTTTACGCACAAGATAAAAGCACTAAAAGCTATAGAATCTAAAATTAAGAACTTAACCATATAAGCCTTTTTATCTAGAGCAAGATACTCTTACAAAGGCCCTTGATTAGCCTTTTGTCCAAAGGCATCTCTTATACCTTCACCTATAAAAACTAGCGAGCTTAGTATTAAAGAAACTATTACAAAAGCAACTATTGCTAGGTGAGGGGATTGGAGATTATTTTTAGCTTGATTTAAAAGCTCTCCTAAGCTTGGAGTTCCTATAGGCATACCAAAGCCTAAAAAGTCTAGGCTTACTAGGGTAGTTATAGAGCCTGCTATGATAAAAGGTAGATAAGTGATTGTCGCTACTAGGGCATTAGGTAAGATGTGTATAAAGATTATACGTATATTGCTAAGGCCTAGAGCTATGCTTGCTTTTACGTAGTCATGTGCCCTTGCACGCAAAAACTCTGCCCTCACAACTCCAACTAAACTCATCCAACTAAAAGCTAGTGTTATAAGTAGTATAAACCAGAAGTTAAGTGTAACTAAGCTTGCAAGTATGATAAGTAAAAAAAGTGTAGGTACTGAGCTCCATATCTCTATAAAACGCTGACCTAGCAAGTCAACTAATCCACCATAGTATCCTTGAAGAGCACCAACTCCTATGCCTATGATGCTACTTAGTAAGCTTAGTATAAGCCCAAAGGCTAAAGAGATAGAAGTACCATAAAGCACGCGAGTTAAAACATCCCTTCCTTGATCATCTGTGCCTAAGAGGTGCTTTAAGCTAGGACTTGTAGGAGGAGTATTTTTTAAGTGCCAGTCTATGCTTGAAGGACTATAAGGGATAGGAGCTTTTAGTATAAAGGCTCCTTTTAGCAAGTTTTTAACATAGGGGTCATTGTAATCTGGACTTGTATAAAACTCGCCTCCAAAGGCAGTCTCAGGATAGTTTATAAAAACTGGAAAGTAAAACTTATGATCTTTATATATTAGTAAAGGTTTTTCATTAGCAAGAAATGGTGCAAAAAGGCTTATAACACAAAGAAAAATAAAGATAAAGAAAAACACTCTCGCACGTTTATTAGCATAGAATCTTTTTATACGCAGCTTAAATAAAGAATCTATCTTTACTTCTTTTGGATTTGCTTCATCTAAAAGTAAGCTTGCTGGGACAGGGTTAGAATCTATTATGGGTGGGTTAGTGTATTTAGATTCCATAACTATCCTTTTGCCTTGTCAAAGTTTATGCGTGGGTCTATGAAGGTATAAAGTATGTCGCTTATTATCCCCATTATAAGGCCTACTAAGGTAAAGATAAAAAGTGTACCAAAGACTACTGGATAGTCCCTTTTAACTATGGAATCAAATCCCAAAAGACCAAGTCCATCAAGGCTGAAAATAATCTCTATCATCAAGTTAGAACTAAAAAACATACCAACTAAAGTAGTTGGGAATAACGAGACTACTAAAAGCATGGCATTTCTAAAAACATGAAAGTAAAGTATGCGTTTTTGACTAGCCCCTTTGCTTTTAGCAAGGACTACATACTGCTTGCCTAGTTCATCTAAAAATGAGTTTTTAACTAGCAAGGTTAGGGTTGCAAACCCACCTATGCAGATGCAAATTATAGGTAAGGCTATATGCCATAGGTAGTCTACTATCTTGCCAAAAAAACTTAGGCTTTCAAAGTTATCACTAGTTAGGCCCTTTAGCGGGAAGATATCAAGGTAGCTACCTCCTGCAAAGACTACTATTAAAAGCACGGCAAATAAAAATGCAGGTATAGAGTTAAGGACGATAACTATAAAACTAGAGATGCCATCAAAGTTAGTTCCGTTTCTAACTGACTTTAAGATTCCAAGAGGGATGGAGATTATATAGATTATAAGTGTGCTAAAAACACCTAGCGTTATAGAAACTGGGAGTTTTTCTTTAATGATGCTTATAACACTTTGATCACTATAAAAGCTATTGCCAAAATTAAGTGTGGCATAGTTTTTAAGCATGATCCAAAAGCGCTCGTCTAAGGGTTTATCAAAGCCATACATCTTTTTAAGTTTTGCTATTAACTCAGGTGGCACGCCTTCAGCGCCCTTGTAGTGTTCTTTGGTATTAAGCGTGCTTTCAGTCTTAGCACCAGCGCTTAGCTTAGCAGTCATCTGCTCTATGGGTCCACCTGGAGCCACTTGGATGATAAAAAAGTTAATAGCGATTATCCCAACTAGTGTAGGTATAACTAGTCCTAGACGCTTTAGGATGTATATAAACATTATTTACTCCATGCATACAAAGCATGATTATAGCAATGTATAATTTAAGTTATTAAAACGTATTAGTAGGGTTGCATAATGTCACAAGTAAGCAAGGCCTTACATATAGAAGGTCAGTGGGGAAGTTTTGTCCCAAGAAAGAATCTAAAAAGCCTGGCAAGAGAGCTAAAAAGCTATGCAGAATCTGATGTCTTAATCTATTTTGAAGATGCGAGGATTAGCATGCTTTTTATCTCTTTTTTAAAAGAGCTTTTAGTGCGTAATCGCATCAAAAACGTCTATGTGTACTCTGATGATAAGTTAATGCTAAGCATGCTTCATCAACTAAACTCAGATAAGTTTAATCTTTTCATAAATGGCGTATTTTTACCTTTTTGTTTAGATGAGCGAACTGAATGCATAGTTAAAAAAAGAAGCTATATAGTTTACTTAATGGACTTTATAGGTAGAAAGGTGGTTAAGGCTTTAAATCACACAGTACTTTTTTTAAATTTTTTAGGCCTAGTTATCTACTCTTTTCTTAGTTACTTTGTAAGACCTCAGCGTTTTCGCATAGGATCAGTTTTTTACAACATGTCTAACTCCGGGTTTAAGGCTTTATTTATAGGAGTGGTGACTGCTTTTATAGTAGGCTTTGCTATTAGTTTGCAAGGGGCTTTACAGCTTAACTCACTAGGTGTTCCTTTAATGAGTATAGACACAACAGCAAAGCTTTCTTTAAGAGAGATGGGGCCTTTTATACTAGCCCTTGTCATAGCTGGTAGGAGTGCTTCTTCTTATACGGCAGAGATTGGCTCTATGAAGCTAACTGAAGAGATGCAAGCTATGAATACTATGAATTTAAATGTGATGCACTTTTTAGTTTTACCACGCGTTATAGCCCTTATCATAGTCATGCCTTTAATGACTTTTGTGGCTGATGCTTTTGCACTTTTTGGTGGCATGCTAGCTATTAAAGCTTCTTTAAATATAGGCTTTGAGCAATACATTGATAGATTCTATGAATCTGTAGCACTCTATCACTTTTGGATAGGGATAATAAAAGCACCATTTTTTGGCTTTGTAGTAGCTATAGTTGGCTGCTTTTATGGCTTTTTATGCAGTGGTAATACACAATCAATTGGCAAGTACACTACAAGAAGTGTAGTAAGTGCGCTTTTTTGGATCATAGTTGTTAATGCGATTTTTTCTTTAATATTCTCAAGACTAGATTTATAATAATGCTCAAGGTAGAAGACTTTAACCATATGGAAAATATCATAGAAGTTAGCAATCTAAGCACGGCTTATGGAGACTTTAAAGTCCATGATAATATAAGCTTTAAGGTTAAAAGAGGAGAGATCTTTGCCATACTTGGAGGAAGTGGAAGTGGAAAGACTACCTTGCTTCAAAGTATGATATTTATTAATAAACCAAAAAGTGGGACTATAAAGTTAGAGGGTATAGATATATGGAAGATAAGACCTAGTAGGCGTTATGAAGTTATACAAAAGTTTGGAGTTGTGTTTCAGTTTGGTGCGCTTTTTAGCTCTTTAAATGTTTTACAAAACATAACTATAATGCTAGATGAGTACTCTAAATACCCCAAGCATCTTTATCATGATATAGCTGTATTTTGGTTAGAAAACGTAGGTCTTAGTATGGATGTATGTGAAAAGATGCCAGATGAGTTAAGTGGAGGTATGAAAAAAAGAGTAGCTTTAGCTAGGGCTTTATGTGTAGAGCCAACGGTTTTGTTTTTAGATGAACCAACTTCTGGACTAGATCCAGCAAGTGCAGGCAAGTTTGATATGCTTATAAGAGACTTAAGAGATAGATTTGGAGTTACTATAGTTATGGTAACCCATGATTTAGATTCTGTTATAGATGTCACAGATAGATTTATACTACTAGAAAAGAAAAAGATTATCTTTGAAGGTACTTGGAAAGAGTTTGCAGTTTTGGCTAATAGTGGGAAGATAAAAGATTCCATATTTAATTCCTATAGGGGAGAACGATTTTGGAAGCATTAAAAAAAGCTTATAGGGTGAGAAGTTAATGGAAAGAAATGTAAATTATGTAGCTATAGGGGTGATCTTTTGTGTGTTATGTATCTTGATGGTAGTGTTTGTCATCTGGATAGGGCGCATAGATATAGGAGATTCTGGTTACAAGAGCTATAAGGTTTATACAACTAGTGATGTAACTGGTATAGGTGTTAATACTCCTGTTAGATATAAAGGGATATCAGTAGGTAATATCACTAAGATGGCTTTTTCTGATAAAAAAGATGGTGTAGTTGAGATAAATGTAGACATAAACAAAGATATACCAGTGCATAAGGGCTCAGAGCTTATGATAGATTCTCAAGGACTAGCAGGGCTTAACTATTTAAATCTAGTCCAAAGCAAAAATAAAGAAATCATCACTAGCTCTAAAGATGCTACTTTAAGCCTTAGTAAAAACGCACTAGGCAAGCTGCTTGATAACGCTCAAGGTATATCAAAAGATATGCAAGATATAGTAACTAATGTTAAAACTCTAACATCTCCAAAATATACAGATGAGATAGTAGACACACTTGATTCTTTTAAAGACACAAAGCAAAAGCTTGATACACTCTTAACTAATACAAACAAGCTTGTAGTAAACCTAAACACTTCAGTTACAAGAGGAGACTTTAGATATAAAGATATAGTAGCTCCACTTGCTAATAGAATGCAAGATTCCATCTCTCAGATACAGTCTTTTTTCCAAAGGGCTAATGGCTTTTTAGATAGGGTAGAAAGAGACCCTTATGATACTTTGCTAGGGAAACGTGAGCTTGGTAAGTAAGATATTAAGAAAAATCATATTAAATGAGGTAGTAGCTTGAAACTAAAACATCTTTTATTATTACCAGTAGTGGCCTTTGGCTTGCAGGCTTGTGTGAATTTAAATCTAAAAACTACTCTTCCACCACAAACTTACTACAGTTTAGATAAAGAGATCATAACGCCAAGTTGTACTGGTGTGCTTGATAACATCAAGCTTGAAACTACAGTCTTAAGCCCTTATGATACAAAAGATTTACTAGTTGTAAATAGTGAAGGCGAAGTTACTAGTATAGATTCTATAAAGTGGGTTGACTTACCACAAAATATGGTTAGAAACTTAGTAGTAAAACTAGCTTTAAATAACTGCATACACGTAAGCACTCAAGCTTCTTACTCAGAAAAGCTTGATACTTTAAGGCTTTATGTTAATGACATGCATTTAGTTGTTGCTAACGCAGATGAGCTAAGCACTAATCCAAGTTTGGAAAAAGAGTATAGCTCTAGAATCTTTTTATCCTATGACTTACTTTCACCAAATGGTGTAAGACTTAAAAGTGGAGTAGTGCTAACTACAAGTAAAGATAAAAATCCAGTCTATGCCCTGCAGGATGCTATAAAAAGTGCTGCTTCAAAGGTGATAGGGCAGGTTAAGGCCTATAATGATGGCTTAAAAGAGATAAAAAATCCTAGTGATGATAACACTAAGCCTTCTCAAAGAAAAGGTGTCTAGATGAAAACACTAAGTTATATAAACACCTTTGGGCTTTGTGCAAGTGCCCTTATACTTATAGCTTGTAGTAAAGCTAAAGTTGGTAATGATGACTATGATAAATACTTTCAAAAATATACAAAGACTATCTCTATTACTGAGTGGGAGAGGATGCAAGTAACACCACTTAATAATAGTTATAAGATTCAGTTTAGTAATATTAATACTATTAAAACTCAAAACTGCACTCTTTATTCTCAGGGTATACTGCTAAATGAAAGCACAGCTAAAGGCTCTAGTGGCCTTCTTTTAAGACCTAATAAAGCCAAAGATATGACCATAGTTATCAAGCAGTTAAAAAAAGGTATAGATGTAAAGATATCTAACATGCCTAAGTTTATAGATATCTGTGGTGATATACATGCAAATGCTAGTGGAGTTTATGACTTAAGTGATTAGAGCTAGATTTAGAACTTTTATTAGATCTTTAAGTTTTACTTAAAGTAGGTGTGTAGTTAAGTAACGCTAGTTTTATGCTAGAAAATGTATTTTTAAAGGTTTGGTTAAAAATTTTTTACAGCGTTTATAAACGCTGCTTTTTGCTTAGTGATCAGAAGGGTTAGCAGGTGCTTGATGGGCACTAGAGGTGTTTTCAGACTTAGTGGTAAACTTTTTTTCTTTAAATGTAAAAAGTCTTATTATGTTTTTCCAGTGAGTATAAATAACTATAAGAGCAATTATCACTGCTGGGACGTGAGAGTGGATTTGTGCGTTTATATTTATAGCGTTAGGAAGGGGGATGATGTTAGGGATTATGAAGGTTAATATCACACCACAAAGCACTCCTAGTAGTGAAGAAAGAGAAGAGATCTTAAAGACCTTACCTACCACTCCCCATATGATAAGACCTATGATGCCTTCAATAGGTATAAGCAAGATAACACTACCTATGGCAGTTGATACTCCCTTACCTCCATTAAAACCTATCCAAGGACTATAGCAGTGGCCAATCACTGCTAGGATGGCTATAGCCCACTGTGTTTCATAACTTAAGCCCATTAACTTAGCTATTAAGACAACGATTAAGCCCTTTATAGCATCTAGTATTAAGGTGCCTAGTGACCAAAACTTAGCATGAGAAACGTTTGCTTCATTTAGCGTTCTATAAACGTTTGTTGCTCCTATGCTTTTACTGCCAGTTGTGAGGATGTTTTTTCCAGTTTTGATTTTTACTATCATCATGCCAAAGGGGATTCCACCCACTAAATAGGCTATTATGTAAAAAAGTATGTTTATATTACTTATGGTGTCTAATATGATTTGTGCTGTGTGCATTAGTGATAGGCCTTAAAACTTTGGTATTGGGAATTTTTAATTACTGATTGTACCCTTTACATGTTTACAAATTGCATAAACGAAAATGTTCATTTTATAAAAAAAGTGTGTGTTTTGTATGAAATTTATATTAGAATAATTGAAAAGTTTTGAGAAAAGGTAGTGAATGCAAGATCTGAAGAAAGATGAGCTAAGAGATTTAGTAAACAGCGAAGGGGAGGACAACTTTGCACTCATGTTTGAGCAAAGCGAGAAAAAAAATAACAGTGGTTCCATCAAAGATGGGGTCATTGTCGCTATAAACGATGAATATGCAATGGTTGATATAGGTAGTAAGTCAGAAGGTAAGCTGCCAGTAGACGAGATAAAAGATGAAAATGGCGAGCTTTTATTTAAAAAGGGCGATAGCATACAAGTTTATACTAACAATCGTGGTGTAGTTTCTTATAAAAAGATGTTAAAACATAAGATCACCCAAGATGAGATTAACAAGCTAAAAGAATCTGATAATTATAAAGATAAGATTATAGAAGCTACAGTTATAGGTAAAAACAAAGGTGGCTACATACTTGAAAAAGATGGTGTTGAGTACTTTATGCCAAAGTTTGCTTCAGCTTTAAAAGATGATGGAACCAAAAAAGATGCACATATAGGCAAGTCTTTTAAAGTTTGCATCATAGAGATTAGAGATGATTCTATAATAGTTTCAAGAAAGCGTTACTTTGAAGTTAGCAGTAAAAGACAACATGATGGCTCTATCTCTTTAGTGCAAAGTGGTGAGGCTTATGAAGGTGTAGTTAAAAACATCACTAACTTTGGTATGTTTGTAGATATAGATGGTATAGAAGGACTAGTGCACTATACTGAGATAAGCCATAAAGGCCCAGTTAATCCTTCTAAACTTTATAAAGAGGGTGATAAGATAAAAGTTAAGCCTATAAAGTATGATGAAGAGAAAAAGAGACTTTCGCTTTCTATAAAAGCGCTTTTTGAAGATCCATGGCAAGAGATACAAAATGAGATTAAAGTTGGCTATGTTATAAAAGTTGTAGTTAGTAACATAGAAACTTATGGTGCTTTTGTAGACTTAGGTAATGACTTAGAAGGTTTCTTACATATTTCTGAGATATCTTGGGATAAGAGTATAAAGTATCCAGGAGACTATCTAAAAGTTGGTGAAGAGATAGATGTAGAAGTTATAGAGATAGATTCTGCAAACAGAAGGTTAAGAGTTTCTCTTAAAAAGCAACAAGATAAGCCTTTTACTAAGTTTGTTGAAAATCACAAAGTTGGCGATATCATCAAAGGCAAGATTGCAACCTTTACTCCTTTTGGGATCTTTTTAAACCTAGGTGGTATAGATGGTCTTTTACATAATGAAGATGCATTTTGGGATAAAAGCAAGAAAGCTCAAGAGATATATAAGATAGGTGATGAACTAGAAGTTAAGCTTATAAAGATAGATAAGACTAACGAAAAAGTAAGCTTAAGTCTAAAAGCTCTTGATGAGTCTCCGGTTGAAAAGTTTAGCAAAAAGTATAACGTCGATGATCCTATAACAGGTACTGTTATAAATATACAAGATTTTGGTGTATTCATAAAGATTAAAGACGAAAATGTAGATGCTCTTATAAGAAATGATGATTTAGCACCTCTTAAAAAAGAAGAGATAAAAGTTGGTGATGAGATAACTGGTGTTTTAGCCCACGTTGACACAGAAGCTAATAGAATCAGAGTTTCAGTAAGACGCCTTCAAAAACAAAAAGAAAGACAAGAGTTAAGCGAGTACAGTTCAGGTAACGAGAGGATGAACTCACTAGGTGACTTGTTAAAAGGTAAACTACAGTAGTGATATGTATAAAATCGTTACAGGATTATTTGTAATCATCATTTTTCTAGGAGGGTATACTTTATACCTCTTCTATGAAAAGTTAAACCCAACTACTACAGCCACACATTCTACTTTGGCCTTGCAAGGTAAGCAAGAAGCTAGTGTAGAAGTACAAGAGAGTAGTAATGAACCAAAGTTAGATGTAGGTGATGCCCATGGGTGGTTAGCTAGATCTGACTTATCAACTTCTAATTTTCAATTTCCAATTAATGTAATCAATATAAACATAAGTGTTAAAAAACCAGATGAGATGCAAGTTGACCCAACTAAGATCTTGATAGAAAATTTAGATGAGTATAAATTTTTCTATTTAAATGAGATTTTAAGACTTAAGCACATAAAGTTTTCCTATTATAAGAGTGGCGATAAGCTTGCCTTGTTGGTATCTATACCAAATGCGGCTTTAAGAGAAAGCATGCTAAAAGATTTTCGCTATTACAACATTAAATATCAAATTAATCAAAAGCTATAAGCTATAAAGTAAAGGATAGTCAATGCAAGAGTACCACATCATAGTCTGTGATCACATACATCAAAAAGGTATAGATTTATTAAAGTCTCAGCCAGATATTAAAGTAAGTTATCTAGCAGATATGCCTAAAGATGAGCTTTTAAAGCACATAGGTGATGCAAACTGCGTTATCACTAGAAGCTCTACTAATGTAGATTCTAAGTTTATAGATGCTGCTAAAAATACTAAGCTTAAAGCTATAGTAAGGGCAGGTGTTGGAGTAGATAACGTAGATATAGATGAGTGCTCAAACTATGGAATCGTAGTTATGAATGTTCCTACAGCTAACACTATAGCTGCAGTAGAGCTAACCTTAACTCATATGCTTTGTGCAGTTAGACGACTTCCTAGTGCAAACCACCAGTTAAAGCATGATCGTATATGGAAGCGCGAAGATTGGTATGGTATAGAGCTAAAAGATAAAAAACTCGGAATCATAGGCTTTGGTAACATAGGCTCAAGGGTTGGTAAGAGGGCTAAGGCTTTTGAGATGGATGTGCTTGCTTATGACCCTTACATTAAAGCTAGTAAAGCATTAGATATGGGTGTAGAGTACACTCAAAACTTTGAAGATATATTAAAGTGTGACATCATAACCATACACACTCCTAAAAATGCCCAAACTAAAAATATGATATCAAGTGAAGAGATAGCTAAGATGAAAGATGGTGTCATACTTATAAACTGCGCACGTGGCGGGCTTTATAATGAAGATGCACTTTATGAAGGCTTAAAGTCAGGCAAGATAGCCTTTGCAGGCATAGATGTTTTTGATAAGGAGCCAGCAACTAGTAATAAGCTGTTAGACCTTCCTAACGTCTATGTAACTCCCCACATCGGAGCTAATACTTTAGAATCTCAAGAAAAGATAGCTCTAGAAGCAGCAAGCGCGGCTATGAGTGCAGTAAGAGGTGCGGGCTATCCAAATGCGCTAAATCTCCCTACACTAGCAGAAGATGTTCCAGTGTTTATAAAAGCCTATCTTGAGTTAGCACAAAAGTTAGGATTCTTCGCAGCACAAGTAGTTGAAGGTGCACTTAGCTCTATAAACTTAGAAGTAAGTGGAGCTGACTTAGAGCCTTATGTTGAAAACTTACTACTTTTTGCAACAGTTGGCACTTTAAAACCTAGTCTTTCAGAAAAAGTAAGCCATATGAATGCCCTCTTTGTAGCAAAAAGTAGGAGTATAAATGTAGCTTCAACTTATAAGCAAAGCGCAGATCAGTTTAAAAACAAGCTAGTCTTAACACTTAATACTCAAAAAGAAAGCATAAGTGTAAGTGGCACAGTTTATGAAGACAACATAGTAAGATTTAGCAATGTTAATGGCTTTGGCATGGACTTAGAGCCTAATGGCAACATCATACTCTTTAGAAACACTGACGTTCCAGGCGTTATAGGAAGTGTAGGTAACACTATAGCTAAGCACAAAGTTAACATAGCTGACTTTAGATTAGGAAGAAGTATGGAATCTAGTAAGCCTACTTCAGAAGCCCTAGCTTTAATCTTAGTTGATAACGCAGTCAGCAAAGAGCTTTTAAATGAGCTTTCTAATATACCAGAGTGTATAAGCGTTAGATACGCTTGTATGTAGTTAAAAAGCTAGCGCACTTTTAAAGTCTACAAAAGTAGTCTTTAGGGTGTGCTAATAGCTTTTTAGTTGCGTGGGTAAAAAGAATATGTTTAGAGATATATATGAGTACTTTTTGCTTTAAAAAGTAACGCAACACACAAAATCACATACGTGTGAAGGGAAGTAAAATTGCCATTAAAAACACGCATAAAGCAGAAGCTGTTATGAATCTAATTAGAAATATAAGAAGTAGAAATTTCCACTAGGAGAATCTACTAAAAGATAAATGCTAATAATACACCGCGTTTAAGTGCATATATAATGCTTTAAGCAAAGGTATTCTTTAAATCATCATTTTTCATAGGCAGTTCCAATTTTTTACACTATTGACTAAATTTTTAATTCCAACATTTTCTTTTTTCTTACTGTTTATTCTTTGTGTTTTTTAATAAAAAAAGGGTTTAACCCCTCCTCACTCCCGCAAAACCTACGAAAAAAGTGTTTTTTCGGCAAATAAGGGGAGGGTCTCGCTTATTCCGTTTCTAGCAAAACGAAGTTTCCTCGAAAAAAACGGCGTAAGCACTACTGCTTACTTGCTTCCGCTTTTTTGCACTACGAAACAAAGCGAGCTAACGGGCACATTTTAATGGAATAGTTACATATATATAATTTTTTATTTTTACAGAAGCTAATGCTTTCATGGCAATCTTTGCCTTTTGTTTTTGCATTAGTAAAAACAAGCGTGCGGGGGACTAGGGGGCAATATTTATAAAATAAAAACTAGGGGGATAATAGAACCGCCTAGTTCAAGATAGGGCCGCTTGATCCCTCTTGTCAAAGGACAAAGATTATATAAAAGTAGATTCTGCAATAAAAAAACTTAAGTGCTATGCACAAGATTGCTACAGAGCACTTTACACATTCTTTTCAATGACAGATTGTAAAGATTATAAAAAAAAAGTAATACTGCCTATATAAAATGATAGTTTTTGGAGTTATGTCAGAAAAGTTAGAGCTATTTTAAAATGATATCTTGAAACTATTTGGAGTTAAAAGTGATCTATTTCTAGGTGGGTGACTAGAACGCCCCTAGAACGTGTAGATAAGTTGTGCTTTGTTTTAATATTTTTGTAAATAGTATGTGTTTAAACTGTCTTATTTAGCACTTTTAGTCTTATGCTTCATCCTTTCTTCTAGTATAAGTGGGATGATAGCTATGAGATTGTTTATATAGCACAGACTGTCTTTTTCTTTTATGCCTGTATCTAAGTTGATGCAATCTTTATAAACCTTTACTTCTCCATATTTTTTATTATTAAATACTTTTAGCAATATAGGGTAGGTTAAGATTCCATCTCTTACTACGTACATAAAGTAGGGAAAGATTCTAAATATATGAGACATCCCCCAGTGCATAAAATAGAGATTATTTATAGTGAAGGTTTCTATACTTAAAGCCTTTTTATCTCTTAGGTAGGTTGTAAACCAGTCTAGATTAAAGTGGTCATCATAAAGCTTGTACTTATTTCTCCATGCTATGCTTTTGTTTTCATATACAAGTTTTAAAAACTTATCATACTTACGCACATAAGTTACCCCATAAGACCAGTGCTTGCCTTTTAGGTTAGTTCTATGCATATCTAGTGAAAACAAACTTATATCATGCTTGTTAGCATAGTCTGCAACCTTCTTTAAAGACTTAGCCACTACTAAAGGCAACTCCATAAAAGATGTATCATCAGCATCTATATTCCAGAATCTTTTTATACCATGCTTTTTAGCATGTAAAAAAGTTGTCAGATGTCCATAAGTAGCTCCTATCCATCTAGATGTCGCTACATTCTCGATAATATATTTTGGTATAGACTTATCACTAGTTATAAACTTTATATTGCCATCATAAAACACTACTTTTCTTAAGATATCAAGCTCTACTCTAGGCTTATCACAGACTATATAGTAGTCACCTTTATATTTATTAACTATATTTATCCAGTGACCTAGGCAGTAAAAAGCATGGCCTTTTACATCATTATGAAATTTTAGATAAAACACTACTTTATCTTTATCATGCTTTTTTCTAAAAGGAAAAGACCTTATCACATCGCCATTATCATATCTTTCATACTGTACAAGTGGGATAGTTTTAAACCTAACTTGAAAGGCGTGACACCTTGCTATATTTATACGGGCTTTTTTAAAAACTCTTAAGGCTAAGCCTAAATAAACTAGCACCCAAAATATACCCTTTATAGCTTTTTTCATTTACTCTCCTTGGCGGCGTGTAGTATTTCTTCTATGATCTCTAGTTCAGATTCTGTATAAGGAGGGTGTTTAGCTATACCTATGTCAGTAGGTAAGGCCATGTAGTTGCCAAAGTTTACGCTTAGATACTTATCTATATCATTTGGCACAAGATAAGTAAAACCTTCAAAGTTTAAAGTTTGGAGGGGGAAGATGGTGTGTTTGGTGAAAATTCTAGTAGCTTCATTGACTGGATTTTCTATACCATAAATTATCGCACTGCCGTCTTTTAAAGTTAGAGATGAACTATACTTATCGCCATACTTTTTAAAAGTCTCATTAATAACTTTTAAATCTTTTTCATCCTTACACTCACAAAAGTTATAGTGTAGTTTTAGTCCTCTTAAACTAGCCCTAAGTGCTTCTTTATCTTGTTTGTAGCCTTCATAAAAGCTAGCTAAGTTAGAACAGTTACAAAAGTCATAGGGGAAGATATCTATAAAAAGGTGGATGTCATCTCTTTTAAAGCAAAACTTTGCCACTCTGCATTGTATGCTTTCTCCTCCTATGTGCAACCATTCAGTTAGTTTAAAGTGAGGGTGGTTAAGTAAGGCTTTTTGTAGTTTTAAAAACTCACTTCGCATCATACCTACATCTATATCATCATCCCAAGGTATAAAGCCCTTATGTCTATAAGCCCCAAGCAAGGTGCCATAATCTAGCCAGTATATGATGTCATTATCCATGCATACTTCGTGAAACTCACTTAGCAAAGCACTTAGTCCAAGCTGAACCTTGCGTAAGTTGCCAGTTGCAGGCCTTATATCTCTTATATCAAAAAAGGCACTAAAAGTTGCAGCTAGTTTGATGTCTAAGTCTTTTTTTAAGCGTTCAAGTGGAGTTACTTTGTAGAATCTTTTTCTAAACCTTAACCTTGCGTTGATGCTAGGTATAAATAGTTTTGAAAAAACTTTTAATAAAAAATTATATAGTTCATACATCGCCATCCTCCTTTAGTTTTTCTAGTATGTCTTTTAAAAGGTGTATGTAGTCTTTTTCATAAAAGTACTCATTAAAAATAGTGGTTTGATTGATATGATTAAGACTATAGGCGTCTTTAAACCACTCATAAAAGTTTTTAAAAAACTTATAGTGTGGATAGCTTTTTTGGTTATAGATGATAAAAAATAAGACTTTATTAAAAGCTAGACTTTGTAAGCAATCAACCAGCCCACATCTAATAGCTATAACTGCCTTGCAGGTTAAGCCTAGCTCATAAGTATCTTTATAGTTTAAAAAGATCTTTGTAGTGCTAGCATCAAGTAAGGAGTCATAAAGTTTGCTTTTTGTGTTTATAAATACATGAAAACCTAGTGCTTTAAGACCTTCTAATAAGACACTACAAAAAGCTAGGCTTAAGTCTCCATTAAACTGACTTTGGGGGATAAGTAAGATAGCCTTAGTTTTTATATCTTTTTTACTTGATAGGCTAGGAGTTAGTTTAAATGCATAGTTAAATCTAATATCAAAACTACTTTTACCTAAAAACTTAGCTAAAGAATCTGAAAAAGGAGGATAGTTTCTATCTTTGATCTCTACTTTTTCATTAATCATCCAGCCTTTTTCATGATCCAAGCTAGCCTTACTTTTTAGCGTGTTAGAACTTTTGCACCACAAAGCAAGGGAGGGGTAAAACTCTTTTACTACTAAAAAGTTAGATTCTATCCATGCTTCTTCAAAGTCAAGCATCTCTAAAACTTGCTTTAAGTAGGCAAACTTACTTAAGATAAGTACATCTTTATACTTAGCAAAGTTTTGTTTTATAGTTACTGCTAGGTAGTAAAAATCCCCACTATGAAAGCAGATGTAGATAAACTCTTTATTTTTTGCTTGTTTTGATAGCAAGGAAGTTAAATCTATTTGCTTACTAGCTATCTTTACACCTAGCAGATAGGATGTATGGATATAAGGTTTAAGACGCTTTTTATAGATAAGTAGATTTAAAACATAAAGTGAAGTAGATGAGAGTAGTCTTTCTTTCCTAACTAATGTTTTGCCAAAAAGCTTGATGCTTGTAGTAGTTTTAGTACTTACTTTTTTTAAGACTGCCATTGTAGTTTTTCTTTTTTGTGACTTGCTATGTAGACTATTAGCTCTATTAATTTGTTTTCTACGACTTCTTCCATATCAAACTCATAAAGTAGGGTTTGGTTTATGTTTGGAAGGACTCTAAGACTAAAGCCAGCCAAGATCTTTTTAGAATCTAGTATCCCAAAAGGTGGTTTGTGTTTAAAGCGAGTGTAGAGGGCAAAAAGTGGCACGTTTGCTTGAAGCAAGTTTTCTACTAGACCACTTCTTAAAGAAACTACTCCTAAACTAAGCTTAGCTAGCATAAAGACTTCATCAAAGCCTAGTTTGCAGTGTTTATAGTTTACTCCTTTAAAGTGCGTGCTTTTTTCTACAGCATTTACAAAGATATCTATGCCTGCAGCCTGCAAGCTTTTTATAAGCTTTTTCCAGAATCTTTTTTTATAAGGTTTACAAGAGATAGCCTCTGGGGCAAGGATGATAAAGTTTTTTAGATTTAACTTAGTTTTTTTGATCTTAGCTAGCATGCTAGATTCTATGTTTTGTGGTGGAAGAAAGCCTTGAAATACCAAGTCTTTTTTATCTATGTCTAGCTCTTTTAGCATAAGCTTAAAGTAGTGGGTTTTAAAAGTAGAACTAAAGGCTATATTATCTTCAACCTTTAAGAAATACACACTAGTGAAGATGGTAAAAAATGCTTGTTTGTTTATATACTTTAGCGTTTCATAAAAAAGCTTTATGTTTTTTGCTAGTAGACGGGGGACTTGAGGGAAGATAGATTCCATGATGTCTAGGTGGTAGTCTTTGGTTGCTATAAAAAGTAAGTCTTTATAGCCATCTAGGTTATAACGCTTTAAAAGAGGCTTTAAGACATAGGTTAAAAAGAGGTTTATCTCCCCACTATTAGAGTTAAAGATAAAAATGGCCTTATAGTTTTTTATATCTAAACTAGCATTTTTTATAAGCCTGGCATATTCTTCAAGCATGCTCTTTTTATAGTCTTCACCTAAGGCTAAGGTTTTAACTAGTTTAGCTCCCCTATAGTCTTTTATGTAGTTTTTGCTTATCACACGCCTAAAGATAGATATACCAAAAATCTTAAAAGTTTTTATCAAAGCGTCATCTTCTCCTATATCTATGTGCCAGTTAAGTATAAAGTTATGGCAAAGCGGTTTTATATAGTCTTTATTTTGAAGCATAAAGCTTTTTAGTTTTTGTTTTAAACTCATATTTATTTACACTTTATGCTTGAAACTTTAAGCAGTCATAGATATGCACAACACCTATAGGCTTTTTATCTTCTAGTATAAAAGCACTGCTTATGTGTTTGGTCTCCATAAGTTCTAGCGCCTTAGCAACTAGAGTATCTTTATCTAGAGTTATGGGGTCTTTAGTCATAAGCTCTGTTATATCTTTATCTACACTATCTCTATTTAGTATCCTTCGCAAGTCTCCATCAGTTAAGATTCCAACTAAGCAACCTTTAGTATCTATAAATCCTACACAACCAAGACGCTTTAGTGTCATCTCTAAAAGGGCGTCTTTAAAAATAGCACTTTGTGGAAGCAAGGGTAAGGAATCTTTTGTGTGCATGATGGAAGAGACTTTTAAAAATGCAAAGCCTAGCTTGCCTCCAGGATGTCTTTTGTTAAACTCAAAACTATCAATTCTCTTTCTTTCCATAAGTCTTACAGTTAGTATATCCCCTAAGACTAAAGCAGCAGTGGTTGAAGAAGTAGGCGCTAGGTTTAAAGGGCAGGCTTCTTTACTACTAGGTAGACTTAAGACTACATCAGCTGCTTTTCCTAGTGAACTATCTTTGTTTTTGGTGATAGCTATTAAGTGGTGTTTAAAGGTTTTAGCATACTCTAGTATGTCTATTAACTCTTGAGATTCCCCGCTATTAGACATAGCCACTATGATGTCTTCATCTTTTAGCATGCCAAGATCACCATGGCTTGCCTCACTTGGGTGTATGAAAAAAGAGGGCGTTCCAGTTGATGCAAGGGAAGAGACTATCTTTTTAGCTATGATCCCAGACTTTCCTATACCAGTAAAAACTACCCTACCTTTAGTGTTTTCTAGTAGATCTAAGGCCTTAGTTAAAGGTGAGGTGAGATCTTTAGTGCTAGCTTGTAAACTTTCTTTTAGTAGCTTTAAGCCTTCTATCTCTAGGTCTATAGTTTTTAGAGCTGAGTTTAGATCAAGGTTAGAATCTGTATTAGATTCTAAGTCATCTATCTTTATATCTAGTCCCTTATCTCTAATCACATTAATCGCATAAGCACACTTTAAACCACTAGGCTTAGCGTCATTAACTAAGATTCTTTCTCCAAGGGGCATAGAGTGAAGTAAGTAGTCATACCTTATATCACTAACTTTTAAAAACTCTTTTAAGTCTTGTGCGTACCTTTCTTCTCTAGCTGTTAAAAGAACTATCTTATCACTAGGGCTAAGCTTAGAAAAAAACTCTTTTACACCAGGTAGTAAACTATCCCCTTCTTTAGTCTTATAGCCATTATGTTTAAGTAAGGTTCCATCTATATCTAGTATCCAAGTTTTAGGTAAAGAAGAAAGAGTTAAGTAGGTAGTAGATTTTAAGTTTTTAGATTCTATATTACTAGCTTTTAAGTCCTTCATAGAAACTCTCCTGCTTGCAAGACGCCATTATAAAAAGCACCACAGATACTGTCATAGTCCTCCCAAGCATAAGTAGTTAAAGAAAGCCAGATGATGGAATGGAGGGTTTTAATCTTTTGCTTATTTACATGAGGGATACTATCAAAGAAAAACTCTTCCATATCCTCCCAGTTATTAGGTTTGATGTTTAGTTCTATATCACTTTGCTTTATATCAAGGGTGAACTTTTTAAGATTAAACTGATCATAGTTACCTTTTAAAGAGTAGTAAAGCTTAGCCCAGTCATAGTCTACATCTCCATAAAGTAGAGTTTCCCCAAAGTAGCCTCTTGGGTCTAATAGAGTAACTTGCATATTAAAAGTATCAAACATCATATTTGAAAAAGTGCAGTCTCCATGGATTAGCCTAAACTCCATAGGACTCATAGAATCTAATAGCTTTTCTAACTTATCTTTATCATAAAAGATATTTTTGTAATATCTATGATTAATCCTTATAAACTCTTTACTTGCAAAAGGCACTAAGTCTTTTATAGTCTCTAGTCTTTCAAAAGTCTTAGTTATATAGTTAGTCTTAACATCTTCTAAGCTAACTTTTATAGGTGGTACTAGGTTATGTAGGCAATCTAGGGCTTTTATAATCTTAGTTAGAATCTCTTTTTTTTGAGTTTTAGTTAAACAGTCATACTCATAGATATTTTGCCCTTGTATTAATCTCATCTCTAAAGGCTCATACTTATAAATCTCTGGTATATATTCAAAGCTATGTTTTTTAACAAATTTATACCAAGCTACTTCATTTTTAGCTATCTTTTTGCCTTGATCATTTATGCCTTCTTTTATAACTAGGTTTCCTTTAAACTTTAAGGAATTAAATGGCCTCCATCTTCTACTAGCTTGTTTGTTGTTATCCATATAAGATATCATGGTTCCTATCTCTTTAGCGCCATTAAGTGGCAACTCTTTAAACTTTATGTTAGTAGTACTAAGGTAGGGCACTAGTGCTCCACTTTCTGGTATATCTTTTAGTAAGCTTTTAGAAGTAAATATAAAAAGACCAGCCACACCATGTTCACTACTTGCTTTTTTTATAAACTTAGAATCTTCAAAAGACCATCTACACTCAAAGTCTTTAGCTATACCTATAAAGTTATTTTTAGTAGAAGGAAGTTTAAAGCTAGTAGGAAGTATTAAATCACACCAGATGATGCTTACTTGTTCATCTTCTTCAAAGTGTGTAAGGGCATCTTTTATGCCACTAGCTGTGCCTTTTTCACTAGCTTTTATAATCTTATGTTTATAGTCTTTTGCAAAAACGCTTAAATATCTTTCTAAAACATCTATCTTGTAGTCAGCTATTATTAAAAATAAAGCATCAGGGAACTTTTTAAATGTATAAAAGATAAGAGGAAGATTATCAATAGGAACTAAGCACTTAGGTTTGTTTCTAGTAAGACCTTCTAGTCTTGTGCCTTTACCACCAGCTTGGATGATTATTTTTTGCATTTTTTCCCTTTTTTAGTGGACTTTAAAAAGTCTTTGGTGGTAGTTGAAGAGACTTCAGGAGTTCTTTTGATGTAGATAACTTTGCAGATATTTTTTAAAGCATCAAATTCTCCTTCCCAGTCATCACCCATTACAAAAATATCTGCCTTGTAAGTTTTGATATCGTTTTGTTTTTGCCTCCAGCTTTTTTCTGGGACCACTAAATCTACATATCTACAACCTTCTAAGATCATCTTTCTTTGCTCAAAGGTATAAAATGATTCTTTGTGCTTTACTTTATTAAACTCATCAGTTGAAAGCGCAACTATTAAGTAGTCACCCAATGCTCTTGCCCTTTTTAGTAACCGTATATGTCCATAGTGAAGGACATCAAAGGTTCCATAGGTGATAACCCTTACAAATTTCATTTCTTCTCCAAAATAGCAAATATTGACCACCACACAATGAGCATTATGTGGTATTTTTTGTGTAAAAACATAGCTTTTTAGGATAGATAAATGTTACTTATATACAAGTTTTATGTATAAAATGTTAAGATTGCTTCGATAATGCCTGTTATTATTAAAATATATGCTAAAAAAGTAAAAAAATACGATCACAAAATGCATCTGTGCTATAATTTTTCTTAGCTAAAAGTGTCAACAATACTACACAATGCTCATTATGTTGTATTGTTGTGTTTCATTTAGAAATTTATGCTTAATCTTTCAGCCTTTTTAGATTCCATTTATCTTAAAGCACAAAGTTTTTATAACTTTTATCTATCTCTTCTTGTTCTATGCCTATGTATCTAAGAGTGGTTTTTGTTGAAGAGTGATTAAAGATCTTTTGTAAAAGAGCTATATCTTTAAACTGCTTATAGTGGTGATAACCAAAGGTTTTTCTTAAAGAGTGAGTCCCTACTTTATACCTTAAGCCTATACTTTGACAGACTGCATTAAGTATCTTATAAGCTTGGAATCTATCAAGCCTGTGATTAAACCTAGTTTTAAAAAGAGGCTCATCATCACTCTTATCTTCTACATAAGGCTCTATAAGATCTTTAAGCTTTTTGTTTAGTGGGAAGCTTTTAAGTTTTTTGGTCTTTTTTTCTACTATGTGGATGTGGGTTTGGTTGCGTACATCTTTTATGTTTAGATTTAAGATGTCTGAGATTCTAAGACCGCTATTTATCCCTAGCTCAAACATCAGCAAGTCTCGCTTACTCCTTCTTGCAAGCCTTACTTCTATCCTTTGTAAATCAAGCTTATTTTTTATAGGCTCTACTATATTCATGTTTTTCTCCTTAAAATGTACTCTTGCAATGAGGCTGTTTTAAGGAAGTTTTATGTAGTAAGTTTAAGACAAAAAAGCAAAATATGAATTCTAAAAAGTCTTTGCATACTTTAGTTTTTGCACTCTAGTTTTATAAGAACTTACAGGGTATAAAAATGGCTTTATATTTTTAGCTAGTAGGTAAATTTCTTATTTTTACAGTTTAAAGTGTTGTAAACACACACTTATAAAGATTCTATCTGTATAACTTAACAAAAGCTTGACAAAATCTAACAAAATAATGAGAATGTGTAACAAGCTTTAAGTACAAGGAGTAGCTATGAAGAAAAAAACAAAAGGGATACATGAGGCTTATGCTAAAGATCCTATAAAAGCAGACTTAGATATTTTTGGAAGAGAGGTTGACCCCCTTACAAGGAGAGGTTTTTTAAAGAAGAGTTCACTTATAGCTATGGCCTCTGTGGTTGGAGCAAGCATACCTTTTGCAGATAAGATGCCAGGAGGTCTAATGCCAGCCCTTTTGGCAAATGAGCTGCATCCTTTTAGCGTTAAGGGTAAAGATGGCTTAGTTTATCTAAACGATAAGCCTATTAATGCAGAGACCTTGCCACAGTTTTTAGATGATCCTTTTACTAAGCCAGAGCACTTTTTTATACGTAATAATGGCATCCCACCAGCGATGAAAGATATAGACTTAAGCAAGTGGGAGCTTCGCATAGAAGGAGAGTCTTGTGAAAGACCAACAACTTTTAAGCTAGATGAGCTTAAAAAGAGATTTAAACACTACACTTACGCCCTAACTCTTGAGTGTGGGGGGAATAATCGCTTTGATGTAGTCCCAGCAACTAGAGGAAACCAGTGGCATGTAGGAGCGGTAGGCTGTGGTAGATGGACAGGTGTTCGTTTAAAAGATGTTTTAGAATCTTGCGGGATTAAAAAAGATGCTGTTTATATAGGCTACTATGGGGCCGATACTAGCCTTTCAGGAAATGGCGAAGTGCCTATCTCTCGTGGCGTTCCTATGCACAAAGCCTTAGAAGATGAAACTTTGATAGCTTGGCAGTATGAAGGGCAAGATATACCTTATATGAATGGCTATCCTTTAAGACTTGCAATAGGCGGGTGGCCGGCTTCTGTAGCGGGTAAATGGCTAGTTAGAGTTGTTGTAAGAAATAAAGTCCATGATGGACCAAAAATGGGGGGAGGATCTTACCGCATACCATGCACACCTGTTGCCCCAGGTGAAAAAGTAGATCCTAACGATATGTGTATCTTAGAATCTATGGCTGTTAAGTCACTTATAACCTTCCCACTTTCTGGCGTGCATGCTCCTCTAGATAAGGCACTAGCCCTAAGGGGTAAGGCGTGGGCAGGTGATCTAAGCGTGTCTCAAATGCATGTTTCAATTGACTATGGTGCTACTTGGCATAAAGCAAAGCTTAAAAAACCTATCAACCATCTAGCATGGCAAGAGTGGGAAGCAAGTGTGAAGTTCCCAACAAAAGGCTACTATGAAGTATGGGCAAGGGCTACTGATAGCAAGGGCAAATCTCAACCTATGGTTTTAGGAGCATGGAATCCAGGCGGATATAATAATAACTCTTGCCACCGCATAGCAGTTAGAGTTGTTTAGGAGGGAGGGATTATGAAATGGATAAAACCCTTACTTCTTATAGTGGCTTGCTCTTCTTTTTTACTAGCACAAAAGATAGACCCTGAGACTGGATTAAAGGTCGATAAGGGACTTACGGAAGTTAAGCAAAACTGCACAGTTTGTCACTCCGCTGCTTTTATCATAGAGGGTAAAGGTACTAGACAAGAGTGGAAAGAAACTATAGTTTGGATGCAAAAAACACAGGGCCTTTGGGATCTTGACCCCAAAACAGAAGACTTGATACTAACTTACTTAGCTAAAAACTATCCGCAAGTTGCAACCTCTTTAAGACGCCCACTTTTAGAGCATAGTAAACTTCCTAAGTAGTTGTTTAAAGCCTTAAATCTTTATGGGATGTAAGCCTTAAGTAAGGTTTATGTCCTATTTGATAGGTTGTATCTAGGTTTAAGCTTAAAGCCTTCACAAAAACGTTTTATTAAGTATTCTCTAGAGAGCTCACACTTCTACACTCCACTTATTAGCCCCATAAATTCCTAGTATCACTACAGTTTCTTTATCTACATTGTAAGGGATAACGTAACCTTTATGGATTAGCTCTCGTATATTGTTATCATAACTGGCTATGCGTCCTATGTAGGGAGCTGTGGTTAGTGTTTTAATCTTAGTTTTTATCTCTAAATTTAGATTCTTAGAATTTTGCGGGCTATAGCCATAAATATATATTAAGATAGTCTCTAATTCCTTATTAAATCTTTGATGAAATATTACTCTCACCATCTAGCCTTTCAAACATTTTTTCTATACCATCAAAGACTTCTTCTAGTGTATAAGTTTCAAGTTTGCCTTCTTTATAAGCCTTAAGATCTTCACTTAAGGCTGTGTAATAGCTTTCTTTTGTGGGATATCTTTTTAAAAAATCTTCTTTATAGTCTTTATAAGCTTGCGAATTTTCTAATTCTAATCTTTCTTTAGCTGTCATTTTAGGCTCCTTGTAGGCTTGATATTAAATTATAACTAATTGAGAATGTGCATTAGCATGAAGGGCTTCTAACTCTTTATTACTAGTAAGGAGAACATTTCTAAAAGATTTTATCTAGGCTTAAGCTTAAAACCTTCACAAAAACGTTTTATTAGATAATCTCTAGGAGAGCTCACACTTCTACACTCCACTTATTAGCCCCATAGATGCCTAGTATCACTACAGTTTCTTTTTCTACACTATAAGGAATCATATAGCCTTTATGGATTAGCTCTCGTATATTGTTATCATAACTGGCTATGCGTCCTATGTAGGGAGCTGTAGCTAGTTTTTTAGTTTTTGTGTCTATTTCTTCGATGATATTTTTTGCATTTTGTGGGCTAGAAAGATAGATGTATCTATAAAGCTCTTTTAACTCTTTTTTATACTGTCTTGTGTGCCTTATTTTCACACTCTTCCTCCACTTCTTTCATTATCTCTTCTGCTAAACCTTCTATAGGAAAAGTTTCAAGCCTGCCTTCTTTATAAGCCTTAAGATCTTCACTTAAGGCTGTGTAATAGCTTTCTTTTGTGGGATATCTTTTTAAAAAATCTTCTTTATAGTCTTTATAAGCTTGCGAATTTTCTAATTCTAATCTTTCTTTAGCTGTCATTTTAGGCTCCTTGTAGGCTTGATATTAAATTATAACTAATTGAGAATGTGCATTAGCATGAAGGACTTCTAATTCCTTATCCTTAAATAAGGTAAGTGTTTACTGCTTCAGCCTTTGTCTCATGCTCTTTAGGGTCTTTAAGCTCTTTTGTGAAGTTATCTATAACATATACTAGTTTAGATGTTGCAACCTTTAAACCTTTAAAAGACTTTAAGGCAAACACTGCAGTTTATGTTTTAGTAAAAGTAAAAAGTCATAGTTATTTAGAACTAAAAGAAAAAGAGAGAAACTACACTAAGACGTTGAAAATCAATTAATTTTTTGCTAGACTAGATATGTAAAAGATTAAAGGAGTAAGCTTAATGATAATACTAACATTTATTATAGGCGTTTTTATGATTACTGGTGTCTTTAAGCTACTTGCTTTCTTTGTAAACGGTGGTGGTGAGAAAATAGCTAATGGTTATAATTCCTTTGAAAAAAGCTTAGATGACTACGCTAAAAAACAAAAACTAAAAAGAAAAATGCCTATAGATAAAAACGCTCCTTTACAATGGAAAGACTTTAATGATGTTGGCACAAGGACAGGAAGGCTGGCACTTAGGTCAGCGCAATGCATTTGTCTATTTATTATAAGTATTCCCCTTATTGTGTACATACTTGGAAAAGTTTTTTCTTAAATTTTATTAATCACTATAAGTAGCTACAGCTCTTACTACTTCTTTAGGATTAGCTCCTGTAACTATAGTTATAGTATTAGCATTAGTAACACTAGAGTTAGTAGAAGTAGTTGTAGCAGGTTTACTGATTGCTAAGTTTTGTAGTTCAGCTGCTTTTGGCGGGGCCTTAGTTTTACTTAGCTCTACTGTAGTACTAAGTCCTAGTTTATCTCCTATACTAGCTATATATGAAGCAGGAAGCATCTTTAATAGGGTAAATCTTAAAGGATGTAAGGCGCTAGTTAAAACAAAACTTCCTAATCTTGCTGCTAGTGCTTTTATCTTAAGTAATGCAAATGCCCCACCTAGAGCTATAAGTCCATATCTTACAAAACTAGAACTTTCAAGCAATGCACCAAAACCACTAACCATGCTAGCTATTAGCTTAGATACACCACTTATTATAGGTAGTAAGGTAGAGCCTAGTGTATTACCTACTCTTGCAAAGGCATTGCGCATTAATTGTAATGAGTTAGCAGTAGTAGCACTAACTGCTTCAAATTCTTTTTGCATAGAGCCTGTGTAGTTACCTTCATTAGCTAAGTCATTTACTATCTTACTAGGGTTTCTACATTAGAAGTAATAAGAGCAATTTTTGGAGCTGCAGGTAGAGTGGCTTTATGGTTTTTTCTCTTGAAGAGAAAAAGCAAGAAAAAAAGAGATGATATGAAAATAGTTAAGAGTGACTAAGTATGATTTTTAAGATTAGATTAAGTTTAGAGGGGATTTTATAGTGGCGGACAAGGAGGGATTCGAACCCTCGGTAATCTTGCGACTACGCATCCTTAGCAGGGATGTGGTTTAAGCCAACTCACCCACCTGTCCATTTAGAAAAAAGATTAAAAATATATCAGATAAACTTTTAAAATAACCTTAATTGAGCGACTGCTATAATGTTGGGGCAAAGATAGTCTGCCTAAGGAGAGAAGATATGGAAAAGCTTTCCATCATAGATAGAAATGAGCTAATAGAAAGCACAAAACTAGAAAGCGAGCAAGAAAGTACACTTCGTCCTAGTCTATGGGATGACTTCATAGGTCAAGAGCAGATTAAAAAAAATCTTCAGATATCAATTAGTGCTGCTAAAAAAAGACATCAAAAAGGACAAAAAGAAGGAAGTAAAAAAACTGAGTGCTTAGATCACATCCTTTTTTTTGGTCCTCCAGGTCTTGGTAAAACTACTCTTAGCTATATAGTGGCTAATGAGATGAATGCAAACATAAAAGTAAGTGCTGCCCCTATGATAGAAAAGTCAGGGGATTTGGCTGCTATCATGACTAACTTGCAAGAAGGCGATATACTTTTTATAGATGAGATTCACCGCTTAAGCCCGGCTATAGAAGAGATACTTTATCCAGCTATGGAAGATTATAGATTAGATATCATCATAGGTAGTGGGCCAGCAGCCCAAACTATAAAGATAGATCTAGCCCCCTTTACTTTAATAGGAGCTACTACAAGGGCTGGTATGCTTTCTAACCCGCTTAGAGATAGATTTGGTATGAATTTTAGGATGCAGTTTTATAACCAAGATGAACTAAGCCTTATCATCCAAAAAGCAAGCCTTAAGCTTAATAAAAATATAGATTCTAAAGCAGCTAGTGAGATAGCAAAAAGATCTCGTGGAACTCCTAGGATTGCCTTAAGGCTACTTAGGCGTATAAGAGACTATGCTGATGTTGCAGAAAAAGATCACATAGACTATGAGCTTTCTCGCCATGCCTTAGATGAGCTAGGGGTTAATGAGCTAGGGTTTGATGAGTTAGATTTAAAATATCTAACACTTTTGGCTAATGCGCAAAATAGACCTATAGGCCTAAGTGCTATTGCTGCTTTTATGAGTGAAGATGAAGGAACTATAGAAGATGTTATAGAGCCTTATTTGCTAGCTAATGGCTTTTTAGAAAGAACTGCAAAAGGACGTATAGCTACTTTTAAAACTTATGAAGTTTGTAAGATTCCAAGTCTTAATAATAGGCTGCTTTAAACTTTGTGCTAGCTTTAAGATTATCCATTTTAGAATCTTTTTTATATAATCGTTTTTTGTTACATATGATATTTATAGCTTAATTTAAGGGTAGAAGTTGAAAAGCAATACTGCTGCAGATAAAAAACACACAGACACAAAAGACCTTCAAGATCTATCTCAAACTAGCCAGCTAGGAGATGCTAACTTACAAAGAAAGCTTACAAAACGCCACTTAATGATGATAGCCTTTGGTGGCGTTATAGGCACAGGGCTTTTTGTAGCAAGTGGGGAAAATCTCTCTCAAGCAGGCCCTTTAGGCGCGCTTATATCCTATGCTGTTGGTGCTCTTATCATCTATATGGTTATGCTTTCTTTAGGTGAACTTAGTTCTTATTTTCCTAATAGTGCTAGTTTTGGTGAGTACGCCCATAACTATATCTCGCCTAGTGTTGGTTATGTTGTAGTATGGCTTTACTGGCTTAACTGGATAGTAGCAGTTGGTAGTGAGTTTACAGCTATAGGCTTTTTGATGCAGAGGTGGTTTCCTCATATAGATGTATGGGTGTTTGCACTTATCTTTGGGATAGTTATCTTTTTGCTAAATATTTTCACAGTAAAACTTTTTGCAGAAGGTGAGTTTATATTTTCTTTTATAAAAGTTTTAGCTGTTATTTGCTTTCTTATCATAGGTGTAGTTGCTATAGTGCATAAGCTTATAGTTACTGACTTTAGCTTTGCTATAACGTTTTCAAACTTTTATAAAGATGGAATCTTTCCTCATGGCATAAGTGCAGTTTTACTGGTGATTTTGGCAGTAACTTTTGCTTTTTCAGGAACTGAAGTAGTAGGTGTTGCAATTGGCGAGACTAAGAATCCTCAAAAGACTATGCCTTCAGCTATTAATGCAACTATATGGCGACTAGGCGTGTTTTTTATAGGATCAGTTTTTATTATAGCAACCTTGCTTCCTTCTAATGAAGCCGCAGTTACTAAAAGCCCTTTTGTAAGTGTGTTAAATGATAGTGGCATACCTTATGCTGCTGATATCATGAACTTTGTTATTATCATGGCTATTTTTTCAGTGGCTAACTCTGGGCTTTATGCAAGCTCAAGGATGCTTTATACTCTAAGTAAGAAAAAGACTATCCCTGCTTTTTTTGGCAAGATGACTAAGCGTGGCATACCAATTTATGCAGTAATATTTTCTATGATAGGAGGACTTTTAGCACTTTTAACTAAAGTGTATGAACCAGAGAGTGTATTTATACTTTTGATTAATGTTAGTGGTTTTGCTACTTTAATCTCGTGGATGGCTATAAGTTTTTCTCAGTTTAACTTTAGACGTAGGTTTGTAAAAGAAGGAGGGGATATAAAGTCTTTACCTTATAAGACACCTTTTATGCCTTATACGCCAATAATTGCCATAGTGCTATGTTTAGCAGCCATACTTGGCTCACTTTATGACAAAGATCAAAGATATGCTATCTATGCAACTATAGTCTTTAGTATAGTTTGTCTTATAGGCTATTTCTTGCAGCATAAACTAGGCAAAAAAAGAAGGGATTAGATTTAAGGCTTAGGCTAAGTTTCTAACTTTTTTAGAATCTTTTCTATATAATGTAACCCAATTTGAACTTTTAAAGGCAGGTAATGGAGAAGGACCAGAGGAAGAAAGCTTACTCACATCAAAAGATTCAAGACTTTAAAGCAGATGATACTTTTAAAAGAAGCCTTACAAAACGCCACTTAATGATGATAGCCTTTGGTGGTGTTATAGGCACAGGGCTTTTTGTAGCAAGTGGTGAAAACCTCTATCAAGCAGGACCAATAGGAACTATCATAGCCTACTGTTTAGGTGCTATTATCATCTATGCAGTTATGCTATCTCTTGGTGAGTTAAGCTCTTATCTCCCCCATACTTCTAGCTTTGGTGAGTATGCACATAGATTCATAAGTCCAAGCACTGGTTATGTTGTAGCATGGCTTTACTGGCTTACATGGGTTGCAGCCTTAGGGGGCGAGTTTACAGCAGTAGGATTTTTGATGCAGAGGTGGTTTCCTAATATAGATGTATGGGTGTTTGCACTTATCTTTGGGATAATCATCTTTGCACTAAATATCTATACAGTTAAAATCTTTGGAGAAGGAGAGTTTATCTTTTCATCCATAAAGGTAGCTGTAGTTATCATCTTTTTAATCATAGGCGTAGTAGCCATAGTGCATAGGTTTGTAACTCATGATTTTAGTTTTAGCTATACCTTTGTAAACTTTTATAAAGATGGAGTTTTTCCCCATGGTATAAGTGCAGTTTTAGTAGTTATCTTAGCTGTTAACTTTGCTTTTTCTGGGACTGAAGTTATAGGTGTAGCAGTAGGAGAAACTAAGAATCCCCAAAAAGCTATGCCTGCAGCTATTAATGCTACTTTATGGAGACTAGTAGTCTTTTTTGTAGGCTCTATTTTTGTAATAGCTACCTTGCTTCCTACTAAAGAAGCCTCATCTTCTCAAAGCCCTTTTGTAACAGTACTTAGTGATATAGGGATTCCATATTCTGCAGATATCATGAACTTTGTAATTATCATGGCTATATTTTCAGTTAGTAACTCTGGGCTTTATGCGAGTGCTAGGATGCTTTATGCTTTAGGAGAGAAAAAGACTATACCGCCAATCTTTGCTTATGTAAACAAAAGAGGTATACCAGTAGTCTCAGTTATAGTTTCTATGGTGGGTGGTGTTATAGCGCTTTTATCAAAGGTCTATGAACCTGAGACTATATTTAAACTCTTAATTAATATAAGCGGCTTTACTGCCATAGTTACTTGGATGGCTATAAGTTTATCCCAACTTAACTTTAGACGTCACTTTGTAAGAAGTGGAGGAGATATCAACTCTCTTCCTTATAAAACACCTTTTATGCCTTACACGCCAATAATCGCCCTAGTTTTATGCGCAGCTTCTATCGTAGGCTCTATGTATGATGCTGAACAAAGATATGCGATCTATGGGACTGTAGTTTTTACACTTATTTGCTATCTTGGCTACTACTTACAGCATAAAAGAAAAAAGTCTAAAGGAGAGCCTACCTCTTAGATCTTAAACTTCTTTTTTTAGCTGCCTTTGCCTTTATAAAAAAAGGCTAGGGCACTCTTATGCTAGCAATATAGAATCTTTTTTATACATATATGGATAATTGGAATATATAGGTAAAATAGATTCCAAGATCAAATCTATAAAAAGGACATCTATAATGAAAAAGTTAGTAATGCTTGATGCTTTAACCTTAGGGGAGTTTGATAAAAGTTTATTTAATATAGCAGGTTGTGAAACCATCTTTTATGATGTAAGTAGTAATGATGAGATACTCTCAAGATGCAAAGATGCAGAGATAGTTATAACTAATAAAGTAGCACTAAGAAAGGATGTTTTAACTAAGCTTCCTAATCTTAAGTTAATTTGTATTTCAGCCACTGGAACAGATAATATAGACTTAGAAGCTTGTAAAGAGCTAGGTATAGAGGTAAAAAACGTAAAAGGCTACTCTACTAAGTCAGTAGCCCAACACACTTTGATGCTAGCTTTAGGGCTTTTAGGGCAGATTCAGTACTATACTCAGTATGTTGCAAGCAAACAGTGGGAAGAAAGTGAGATCTTTTGTAACTTAGATTTTCCTTTGCAAGATATTAATAATAAAGAGTGGGGGATTATAGGGCTAGGAAGTATAGGGCAAGAAGTAGCTAAGATTGCCACTACTTTTGGAGCTAAGGTAAGTCACTACTCAACTAGTGGTAAAAATACCCATGCTAGCTATCCTAACAAAACCTTAAAAGACTTACTAAGCACTAGTGATATCATCTCAGTACACGCCCCACTAAATGAGACTACAAGGAATCTTATAGCTAAAGATGAGTTAGCTTTACTAAAAGAAGGAGCTATCCTTTTAAATCTAGGGCGAGGTGGGATAGTTAATGAAAAAGATCTTGCAAGCGAGCTTAAAAAAAGGAATATTTTCTTTGGTGCTGATGTATTAGAAAAAGAGCCTATGGAAAAAAACCATGTGTTTAATGAGCTTTTTACTTCAAAAGATAAAAACAAGCTTTTACTAACCCCTCATGTAGCCTGGGCTTATGAAGATTCTAAAAAGACTTTAATAGCTTCAGTTGTAGCTAATATCAAAACTTATTTAGGAGGTAAGTAGTGCATAAAGACTTTTCTAAAAAGCATATAACTCATAGTATAAATGACTTCAATGAAGCCAAGCAAGTAATCCCCGGTGGTGTTAACTCTCCAGTGCGTGCTTTTGGTGCAGTAGGTGGTACTCCTAGGTTTATAAAAAAAGGCGAGGGCGCTTACTTGGTGGATGAAGATGATAATGTTTATTTAGACTTTGTGCAAAGCTATGGGCCTTTAATCTTAGGGCATGCAAATCATGAAGTTATAAGGTGTGTTAGTGAAGTTATGCAAAATGGCTTTAGTTTTGGTGCGCCAACTGAGATGGAAACTGAACTAGCAAAGCAGTTAGTTTCACTTTTGCCTGGGATAGAAAAAGTACGCTTTGTAAACTCTGGCACTGAAGCTACTATGAGTGCTATAAGACTAGCGCGTGCTTATAGTGGGAAAAATGACATAGTGAAGTTTAGCGGTTGCTATCATGGACATAGTGATAGCCTCTTAGTTAAAGCTGGAAGTGGGCTAGCAACTTTTGGTGCTACTAGCTCACTAGGAGTTCCAGAGGACTTAGCTAAACATACTTTAGTAGCTGAATATAACTCTATAGAATCTTTTAAAGCAGCCCTAGATTTAAGCAAAGATATAGGATGCGTTATCATAGAGCCCATAGCGGGGAATATGGGCTTAGTGCCGGCAAACAAAGAGTTCTTATTAGAAGTGCGTGAGCTTTGCACTAAAAATAACATAGTTTTAATCTTAGATGAAGTTATGAGTGGCTTTAGGGCAAGCTTAACTGGTAGTTATGAGTACTATGGGGTAGAAGGCGACTTATGCACCTATGGCAAAGTTATAGGTGGAGGACTGCCTCTAGCTGCCTTTGGAGGAGGCGATCATATAATGAAGCTGCTTAGTCCAAATGGTGGGGTCTATCAAGCAGGTACTTTAAGTGGGAATCCACTAGCAGTGAGTGCTGGTCTTATGAGCTTGCATCTTATAAAAGAAGATAAAGGCCTTTATAAAAGGCTTGAAAGCTTAGCACATAGGCTTACTAAAGGATTAAAAGAAGGTGCTAGCAAGCATGGCTTTAGTTTGCAGACTGAAGTTAGAGGGTCGATGCTAGGCTTTTTCTTTAATGAGCATCCTGTAACTAACTTTACTAAAGCTTGCAAGTCAGATACAGAGCTTTATGCAAGATGGCACGCAAAGATGCTTGATAAGGGTGTGTACTTTGCACCTAGTCAGTTTGAAACTAGCTTTATTTGTGCACCTATGGATGAGGCTATGATGGATGAAGTTATACTTAAGTCAGCTGAAGCCTTACAAGAGATAAAGCATGATGCATAAAGGAAGTAAGCGTGTCTTCTAAGGATACTAAGATACCTGATTCTAAAAATGCCAGTATGGAAGATACTAAGTGGTACTCCTTAGTAAGTAACGCTTATAATGCAAGCCTAGGCATATCTATGGTAGTAGCTGTGCTTATAGGACTAGGTATAGGCTATGGAATCTATAAGCTAACTGGTTGGAAGTGGTTTATAGTCATAGGCCTAGCCTATGGCGTGGCAGCAGCTATCTTAAATGTATATAAAGCCTATAAAAGATTAAAAAAAGATATGGATTCCTTACAAGAACAGCCTAAGTATAAAGAGGCTATAAGATTGCAAAATGAAGCCTTAGAAAAAAGGGAAGCTAGAGAAAAAGCAAGAAAAGCCCAAAAGCATAAAGAGTAGTTAAGGCAAAAGTAGGGATAAGTAAACTTACTTTCTTAGTAGTCTTTTTAACTTTGAAAGAGCATTTTTTGGATTAAGCAAGGCTTTTTTCATAAGACTTAAAAGCTTTATAGACTTATAGGTTTTTGTGCTTTAAAAAGCTTCTTTTTCTAGTACATCTATAAAGTTAGCATCTCAAAGAAACCCACTACTAGATTTATCTCATTTGATAAAACATCTTTTATATATATCCTACACCCACTAAACGCAACATAATAGACATTGCGTTGTCTTGATAAGTTACATTAATACTTTAGGCTATTTATAGAATCTTTATTAGATTCTATAAATTTTTCAATATTAAGCTTTTTAGTACTCAAACTTAATGGTATTCATCACATAGCTTCTATCACTAATTACACCTGGGGCATCCTTTCTTGCTAAGCCAGTTAATACATCAAAGCCAGCATGAGTGATATTAGTATAGTAGTTAGCTTTTAAAGAGTAAGTAATGTGACTAGTTAAAAAGATATCAAGTCCTAGTATTAAAGAGTATTCATCTGCCATAGGACTAGTGCTATAACGCCCATCGAGCTTTATATCAAGGTATTTGCCTATTTCAAAGTTTGTATAAAGCAGTAGGTTAAATACATCTGGATTTACCGCAGCGTTTAAAGATCTGCCATAGACTAAAACTGAGTTATCCCATATATCTATATTCATAGGATTCCCATAAGTACCAAATCTAGCATTTGCATTACCAAAGTTTTTATAAAGCCCAAGACCTAAGGTGTATTTTTCATTAAAGATCACATCTTGTCTTAAAAACACACTTCCAGTTACTCCACTTGTGCTTCCAAAAAACTGCATAACTCCCCATTTATTAATACTGCTATCATAAATTGGCAAGGCAGCTACTATCTTAGTTAGATAAGCCACTTTGGAATCTCCAAAAAGTAGATCTAAACTAGCACCAGGTGCTACATAGTCTTCTATCCCATAGTAGGCATAAAGCTTAAAGTTATAAAAGTCTCTTTTTAGTTCATACTCTAGATTTAAAACTCCAGTTGGGATATAAAGGCGTGAAAAGTCATAAAGCCACCCACTTCCCCATATAGACATAGAATCTGTACCAAAAAGTGTTATCTTTTGGCCTTTTCCTAAGTTAAAGGCTAGATTGATACCTTGAGCATAGCCTCCAAACCATGTGTTTTCTTTAAAAAAGCGTCCTAAAGTGGCATCTATATATTTGTTTTCATATTCTAGATATGCATCATAAATTATAAAATCTCTAGTATTAGTAATATTAGGTACACCTAAGCCAGAGTAACCCGCATAAAAGCCTATATAGTTATAGCCTTCTGCATTAATAAAGCCTAAAGTAGCACGTGTGGAATCATAAAGCAATCCCCCAGCTACACCTCCAAGACCAAGCTTAAAGCCATCTTTTTCATAATAGATTCCAAGATTTGCCAAGATGGAAGCATAGCTAGGAGTTGGATATACTTGTTTAGCTTCATCTATGGCGCTATTATTAAAACTGGTTTTACTAAAGACTTCAGCGCCAGCTTTAAAACTAAAGTTATCACTACTTAAAAAAGTAGTTTTTAGGCTTTTTTTACTTTCTAGCTCTTTAGGAGTTTTTTTCTCTAGGGTTTGATTAGTGTTTTGTGAAGGGTTAGTATCCATACCAAAAGCATAACTTAAGGTGGTTAGTAAGATAGCACTTGTGTTTAGTAGTTTTGATGTGTTCACTTGATTCTCTTTTAGTTAGTGTTTGTAAAAAGTTTCTATTATTTTATAGAAATTGTAAGCCTAATACAAAGTATTATAATTTGCACTCGCTATTTGCATCAGCTTTAAGATTTGTTTTTATTAAATGGAGCTAATCTCATGAAGACATTGCAGTATTTACCAATAGATATATTTGGCTCAGTTATGGGCATGGCTGCTTTAAGCATAGCATGGACTGTAAGTATCCACTCTTATGTAGCAGAAGTTTATGCTTTTTTAGCAGTTGTAACTTTTATCTTTGGATGTATAGTTTTTATACTAAAGTTTACTAAGGTTGAGTACTTTAAGACTATGCAAGTAGAGTTCATGGATAAGGCACAAAAACCATTTTATTCCACTTTTTGCATAGCTTGTCTTTTATTGCCTAGCTTACTTCATGGCATAGCTCCAAAGCTAAGTTATTACATATGGATAGTAGGTATAGTTACTATCTTTATCTTTACTACTTATATAGCACTTATGTGGTTTAATACTAGACATACTTTTAAGCACCTTACAGGAGGGGTTGTAGTACCACTTGTTGGTATGTTAAATATCTCTGCTGCCTTACCTTTTTTTGAGACTCCTTTTTTTAACAATCTATCTTTGATAAGTATAGGTATAGGTGTAGTTTTTGCCGTGCCAATTATTAGTATTTTAATTATTAGAATCATGTATATAAACGTTTCTATGGCGCACATGGAAGCAAAATATAATGGAAGCCTAGCAATCATAGCTGCACCATTTTGTGTAATATTTATAGCCTTAGAGCCTATGATGGAGATTAATTATATATCTTATGGATTATTTTACTCAGCCTTTTTTATATTTGTAGCTTTAAGCCCGCGAATTATAAAAATGCTTATAAGCCCTTTTAAGTTTGCTTTATGGAGGACATCTTTTCCTATAGGTTTGCTTGCTATTTGTGCTGTAAAACTACACCACTTTCAGCCTAGTAATATATTTCTAACAACATTTAGCTACTTCCTTTTATATCTTGCCACTTTAGTTATAAGCTATTATTTTATAATGACTTTTTATGCAATAGTTATTAAAAGGGATATAAGGATAACTTCATGACTAAAGTTTTATTAGATATATGCAATGCAAAAAGGCAAAGGTTAGCCAAAAAAGGCTTTACACTAGGTCATGTCATACCTTATAGTCGCACCCATCCTATCATAAAACCAACCTTTCCCCTTTTTATAGCCGAAGTAAAAAGAAAGTCCCCATCTTTAGGGAGCTTAAGAGATATAAAACATCCCGCACTTTTAGCTGAAGCCTATAAGGACTGTGGGGCAAATGCCATCTCAGTGCTTTGTGAAGAAGACTATTTTGGTGGAAGTTTAAATGACTTAATGGAAGTAAAAAAGGCCTTACCAGAGATCTGCGTTTTAAGAAAAGACTTTATACTAGAGCCTGAAGAAGTAGAAGTTAGTTATCTTGCTGGTGCTGATATGGTGCTTTTAATCGTTAATCTTTTTATGGATGACTTTAAAAAATTAGAGCTTTTATTTAATACCTGTCTTAAATTTAACCTTACTCCTTTAGTTGAAGTTCATGATGAAAAAGAATTACAGCTTGCCTTAAAGCTTGATATAGACTATGGAATCTTAGGTATAAACTCTAGAAACCTAGATACATTAAAGATTAATAAGCTTAATGCCTTCATACTTCGCCAAAAAGTCCCTAGTGAGATTCCAGTGATATTTGAAAGTGGGATAGATAATAGTTATGATGCTTTTATAGTAGGAAGTGTTAGGTTTGAAGGCTTTTTGGTTGGAAGCTATCTTATGCAAGCCTTAAATGCGCCTAATAGAAGACAGATGCTTTTTTCTAGGCTTATAAACTTGATAGCAAGCTTTAAGGCTGGGTCTCAGAGGGATTTTTTTTACAAGCTGGTTAATATGTTTGTAACCAAAAAGCCTCCACTTATAAAAGTATGTGGTATAAATGAAGTTAGCTTTGCACTAAGTGCTTCAAAACATGCCCATTTATTAGGCTTTGTGCTAGTTAAAAGTAGTCCTCGCTTTGTAGAAGCAAAGTTTTTAGAAGAGATTAATGCTTATGAAAATGTAAAAGATGCACTTAAAATCGGTGTAGTAGCTGATAAAGAAAGCCTAAAACTAGGGCTAGAGTTAATAAAAAAGAATCTAATTGATTGTTTGCAGCTTCATGGGGTTGAAGACTTAGAGGGAGGATTATATTTTGGTTTAGATTTAAAAGAGGCTACTTTTTGCTACTATAAGGCAGTTAAAAATGTAGATTCTAAAGACAGTCTTTTAAATCTACTAGATAGTAGCCATGGTGAAGGACTAGAGGCTGATTTAGATTCTATAGAAGGTTTTGATAACTTAGCTATAGCTGGTGGGGTGAGTGAAGACAACTTAGAATCTTTTTTAAGTCTAAGCCCAAAGCTAATAGATCTTTGCTCTTCCTTAGAAAAAGCAAAAGGTATAAAAGATACTCAAAAACTAGAATCTTTTTTTAATAAACTAAATGCTTGCAATTGCAAGAAATAACACAAAGGCACTAAATGGAAATGATTTCAGTTACAAACGCTAGCGGAGTAGTAGAAACCTACACTCTTAACACTTATGCAAAGTCAAGCGACTTTTCTTTGATGCAACAGATTGGAGAAAGTGTTATCCTTGCTACTATTTGTATAGATTTAGAAACTGATGCAAATTTAGATTTTTTACCTTTAAGTGTTCAGTATATAGAAAAAAGCTATGCCATAGGGCGTATCCCTCAAGGCTTTAATAAAAAAGAGGGTAAGCCTAGCGAAGGTGAAGTTTTAACTTCAAGGCTTATAGATAGAAGCCTTAGACCACTTTTTTCCCCAGAGTTTAGATACGGCGTGCAAGTGACAGTTATGGTTTTTTCTTATGATGGAAAGACTGATTTAAGTAAAGATGCACTAAATGTAGCCAGCCTTTGTCTTTACCTTTCATCTATACCTTTAAAAAGAGATAGCATTCTTAATGCAATAAGGATAGTAAGACTTCCTAGTCTTCCAGTTGATGCAAGGCTTAATGTAGCAACAAGTATGGAATCTTTAAGCGGCTCAAGCCTAGATCTTTTTGTAAGTGGAGTAGATTCTGACTTACTTATGATAGAGATGCAAACTCCAAAAGTTATTAAAAGTGATGGAGTTAAGCTTATAGAAGAGATAGAAAAAGAAGAGCTTTTAAGTGCACTTAGTATTGCAAAAGAAGAGATAGAAAAAAACTCAGCCATCTATAAAAAAGCCTTTAAAGATAAGGGTAACAAAAAGCTAGTCTTAGAATCTAAAGGTTTAGATAAAGATAAACTTGAAAGCTTAAAAACTAACTGCTTTACTACTTTAAAAGATATGCTTCAAACGCTTTCAAAAAGTGAAAGAAGTACAGTTATGAGTAGCTTTATAAAAGATAGTACAGAAAAGTATGAGTTTGATACCAAGCCTTATATAGAAGCTTTGCTTCATGAAGCCTTTCGCGAGTTAGTACTAAAAGATGGACTTAGAGCAGATGGGAGGGAGTTTACCCAGATAAGAAACATAGATATTAAGAGTAATATCTTGCCTTGCGTTCATGGAAGCACTCTTTTTACAAGGGGTCAAACCCAAGCCCTAGTAAGCGTAACTCTAGGATCTGAAAATGATGCCCAAACTCAAGAAAGTCTAAGTCAGCTAGCTAAAAAAAGAGTGATGTTACATTACAACTTTCCTCCTTTTAGTGTAGGAGAAGCTATGCCTATATTTGGCACTTCAAGAAGAGAGTTAGGCCATGGTAATTTAGCGCTTAAAGCTATAGAATCTAATATCTTAGAAGACTATTACATCATAAGGATAGTAAGTGAGATCTTAGAATCTAATGGCTCAAGCTCTATGGCTAGTGTGTGTGGGGCCACTCTTTCTTTGCTAGGGGCTAATGTAAAGATGCAAAACAAAGTAGCTGGCATAGCCATGGGGCTAGTTCATGATGATGGGTTTAAAAACTTTGTTATTTTAAGTGATATCTTAGGGCTAGAAGATCACTATGGTGATATGGACTTTAAAGTAACTGGTACAAGGTTAGGGTTTAGTGCCTTACAACTTGATATAAAAACTACTGGCCTAAGCTTAGAAGTTTTAGATGCTGCTTTAAGCCAAGCAAGACTTGGGCTAGATCACATCTTAGGTCTTATGGAATCTGTAGTTATAACTCCTAATCTTAATATTTTGCCTAGTGTTGAACGCTTCAACGTTCCGCCAAATAAGATAGTAGACATAATAGGTCAAGGTGGTAAGACTATAAGAGAGATAATCTCTCGCTTTAATATAAGCATAGATATAGATAAAGATAACTCTATGGTAGTTATAACATCTAGCAATAAGACTAGTTTAGGTGAAGCAAAAGAGTATATACAAAGCATCATCTATAAAGAAAAGCCTAGTTTTAAAGTAGGACAGGTTGTAAATGGTGTTGTTAAAAATATAAAAGACTTTGGAATCTTTTTAGAGATTAATGGTAGTGGGACTGATGGCTTACTACCTTCTAAAAAGATACAAGATATGAGTGTTATAACTCAAGGCCAAACACTAGAATGCATCATAGTTAATATAAATGCTAAATCTCAAATCGAACTAGGACTTAAAGGATGAAAGAAAGTTTTGCTTTAGTTTTAAGCTTTATAGTTACTTTTGCTATCATAATTTTTGGTAGCTTTAGGCTTTATGGAGATACTTTTCAGTATATGCCACTTTATGTTTTCATCTTTCTTTTGTGGGTTAGGGCTTATAAACCAGCACTAGGTTTAGTTTTTGCGACAGCTATAGCTTTTTTAATCATGCGAAGTATAAAAAATTTCTTTGGCATAGTAAGTATGTATAACCCAAATATGGCTACTATTTCAGAAAGGCCAGATGTGCCAGGGGATTATGATGGATTCCCAAGTGGGCACTCAACTGGCTCTTTTATAGGGGCAGGCTTTGTTAGTGCAACGCAAGGCTATAAGGCTGGTTTTTTAGTAAGTGTAGTTTGCGCACTAGTATGTTGTAGTAGACTTTATGTTAATAGACATACACTTACTCAAGTCTTAGTTGGTGCCTTGCTAGGGTTTTTAGTTGGATACTACATAGGTAAGATTTATAGTAAAAAAGTTATAAGACTAGAAGCGTGACATGAAGTTAAGGCAGAAAATCTCTAACTTCATAGAGGTTGTAAAGTTTAAGTACCTTGATTTCACTTCTAATGAAAAGATCTTTCACTATGCCTCAAGTCTTAGTTTTTATAGTATCTTTTCACTTGTTCCCATACTACTAGTAACCATATCTTTTTTACAAGGTGTACCTTTTTTTAAAAACAAGATTCATCTCTTACTCCATACTCTCTTAGAAAATGTCTTACCTTCAAACTTAGAAGATGTAACAGTTATAGTCAATAAGTTTCTAACTAATGGAAAAGAGCTAGGTATAGTAGGCTTTTTAGTAGCACTAATCTCATCTTTTGTTTTTTTTAGAAGTTATGATGATATAAGTGCTAGGATCTTTCACTCTAAGAAGCGAAGTATATTTGATTCATTTATAACCTACTGGCTTTTTTTAACGCTTATCCCTTTAATGTTTGCACTCTCAGTTTACTTTGGAAGCCTCTTTTATAAAGAAAGTCTTTTTAAGGACTTATGGCAGATCTTTCCTTTTATAGCTACTTGGGTTTTATTTGGCATACTTTTTAGAATCTCAGCTAATAGTCATTTAACTTTCTCAGCTCTTGCTATCTCAAGCTTGCTTGGCGCAACCATCTGGTTTATATCAAAGCTAGTATTTTTCTACTATATGTCTTATAACAAGTTTTATAGCACGATTTATGGCTCCTTATCAGTAGTGATGTTTTTGATGCTTTGGGTTTATGTCTCATGGCTTATCTTTTTAATAGCGATGAGGTTTTGTAGAAAGCTAGATGTTAAGTTAAAACTTATGGCTGAAAGAGAAAAACAAAAAGAGTTAGATAAAAAACTAGAAGCACAAAAAGAGAAAAACTTAGAGTTAAAAGTAGAGATGCTTCATGAGCGTGAGTTAGATGCAGCTACAAGTTTAGAAAATACATCAAGTTTAAGTAAAGAAGAAAAATTAAGTAGATTAAATAAAACACGAAAGTGAAAAGAGTAAAATTTCAAGGAAATAAAAAGGTGGTGGACCCTGTAGGACTTGAACCTACGACCGATCGGTTATGAGCCGAGCGCTCTAACCAGCTGAGCTAAGGGTCCGATTTAAAAGTGATGATTATAACAACTTAAACTTAATTTTTTTTTAAATTCAATTTTTAAAGGATGTAATATGCAAAATCTAGATGATAAACTAAGCGAAGAAGAAAAAAGAGTGATACTTCATAAGGGTACAGAAAAGCCTTTTTCAGGGGAGTATAACAACTTTTATGAAGATGGAATCTATGTATGTAAAAGATGTGGGGTTAAGCTTTTTGATAGCAAGACTAAGTTTAGTTCAGGCTGTGGTTGGCCAAGTTTTGATGATGAGATGGTGGATTCTTTAGAGTATGTAAAGGATGCTGATGGTAAAAGGACTGAGATATTATGCAAAAGCTGTGGGGGTCACTTAGGACACGTCTTTAAGGGCGAAGGTTTTACAGATACCAACAAAAGACACTGTGTTAACTCAGTTTCTATTAAGTTTGTCAAAAGAGATAAGTAGATGAAACCTCTTTTTGAAAGCAAGACTATCTTAGATGCTAATGCTGTTAATAGCTATGGTATAGATAATCAAGTCTTGATGGAAAATGCTAGTTTAAGCCTCGCAAAGGCTATAAAAAAACAAGCCCTTAAAAGAGGGCTAAAAAGTGTGCTTTTTTGTATAGGCAGTGGGGATAATGGCGCTGATGGTTTAGCTAGTGCTAGGATATTAGATTCTATAAGTTCACTTGATATTTATATCTATAATCTTTTAGCACCAAAGTCTAAGCTTTGTATCCTTCAAAACGAAAGGACAAAAAAGCTAGGGCTTAAGCATGTAGATAGTTTTATAGAAGCTGATATCTTAGTAGACTGTATCTTTGGCACAGGCTTTAAGCCAAGGAATCTAAATGAAGCTAAAGATTCTAAACTAGATATAAAAACTGCTTTAACCTTAGAAGAGTCCCAAACAACTATCTCTAACTTTGCCCTAGAGTTTAATAAAAAAGTAGCTTACAAGATAGCTTGTGACTGTCCTTCCATGCTAGGAAGTGAACAAGCTTTAAAAGTAAACCTAACTATAGCTATGGGAGCTCTTAGTTTAAACTTATATGAAAGCAAGTCAAAAGACTATGTAGGTAAGATAAAAGTAGCGCCTTTAGGCCTTAAAAGAGAAAAGTATGAAAGCAAGTCACCTTACTTTGTTTTAGAAAAGAGTGACTTAAAACTCCCTTCAAGGAAGATACAAAATGTTAATAAAGGTAGTTTTGGTCACGTCTGTGTTGTAAGTGGTGAGTTTAAAGGAGCTAGTCTTTTAAGTGCTAAGGCTGCACTTACTATGGGAGCTGCTTTGGTTAGTACACTTGGTTATGATGCAAGTGGCTCTTTTCCAACCCTTATGTACTCTCAAACTCTTCCACCTCATGCAAATGTACTTGTGCTAGGTCCAGGTTTAGGCAGGAGTAATACCTTAAAGCATGAAGCCTTATTAAAAGGCGCACTAGATAAGGGCTTAAAAGTAGTGCTTGATGCTGATATGCTTTATCTACCTAGTTTATGGAAGATACTAGATACTTATAAGGATGCTAGTATAGTTTTAACACCTCATCCAAAAGAGCTTTTTTCTATGCTTAAGTCTCCTTTTAGTAGTTTAGAAAAACTACTTGAAAATATGCACAAAGTAGCTAGTAGCTTAACTAAAGAGTATCCTCATGTTGGATTTATATTAAAAGGGACTAATAGCATAATCGCTAATGAAGGCATGCTTTATATTAATCCACTAGGACATGCAAGTCTTGCAAAAGGTGGAAGTGGGGATGTATTAAGTGGGTTAGTTGGAGGCTTGCTAGCTCAAGGTTATAGTATAAAAGATGCAAGCCTTACTGCAAGTTTAGCCCACGCCCTAGCGTCTAAAACTAAAAATGCCTACTCTTTTAATCCACTAAAACTTATAAAAAATATAGGCAAGTTAGAATCTAAACTAAGAGCTTAAGCCTAGGATTTAACCTATGCTTTTTTAGTTTTTAATAAATATTGCATTGTATGGCATAAGCAGTTTTACTATTTTTTACAATCTTTGCAATCTGTCATTGTGAAGGGTGTGTAAAACGCCCAGTGGCAATTTTATGCATAGCACTTAAGCCTTTTAATTCCAGAATTTACTTTTAAGAAATCTTTGTCTTTTGGCAAGGGGGACAAGGGGGCCTAATTGCGAGGCGGTCCCCTTATCCCCCTTCCCTAACCCCCAATCCCCCGCACGCTTGTTTTTACTACGTAAAAACGAAAGGCTATATATAGGAGAATTACTCCATCGCAATAACAACATAATTATAGAAATACAAGGTACTTCTATAAAATGTGCCCGTTAGCTCGCCCGTTTCGTGGTGCAAAAAAATGGAAACAAGTAAGCAGAAGTGCGAACGCCATTTTTTTGCTAGAAACGGAATTAGCGAGGCTCTCCCCTTGATTGCCGAAAAAGTACCTTTTTCGGGGTTAAGGGGAGCGGGGAGGGGTTAAACCCCTTTTTGGTTAAAGAAAAACATATGCATAAGAAAATATAGAAAAAGAAAGTGTTGGAATAGATATTTGGTCAATAGTGTTTGGCTCACGCCAAAAAAAGACATTCCTTAAAAGAAAGCCCTAGTTGCTTACGCAACTAAACCTGTTTCAAGGAAGCTTACGCTTTCGTAGGCTTTGGCTTAACTTGATGCTAGGAGTGCGTACACGCACAACGTGACAGTCTTTCATCAACTCTAATGCTTAAATAAAAACTGTCACATTTAGAATTAAAGCTTCCTTAAAAACACTATCACTAAAGGCCTATTTAACATAGAAGATATATTAAAGTTGAAGTATTAGCTTTTCAAACTTTTCACTTTGTTTTATGCTACACTAAACCCCACTTATAAATATAAAAGTGAGACTTCCATGCAAGATAATGCCTACTCTGTAGCCCATAGCCCTGATGCTGATGATGTATTTATGTATTATGCTTTGAACTTTGGCTGGGTTAGTTGCCCTTATAAACTAGAAAGCAAGGCCCTTGATATAGAAAGTCTAAATGTTGCAGCCTTAGAATCTACTTATGATATAAGTGCTATCTCTTTTAGTCTTTATCCACACATCAAGCAAGATTATGCACTTTTAAGAACTGGAGTTAGTTTTGGTGAGGGCTATGGCCCTAAGATGATAAAGCGTAAAGGAAGTAGTTTAAAGTCTAACTTTAAAGTGGCTCTTTCTGGGGCTAATACTACTAATGCCCTCCTTTTTAAGATAGCCTATCCAAAAGCGCGCATTATTTATCTAAACTTTTTAGATATAGAAGAAGCAGTTTTAAGTGGCCAAGTAGATGCAGGCGTGCTAATCCATGAATCTATACTAACTTTTGATGAAACTCGTCTTGAAGTTGAACGCTTTATCTGGGATATATGGCAGGAGTTAACAGGTAGTGATCTTCCTTTGCCACTAGGTGGTATGGCGCTAAGGCGAAGTATCCCGCTTAATAAAGCCATAGTCTTAGAAGATGCTTTAACTAAGGCTGTAAAAGTTGCCCTCCACTTTAAACCACTTCTTTCAAAGATGCTAATAGCACAAAATCTAGTTAGAGTTAGTGAAAAAGACTTAGATACTTACTTAAACCTCTATGCTAATGAAAACTCATGTACTTTAAGTGAGCTTCAACTAAGGGCTATAAATAAGCTTTATGAGATAGGATATAAGCATGGATTTTATAAAGAACAAGTTGATGTTAATAAGTTTTTGATACCCAGGGAGTATGAGACTTTAAGAAAGTCTTAAAGTCTTAAGATTAGATTCTAGTTTTTTATATATAAGTTAGGACGTTTTACATCCCATCTTATATCAGTTTTTACTACCTTTGCAGGCACTCCAGCTATAACACAGTTTGGAATCTTAAACTCTTTACTTACTAAACTTCTAGTGCCAACCACGCAACCACTAGCTATAGTTACATTTTTAAGTATTTTTACATCAGCCCCAACCCATACGTGATCACCTAGTCTTATAAACTTGCCTTTATTTAGTAAGTTTCCTTCTTTATCAAGTATGGAGTGAGTATCAGTGCAAGTTAGGCTAACTCCACTTGAAAGCATGCAGTCACTACCTATAATCACTTCGCTTTCATCTTCTAAAAGCAAGACTTCTACTCTAAAAGCACCAGTTTTTTTTCCAACCCTAACTATGCAGTTTTTAACTAAGCAGTCAGGAGTTCCAACTTGCACTCTACCAGTAAAGCTTCTACCACCTTCTTCTGTGCTTGGATTTGGGATAAAGACTTGGTTGTTATCACCATAAACTTCTATGTAGAGCTTAGAATCTTTTGGGGCTATTACTTCATTGCCTAAGCCATAGATTTTTACGTTACTTTTTAGTTTTTTCTTACCTCTTAGTAAGTCTATGATATCTTGTCCAAACCTTGCCATTAAAGTTAGATAAGCCCTCTATCATATTGACTTGGTATGTCTATATTAACTCCTAGTGTGTTTGCAGCTTTGATAGGGAAGTAAGGATCTAAAAGCATATGTCTTCCTATATAAACAGCATCTATTAGGCCATTTTTTACTAATCTGTTTGCAAACTTAGCATTAGTAACTAGTCCACCTCCAAAGGTAATAAGCCCTAGTTTTTCTTTTAAGAATCTTGCTGGTTCTATCTGATAACCATCATAAGTTTTTATAGGCTCTTCGCTAACTCCACCAGTGCTTACATCTAAAAAGTCTAGTTTTTCTTTTATAGGTTTTAGATAAGTTAAAAAGTCTTCAGGTTTGTTACCCTTGTCGTTGTAGTCATAGGCTGAGATTCTAAGGCCTATGGTTATATTTTTAGCTTGAGATCTAACTTCTTCTAAAACTTCTTTTAAAAATAGCGCCCTATCTTTACCATACTCATCTTCCCTAGTATTGCTAAGTGGGGAAAGAAAACTGCTTATTAGATAGCCATGGGCTCCATGGATTTCTATTAAATCAAGACCAGCAAGCTCAGCCCTTTTAGCAGCACTTCCAAAGTCTTTAACTATATTTGCTATTTCTTCTTTGTTTAGGGCGATAGGTGCTTTGTAGTCATTACTAAAGCGTGAGTTGCAAGGTCCTTTTGGGGTGATGCCATCTAGGTTGCTTTTTCTACCGGCGTGATTTATCTGTATACCTATAACTGAGCCTAGTGCTTTTACTTGCAATGCTAGCTTTTTTAAAGGTTCAACTTGACTATCTTCATAAAGTCCTAAGTCTCTTTCAGTTATCCCGCTATCTTTTGATACGCAAGCTGCTTCCATTATGATAAGTCCAGTTTGACCAATAGCACGGGTTTTATAGTGGGTTTCATGCCAGCTATTAACTCTGCCGTGATCAGCGCTATACTGACACATAGGTGGGAGTACTATCCTATTTTTTATTTCTAAGTCTTTAATCTTAAATGGCGAGAAGAGATTTATATCCATCATCTATCCTTTGCTTGTTGGAATTTTTTACAGTGTCTACAAGTATAACTTTTTAAGATAATTTTTCTTTACTTTTTGTGAGTGATTTAAGTAAGGCTAGGGTGTTAGTGGTGATTTTATGTTTACGTAAGGCCTAGATGGACTAAGAAGTTTTACTAAGTTTAACTTAGATGATAAAAGTTTAATGAAGGATATTTTTTAGAGTTTTAAAGTTAGAAAGACGCTACTTTTTGTAAAAAAATATTTTTTTTGTAAAAAAGTGTAACAAGTATTCTTATATTGTATGCATTATGTATACATTGTCAACTTTTATTATTGAATTTTTTGTGCTTTTGTGTAGTATATAAAAAGCTTTTAAAATGCGTAAGCTAAAAACTCAACAAAAAGGAAACGTGATGAAAAAGAAGACTAAAACTGCACTTAAAACTTCTGTATATTCTATGTTGATATTAGGAACTATAGGTTCATTTGGGTCATTACAGGCCAAAACTAACTTGATGGATGCTTTGCAAAACTCTACTATAGATGGATTTGGATTTATGCGTTGGGCTGTTGTAAATGGTAAAGATGGCAATGGCCAAAGATACCAGCTAAGACTTAAGCCTACTGTAACTACAGGTGAGGTTGATGGATGGAGCGTTAGTGCTGGATTATTCTTTTCTATAGGTAGCTCTACACCAGATAATAATTATACTAATGATGAGATTCAAGGCTCTAGAGGTTTTAGGACTGATATGGGTGGGTCTGATGTCTTTAACATATCTAACTTTTATGTAACTAAAAATATATCTTCTTGGAAAACTCTTCTTAGGGCAGGGGTTATGAACCCTCTAACTCCTATGAATGATGTAAACTTAGATAGAGGTATAGGAGTTTATGCTAAAAACACTAGTGTGGACTGGGCTAATATAACCTTTCTTTGGCAAGATAGTTGGATGAGTGATGATATATATATAAGATCTTTTAGCTATCAAGGTGGCAACAATCATAAATATGTAGGAGGTGGGGCTAATGCTGGCATACTTAGTGGTACATTTAATAACTCTATAGGTGCAGGTATAGGTAATGACTTAGTAAGCATAGGCTTAAGTAAAGAAACTGGAGACTTTAAGTATAGACTTTGGTATACCTATGGAGAAAAGCTTTTTAACTATATGATCTTTGCTGATACTAGCTATACCTATCGTCTAAATGATACTAATAGCTTCACTATCCTAGGTCAGATAGCAGCTACAGGCATGCAAAATGACTTTCACTATCTTTCAAAGTCTAAGTTCCTTCAAGAAAGTGGCGCTATAAATAGCCCATATTCTGCTAAAGACATAGCTAAACATAGAGGCGTTTATAACATTAATGCAACCTATAAGTACGCCCCACCAGAATCTAAGTTTAGCTTTGATGTAAATGTAGGTGGTGCTGGAACCTTTGGAGATGGTTATGGAGCACTTATAGATAACACTGGTGGCTTAAAACTAGGTGGGCAGATATGGAATACCTTTGATGGTGCTGAAAGAAACGGTTTTGGTATAACAGGAGCAGGAGCTTTAAAAGGAAGCTATCTAAATCTAGGCTATGCAACTATTAATGGTCAGTATGGAAAGTTAAATCTAGGCTTTAACGTAACCTTTATAGATACTAACAACTATGTAGTACTTAGCAAGGCTTCAAGGAGTGGAAGTATGAGTGGAGCAGCAGGTGATATGCATAGAACACTTACTGCAAAAGGGGTAGCTTCTGGAAGTGCTATAAACCCAACTGTAACTAGTGGCTTTAAGGTTCACTACTTTGAAATAGGGCCAACTTATAGATATAACTTTACTAAAAATCTTGCTTTGATTGGCTACTGGAAGTTTGCTGTTGGTGATTTAAGCTTTAATATCTTAAGATGGCAAGTTATGTATACATTCTAATTTAAAAAGGAAAAAGATGCCCTATATTGATGTAAAACTAGCTGGTAAGATAAACATAGAGCAAAGAAGGGAGATAGCTAAAGGTATCTCAGATGTGATTTATGAAGTAGCAGGAAAGCCACGTGATAGTATCTATATAACTTTTACTGAGTTTGATAGAACTAACTGGGCTAAGGGCTATAATATACTAAGTGATATGGATGCAAAAGAAGGCAAGTCCTAAATAAGATCTTTTAAAGCTAGATTTTTTGGAGTTTTTTAAATAAGTCTAGCTTTAAACACTAACCTCATAATGATAATAACTGTTATAATCCTACGATTCAAAAACAATAAGAAAGACTATATATGCAAGCAGCACAAGATACTACACAAGAGTGCGTAAGCACAGATCTTAAAGATGATATCTACTATGAAGTAGTTATAACTAGTGATGACTTAGAGGTGTTAGAGTTTTTTGGTATGGGGCTTTCTGAGACTGAAGGTATAGAGTTTTTAGAAGATAACATCTTAAAGCTACCTTAGCATATAGTAAATCCATCCCTTGAAAAAGCTATCTTTTATATCTAGCATGACCTTCATGTTATGTAGTAGTGTTTTTTTAAATGCTAGTGAAGCTAAAGATGCTACTAAAACAGATTCTATAAATACAGATGTTGCTAGTAAACCACAAAAGACCTCTTATGAAAAAGGCTGGGAGTTAAAACTTGAAAAGGTCTCTCTTAACTTTTCTCAGACCTCTTTAAATAATCAAAGATCTTATGTCTCTTTTAGAGATACTAATCTTACAGGTTTTTCTCAGCTAGTAGTTCAAGAGTACTCTAAATTTAATGTTGACTATCATGCTAGGTATTTTGTGATATTTAACTCTCTTAAGACTGAGTATGGAGTGACTTTTTTACGCCAGGCTAAAACTAGCATCATGAATGAGACTAGGGATAATATAGTCTTATCAAGTGACTATACTCAAAGGATATGGAAGGCTAATCTTTTTTTTGATAGAGCTGAGATAGGTCCTTTTGCAAGGCTAGGGTTTCAAACTGAGTTTACGCCTAGTACTCCAACTGGTCGTATAAGGATTTTAAATTTAAGTGGTGGGGTTAAGCTGTTTGAAGGAAAGTATATAGATAATATTTATTTATCACTTTTTGGCGAGCAAAACTTTACAGCCTCTCTTGCATATGAAGGTTTTGGTTGGAGGACTGGCTTTAATTTAAAGTATAAACTAAATGAAAAAGTAAACTTACTAGCAAATCTAAGTTTTAAAGACTACATCTTAAATACAGCCGCACCTAGTTTTAACCCTAAGTATCAACTAAGTGCTGATGTGAGTTTAGATTCCATACTTTTTGGGAATCTAAGTATTTCGCCGTTTTTAAGAGTTTATATGCTAAAAGGGCGATATATAAAAGATATAGGCAGTAACTTTTTGCTAGGAGTTAGTCTATCTTTTAGCCATACGTTAAAAAAGCCAGCTACTATAGCACTAGGTAGTGAGGGTTATACAAAAGCACTTTAAAAAGGATATAAAAAGATGCTAGTTTATGAGATAAAAGGAAAGCTTAAGGCAAGTACACTAAAAGGTAACCCTAAAGAGCTTAAAAAACACACTATTATCTGGAGGACTTCAAAAAGTCTAAAAGAGATAGAATCTATATTAAAAGACTATGAAAAAGAAGCACAAACTGACTTTCAAAAGAAAGATAGTTTTGAGTATGCTATCTATGAAAGTAAAAATATAGACTGGATAAAAGAGTATGAAGATAGTATAGAGCCTATAAGCGTAGGTGGTTTTTATATAAGACCTAGTTTTAAAAAGCCCTTAGCTGATAAGAACTTAACTGAGATAGTATTAGATCCTTCTTTAAGTTTTGGAAGTGGGCATCATGCTACTACTTTTATGTGTATAGAAGAGTTAGCAAAACTTGACTTAAAGGATAAAACTTTAATGGATGTAGGTTGTGGGAGTGGGATCTTAAGTCTTATAGCCACTAAACTTGGTGCAAAAGTAGAAGCTTGCGATACTGATGGTGAAGCACTTAATCAAACTAGGCTTAATTTTCATAAAAATGGTGAAAATTTACACAATTTATTCCAAGGAAGCATCACTAAAGGAGAAAAATTATCTTTTAGAGTATATGATGTAGTCGTAGCAAATATAGTCACAGATGTGATTTTGCTTTTGAAAAATGCTTTTTCAGAGATAACTAAAAAAGATTCCATTTTAATACTATCTGGAATCTTAGATGGAAGGCAAAAAGATGTAGTAGAAAGTTTTTCAGACTTCAGGCTTGAAAGTCAAGTCTGCAAGGATGAATGGGCATGTTTAAAACTTGTTAAAAGATAATATAATAAACAAAAACTAGATAAAAGGTATTAGATGAATGGTCCAAATGAAAAGAAACCTATGAATAAAAACCCATTATTGGTGTTTATCGTACTAGTTATAGTATTAGTCATTCTTTTTAAGATTTTTACACCAGGCGAAGGTGGCGGTATTTTTAGTGGCTTTGGAGGTGGAAATGCTGTTAGTAGAAATATCGATTATTCTGAGTTTAAAAACCTTGTAGAGGCAGGAAAGATAGATTCTGTCCAAATCGGTCAGACTACTATTAGAGCAAAAGGCGAAGAATCAGGCGTTAAGATGCTTTATACCACTAGAAGAGTTCAAGACTCAACTCTTGTTCCACTTTTAGATTCTAAGCATATCAAATATAGTGGTTACAATGAATCTAATTTCTTCACTGAGATTTTAGGTTGGTTGCTTCCTGTGTTTATCATCATAGCTTTTTGGCTTTTTATGGCAAGTCGTATGCAAAAGTCTATGGGTGGCGGAATCTTTGGTATGGGAAGCTCTAAAAAGCTAGTAAGTGGTGAGAGGCCTAATGTTAGATTTGATGACATGGCAGGAAACAAAGAGGCAAAAGAAGAAGTTGTTGAAGTAGTGGACTTTTTAAAATACCCTGATAGGTACTCACGCCTTGGAGCAAAGATCCCACGAGGAGTGCTTTTAGTAGGCCCTCCAGGAACTGGTAAGACGCTTTTAGCTAAAGCTGTTGCAGGTGAGGCAAGCGTTCCATTTTTCTCTATGAGTGGAAGTAGCTTTATAGAGATGTTTGTAGGGCTTGGTGCAAGCAGGGTTAGAGATCTTTTTGAGATGGCTAAGAAAGATGCACCTAGCATTATATTTATAGATGAGATAGATGCTATAGGTAAAAGTCGTGCTGCAGGAAGTATGGTAGGAGGTAATGATGAAAGAGAACAAACACTAAACCAACTTTTAGCTGAGATGGATGGGTTTAACTCTGATGTTGCCCCTGTTATAGTGCTAGCTGCAACTAACCGCCCTGAAGTACTAGACCCAGCCCTTCTTAGACCAGGACGTTTTGATAGGCAAGTGCTAGTTGATAAGCCTGATTTTAATGGAAGGGTAGAGATCTTAAAAGTGCACATTAAAGATGTAACTTTAGGACGTGATGTAGACTTACAAGAGATAGCTAAGCTTACAGCAGGGCTTGCAGGAGCTGACTTAGCAAATATCATTAATGAAGCTGCCCTTTTAGCTGGACGCTCTAACCAAAAAGAGGTTAATCAAGCCCAGCTTAAAGAAGCAGTAGAAAGAAGCATAGCCGGCTTAGAGAAAAAGTCTCGTAGAATCTCACCTAAAGAGAAAAAGATAGTTGCTTATCATGAAAGTGGACACGCAGTAATCTCAGAAATGACTGAAGGAAGTGACAGGGTTAATAAGGTCTCTATCATCCCTCGCGGTATGGCAGCCCTTGGTTACACGCTAAATACTCCAGATGAAAACAAATATTTGCTCCAAAAACATGAACTTATAGCTAAGGTTGATGTTTTATTAGGTGGGCGTGCTGCTGAAGAGGTTTTCTTAAAAGAAATCTCAACTGGTGCAAGTAACGATTTAGAGCGTGCAACTGATATCTTAAAGGCAATGATAAGCTACTACGGTATGACTGATGTAAGTGGGCTTATGGTGTTAGAAAAACCAAGAAATGCTTTCTTAGGTGGCGGTATGGGGCAAGCACGCGAGTTTAGCGAGCAAACTGCCCAGGCTATAGATGACTTCGTAAGAGGCACTTTGGATGAGCGCTATAAGTTTGTAAAACAGACTTTAGAAGACTACAGAGACGCTGTTGAAATCATGGTAAAAGAACTTTTTGATAAAGAAGTTATAGATGGCGCTAGAGTTAGAGAGATAATTTATAACTTCGAAACTGAAAAGGGCGTTGAAAAAAGTAGACTTATAGCAAGGGAAGATTGAGTAACTAAGATATGATGTACATAGTTAGGTGATTTCATATAAAGTAGTTATAAGATTTAGTAGTTGTTTTAAGAAAAAAGCTAGCTTTACAAGATAAAATGTAAAGTTACCCTTTCTTAAGCACCTACTTAAAAAGCTAGAAAGTCGTTCTCAAGGAGAAGATATGTTTTTAGAAAAAGAGGGGAAAGCAGGCGCTCTTGTCATACTAGTCTTGCTTTTTGTCTTTTTGTTTTTAAGCCTTTATACCATATCAATAATTATCTTTATATGTTTGCTAATCTGGCTTAAGCTTTTTAGTACAAGGGTTATACTACCTTCACAACCTGAAAATATTATAGCCCCTATTAATGGCATTATAAAAGATATAAAAACAGATTCTAGTTTTCATACTATTTATATAAAAACTAAAAATAGCTCTAGAATCTATGCTCCTTTTGACTTAAGTGATACTAAGGTAAGTCAAGTTCACGGGTTTAGTTTGTTTTATGGAGATGAAAATATTAGACCTATACTTAATAGTACAACTACACTAAAAGCTAACTACTTTGCTAGTTCTTGTGTAAGATCTATGGAGATAAGTATATATCCGGTATTTTTTAAGTCTGCAAACCTAACTATAACTAGGGATAATCCAAACTTTTTGGACAAGATAGGGTTTTTAAACCTTGGCTCATTAGTTATAAGACTTGATAGTAAAGAAACTTTAGCAGTAGCTATAGGAGATAGTTTAAAAGGGGGCGTAAGTCCTTTATTAAAACAAGATCATAAAAAGGATAGCAATGAAGATCAATCCACTTTACGTACTGCCTAATCTTTTCACAGCAGCTAGTATATTTTTCGCAGTTTTTGCAATCATACTCGCACATAATCAAAACTTTGTGCATGCTTGTTGGTTTATCTTACTTTCCATGGTCTTAGATGGACTTGATGGAAGGGTGGCAAGACTTACTAATACAGCTAGTAAGTTTGGAGTTGAGTTTGATTCCTTAGCTGATGTAGTAGCCTTTGGTGTGGCCCCTGCTATGGTTTTATACTTTTATGTGGGTGACTTTTATGGAAGATATGGTATAGCAATAAGCGCTCTTTTTACAGTACTTGGTGCTGTGAGATTAGCTAGATTTAACATATCTACTGGTAGTGAGCCTAACTCTTTTGTGGGCTTGCCTATACCTGGTGCTGCTGCAACTTTAGTGCTTTGGATACTTTTTGATAATCATGGAGACTATGGCTTTTTTAAAGGCAGTCTTTTTGAAACTCATGGCTACATACTTTTAATACTAGCTTTTATATGCGCTATTTTAATGGTAAGTAATATTCGCTATCCAAGCTTTAAAAAGTTTAAGTGGGACTTGAAGTCTTTTATCATAGTCATTATTTTGCTTGCCCTTATATTTGTACAGCCAGTTGTTACCTTAACAGTGTTAATGAGCCTTTATGTGCTTTATGGCATAGTGAGATGGATATTTATCATCTTTAGATACATAGTTTTTAAAACTAAAAAACACTAACCCTAGTAATAAAGTCTATAGGTACTAAAACTTAAATATGCGCTCTTTAAAGCAACCAAACTTAACAAAAGATTCCATATTTAAGCTTTTTTTACACTACTTTGTACCTATAACCTTTACCATGCTAGCAATGTCTAGCTACTCAGTTTTTGATGGCTACTTTGTAAGCCATAGGCTAGGTGATAAAGGCATAGCAGCTATAGGTGTTGCGTGGCCTTTTTTCCCTTTAATCATAGGCATATCTATAATGTTTGCCTTTGGGACTTCAGCCTTAACTAGCTTTTTTCTAGGCAAGAAAAAGCCTCAGATATCACGCATGATATTTAACACTAACTTTTATTTTCTTTTTGTTTTATCTTTAATAGTTGGAGGTGTTTGCTATCTTTTAACTGGTAAGATAGTTGCTGTCTTAGCTCCAAACTTAGATTCTATAACCTTTCATCTAAGTGTTGAGTACTTAAAAGTCATCTTTTTAGGCCTCTTTGCTTTGATGCTTCATCCTATGCTTGATATTAGCGTTATAAATGACAAGCGGCCACGGCTTGGTATGATTGCCATGATAACTGGTGCAGTTTTTAATATCATTTTGAACTACTACTTTTTATACATCCTAAACACAGGTATAGTAGGCTCAGCTTACGCTACTATCATAGGACATCTTATAGGCAGTGCTATTTTATTAAGCCACTTTATCTTAAGGAGAGGGGAAGTTTACTTTATCAAAGCTTTTAGATTCCGTATGGTTTTAAGGGCATTGAAATACGGCTTTCCACAAGCTATTAGCGAGTTTAGTGCTAGCTTTACTATGTGGCTTTATAACTACTTCTTACTCATAGTTGCAGGTAGTATAGGCGTAGCACTTTATGGGGCTACTTTATATACTGGCTTTATCTACTTTACGCTAGTTTTTGCTATCTCTCAAGGCTTGCAGCCTATCATTAGCTTTAATTACGGGGCTAGAGAGTTTATAAGACTAAGAAAGATACTTATCTTTGGTATAAAAGCTGCCATTAGTATATCTATCTTTATCTATATAGTAGTTTTTCTTTTTAGCCCTCTTTTAGTAAGGCTTTTCTTGCAAGATGATGCTTTAAGAAGTGAAGGTTTGCACGCTATGCATATCTACTTTATAGGCTACATATTCCTAGCTTTTAATCTTTTCATAGCAGTCTTCCTTCAAGCAACTCAGAGGGTTTATAGCTCTATAGTAGTCACTTTTTCTTATACGCTAGTTTTTGCAGCCATCATCATCCCTATTTTTGCTAAGTTTTTTGGCCTTTATGGAATCTGGTATAGCAATGTTATAGCACAGATTCTAAGTTTGATAGTGACAGTTGGTGTTTTGGTTTATGAGTTTAAAAGAGGTGTTTTACTAAAAGGCAAGGTTAAAAAAATAAGCTTGCTAGAGGATAAAAAGTGCTAGAACAAAGTGTTGTTAGTAAGCTTAGGGGAGCTAAAAATCTTTTAGCTTTTTCTGGCGGGCTAGATTCTAGTGCCTTGTTTTTTTTGCTTTTAAATGAAGACATAGACTTTGATATAGCCATAGTTGATTATGGTCTTAGGGAAGCTTCTAAACTTGAAGTAGCCTATGCACAAAGCTTGGCTAAGACTTATAAAAAAAAATGCTTTGTGTATAAGGCTAAAAGCATAGAATCTAACTTTGAAGCTAATGCTAGAAAGATTAGATATGAGTTTTTTTACTCTCTTATGTTTAAGCAAGGCTATTTAAATCTAATCTTAGCCCACCAGTTAAATGACAGATTAGAGTGGCTTTTTATGGGACTAAGTCGTGCCTTAGGTTTGAAGGGCTTAAGTGGTTTTAGTGCTTATGAATCTAGGGAGATAGAAAGTAAAGATAAGGCTAAGTTAATTTATATAGCAAGACCTTTATTAGATACTAGTAAAGATGAGATAAGCGAGTTTTTAAGCGCTCAAGATATTAAGCATTTTCTAGATGAAAGCAACCTTAAAGATGAATATTTACGTAACTTTTATAGACATAACTTTGCTACGCCTTTTTTAAATCTAGCAAAAGATCAGATAAAACAAAGTCTTAATCTTTTGGGTATGGAATCTAAACTACTTTATCCTAAGCCCTTAGTATGTAAGGATAGGGGGCTAAGCTACTTTAAGTCTAGTAGCTTACATGTAAATGTAGTTTTGCTTGATAGTCTTTTAAAGGCTTTTGGCTATCAGATGAGTTCTGCTCAAAGAAGGCTTTTAAAAGAGGCACTAGAATCTAAAAAAGATATCATCTTGGCTAATCACTTTATAGTAGCTTCAAATACTCACTTTATCTATCTTGCTAAGAGTTTAGATACTAAAGTTATCTTGCCTAAGGCGTTTAAAGATAAGTGCAGGAGGGAAGGCCTACCAGCTAAGATAAGACCTATAGTTTTCTTTCTTTATGGCGCATAAGCACTTTTTGGAATCTTTTTTAAGTATGTTTAGGCTTAAGTTATTACTTATTAAAAAAGTGAGGGCTTTTTGCTTTCATCTTTTTTATAAGGGCTATTATCTCATGGACTGAGTACTCTGCATCATCTTTTTCCTCGCCTAAAAGCTCCATATATCCCTCTAAAGCTTCTTGCATGTAGTCTTTTTTTACACCAGCAAAGTGAAGGCTAACTTGTAATAGATCAAAGATTTGTGCTTCTAGATCTCTTATCTCATCTTGCAAATCGTCATTTTGACTTAGTAGCTCTTGATAGAGCTTAGTTTGTTTGTCATCTTGTTCCATAGTCTTTTTCCTTTGGATATATTTTTAGCTTGTGAATAATATCAGATTGTATAAAAGTTTTGCTTTTTAAAAGCTAGTGTAGATTAAAACTTATTATCTATATTTATAGATTGGGTTTTTTCTGTCTTCATTTTTTCATAAGCTTGCATATATACTGGCTTATAGTTTTTATCAAAGCTAGCTTTTAAAAGCTTTTTATATTTAGTATCTATCTCTTCTTGAGAGATAAGACTTGCTACTTTAGGTTTGCTTGTAGCTAACTCTATAAAGGGGAGGGCAAAAAGTACTACACTTGCTGCTATAAGACTTTTTAAAGCAGTTTTTATATTAAAGTTTTTATGTCTTGTGATAAAAGGCTTTTGGAATCTATAGTAGCCATAGCCATTTCTTGCTTGATAAAAGCTAAGTAGTTTTAAGACGTCTTCTTTTTCTAAGTTAAGTAATTCTTCAACTGATCTAAAGGCTTTTAAGATTCCAGGGACATCTATTAGATCAAAGTAGTAAGTTTGGGGGTAGTGTCTTTGTATCTTTGTTAGCAAGTAGGCTAGGTCGTTTTGTTTGATAGTCTTTTCTCTTTTAGCAGTGTCTGCAAAGCTAAGACAGCCTTGCGTGTAGCCAAGCACTAAGAACTGAAGACTGTCTTGTATGATTATAGAGCAGTTATTAAAGGCAGTATGCAAGCTTCCAAGATGAGAAAACATAAAGATAGGGTTTATAAAATACATCTTATCTTTATAGCTATCTTGTAAATTTTGTATGTGGCCAGGTAAGGTGTAGTTAAGATGGCAGATATAGTTTTCACCTATCTTGTCAAATATTTTTATATCTAAGTGTTCATAAGCAAAGTCTTTATCAACTTCATAAGCCTTATAAAGTGCTAAGCTTTTAAAGTTACCTTTATACTCACAGTTTAAGTCTTTTTTGCTTACTTGTGCTTTTAATATCTTTAAGTCATTTATTCTTATAAAGGCTATGTGTTTGGTAAAAGATTTAGAAAAAAGTTTATTCGCAAGAATATTACAAAGTATTAAAAAACTTCTAGTTGTTTTGTTAAAGGGTTGCTTATCTTTAGTAAATACAAAAAGATCATTATAAGTAGGGATGGGCTTAAGACTATCAAGTGGTGCTTTTAAGTCTTTTTGCTTGTTTAAAGGAGGGTGTATAGGTAGTTCTACTAACAACTCATCGTCAATGCTTTCTTTAACGTCTTTGTAAAAGTTGTAGAACTTAAAGCGAAATAAAAATGCATAACAGTCTAAAAATGCATTTTGTAAGGCGTAGACCTTATTTAAAAGTTGTGCCGCCATCAACAACTATAGTTTGTCCAGTCATCCAGCCAGACTGAGTTTTATCACATAAGAAAAATGCTGCTCCTGCTAAGTCTTCAGGTGTACCCATGCGATTTAGCGGGCTTTGTTCTTCCACTTTTTCTTTTATAACTTCATAGTCTGGGAAAGCTCTTAGGGCATCTGTATCTATAGGTCCACCACTAACTGCATTTACTCTTATACCAAGCTCACCTAACTCAGTTGCAGCGTATTTAACCATAGTTTCAACCGCATTTTTTGAGTTACCATGACCTGCATAGTTTGGCATATAGACTAAATTCCCAGTTGAACTAAGAGTAACTATAGAGCCACCACCTACAAGTTTCATACGTTTTGTTGCTTCTTGGGCACCTACTACAAAGGCTAAAACTGTAGCTGTATAGATGTTGTTAAGTCCTTTTGGCTTTAAACGCATAAAAGGTGCAAAGCCGCCTGCTACACTTTTTCCATAAATGATTGCATTAGAGATAAAAAAGTCTACTCTATCAAAGTCTTTATCTATCTCTTCAAAAAGCTTTATGTACTGCTCAGGTTCTAAAACATTTAGTGGATAGAATCTCGCTTTTATTTTGTATTTAGATTCTAATTCACTAGCTATCTTTTTTGCCTCTTCTTCATGTTTGTTGTAGGTGAAGGCTACATTAACGCCATTTTCAGCGAACTTGTAAAGTATAGCCTTGCCGATCCCGCGAGTAGCCCCACTGATAACTAATGTTTTCCCTCTCATATAGTTCTTAGTGCCGTCTTCTGTCATAGTTGTACCTCATATTCTTTTAAAGTTTGTTCTAGTACCCTTAAGCATTCAACACTAGGATTGCACAGTGGAAGTCGGTACTCTAGGGTAGGCATTAATCCACTTAAATGCATAGCTGCTTTTATAGGAATTGGATTACTTTCATAAAATAAAGCTTTATTTATATCATAAAGCTTATTATTTATAGCTGAAGCCTGCTTCAAATCTAGCTTAGTTAGGTCTGATATCTCTTTAGGAAGCAAGTTTCCAGTAACTGAGATAACACCTTGACCACCTTGAAGTAGTATGGGAAGATTTAACATATCATCTCCACTCATGATTATAAATTCTGGCATCTTTATCCTCATAATCATGACTTTTTCTATAGAGCCACCAGCTTCTTTTATACCAAAGATGTTTTTAACTTTTGAAAGTCTTACTACAGTATCTACTTCTATATTAACCCCTGTTCTCCCGGGAACGTTATAAAGTAGTAGAGGGAGTTCTATACTTTCAGCTATAGCTTTATAGTGGAGATATAAGCCTTCTTGAGTTGGTTTATTATAGTAGGGAGTAACACATAAGATTCCATCTGCACCACACTTTTGTGCAAACTTAGCTAGGTCTATAGCTTCTTTAGTGCTATTACTCCCAGCACCAGCTAGCACTTTTACGTTAGTTCCATGTGCTTTATTATATGCCTTACAAGTTGCAACTGCTATCTCTATACACTCCATGTGTTCTTTATGGCTTAAAGTAGCACTTTCTCCAGTTGTTCCAACTGGCACGCAAGCATCCATACCATATCTCATCTGTCTTATGATTAGTTTTTCATAAGTTTGCGTGTCTATCTTGTCGTTTTTCAGTGGTGTGACAAGAGCACTCATAGCGCCAGTTATCATTCATCTTCCTTGTTTTGGGTAGAGTTTGGACTCATAGTGAGTGTTGTTAGATTATTACTTACAAAGTAGTAGTTTGCTACTCTTTGCAAGTCTTTTAAACTCACAGAGTTTACGTCTTTTATATAGTTTTTAAGATGTTTTAAAGAGCTATCTACATCTTTACTATTGCCACCACCTATAAAACTTGCAAATATACCAGCTAGTTTACTACTACTTTCAAAGCTATATGCAAAGTTTGCATTAATAGCAGCCCTAGCTTTTTCTAAGTCAGCTTCAGTGATCTTACCTTCTTTTATGTTTTGTATGACTTTTAAGATTTCATCTTTTGCTTCATCTGCTTTTTTATCTTTGTTCATAGTAGCTATTATAAAAAAGACACCGCCATGCTTTAACTTCATATTAAAGCTACTTATATCACTAGTTAGTTTTAACTCATCGCTTAACTTTTCATCTAGCAAAGATGAGTTAGTCCCACCTAGTATATAGCCTAGTACATCTAAGACAACCTTATCTTTATACTTTTCTTCTGCACTTCTTTTATCACTTATCTTAGAAGTCCTATAACCAAGTGCGAGATACTCTAAGCCGCCTGTGTATCTGTGGATATTAACTATCCTTTCTCCATCACTATCTGGTTCGTTTTCATAGAAAGCTGGAATCTCTTTTTTATTAGGTATTTTCCCAAAATACTCTTTAGTTTTTGCAAAAGCAACTTTTGGATCTATATCGCCTACTATTAAAACAGTTGCGTTTTTTGGTTGATAGTAGATGCTATGGAAGTGTTTTAGATCTTTTATATTCCAGTTAAGTATATCGCTATGAAATCCTATAGGTGTCCAGTGGTAGGGACTATAAACAAAGGCTGTATTAAAAAATCTAAAGTAAAGATAGCCAATAGGTGAATCTTCAGTTCTCCAAAGTCTTTCTTGCTCTACTACTTTTCTTTCAGTTTGAAACTCAGAATCTTTTAAAGTAAGATTGCCCATTAGTTCAGCAAAAAGCTTTAAAGAAGTATCTAGGTTACTAGAAGTTGACTTTATAAAGTAGCGTGTGTAGTCAAAACCAGTAGAGGCGTTATCAACCCCACCCATACGTTTTACTATAGAGTCAAACTCACCAGCTTTTAGATGCTTGCTAGACTTAAAGTTCATATGCTCTATCATGTGGGCTATACCACTTTTACCCATAGTCTCATCACCTGAGCCCACATTATAGATAACATCAGTTTCTATGACATTAGAGCCATTTCTTAAAGGCACTACGACTATATTTAGTCCATTTGATTGTAGTGTTTCTACCTGGTAAGGTAGGCTTACTGCCGCACTTAGAGCACTCATTAAAACTCCTATCATAATTACAAATCTCATCTTACATTAATCCCAATAACATCTTTTATATTAGAAAAGCCTTCTTCGCTTAAAAGCTTAGAAAGCTCACCATTTAGTCTTTTCATCACTCCAGGACCTTCATATATTATACTAGTTAGAATCTGAACTAATGATGCGCCATTTTTAAGTCTTTCTAAAATATCACTAGCAGTGCTTATCCCACCTACTGAGACTATGATACCTTCTTTAAAAAAGGCTTTGCCTAACTCTTTTAAAACTTCATTACTTTTAGTTTTTAAAATCTTGCCACTTAGGCCCCCAAAAGGCTCTCCATCTTTTAGTTTTGGACTAGAAACTAGTGAGTAGTCTATAGTTGTATTAGTAGCTATTAGTCCGCTTGCTGAGGCATTTAAAGCACTTTTGCAAACTTCAAGCATGGAATCTAAGTCCATATCAGGAGCTATTTTTAAAAAAGTTGGCTTAGTAGTGATACTTTTTGCCATATCAAAAAGCTCATTTACAAAATTTACATCTTGTAAGTTTCTTAAGCCTACAGTATTAGGTGAAGAGACATTAAAAATAAAGTAGTCTCCATAGTCTTTTGTAGCTTTTAGTGCTAGCTCATAAGCAGTTAGCGCATCTGCAAGGGCTATGTTTTTGTTCTTTCCTAAGTTTATGCCTAGTGGTATACAAAAGGGATATACTTTTTGTAAGTTTCTTATAACTGCTCTTGTGCCTATGTTATTAAAACCCATGGCATTTTGTAAGGAGTTAGATTCTACATGTCTAAAAAGTCTAGGTTTTGGGTTTCCATCTTGTGGGTTATGAGTGATGGTTCCAAGCTCTAGGTGAGAAAATCCTAGCGCTGCTAGACCTCTAACCATGGTAGCGTTTTTATCAAAGCCTGGTGCTAGTCCTATGGGATTATAAAATCTCATACCTAGTATTTCATTATCAAGATTAGCATGGTACTTACAAAAACTTGAAGCGAGCATATTTTCTATCAAGGGAGCGTAGCTAACACCAGCTAGCGTTTTTTCCACTAATGTGTGAGCGCGTTCTGGGTCTAGTTTAAATATATATGGTCTGATCTTTTTATAAAAACTCACATATAGCCTTGTTTAATTTTCTTACCCTTAGATTCTATCATAGTAAGTATCATTATAGTAATCTTTTACTCTATATAGATTCCATCAAAGCAGGCTTTGCAAAACTCACTCTTGCACTCACTAGGTTTAGCTTCTTTAATACCGCTAAGTGCTTCTTCCATACCCTCTAAGCTTAAAAAGCCTAGGCTATCAGCGTGAAGGTATTCTTTTACTTCTTCTAAGCTTTTATTAGCACAGATTAGTTCTTCTTTATTAGGCGTATCTACGCCGTAGTAGCATGGACTTATAGTTTGAGGAGCAGCTATTAAAAGATGTACTTCTTTAGCTCCAGCATTTCTTAAAAGTCTAACTATAGCTTTTGAAGTAGTCCCACGAACTAAAGAGTCATCTATAACTATCACTTTTTTATCTTTTATGATTTCTTTTATAGGGTTTAGTTTTAGTCTTACTTTAAGTTCACGCAAGGACTGAGTTGGCTCTATAAAAGTCCTGCCTACATAGTGGTTTCTAATCAAACCTAACTCAAAAGGAATCTTAGATTCTATACTATAGCCTAGGGCAGCTGCTATACCGCTATCTGGCACAGGCACTACCATATCAGCCTCTATCTTATGCTCTCTTGCAAGCTCTCTTCCTAAAGCCTTTCGTACCTCATAAACGCTTCTTCCAAACACTAAACTATCAGGTCTTGAAAAGTAGACATATTCAAAGATGCAAGGCTTACTTGGAGTGCTTTCATCAAACATAGTACTTACAAATCTAGCCTCGTGTATTGCTTCCATCTTATTTCTTTCAAAGATTAAAAGCTCTCCAGGTTTTACATCTCTTATAAACTTTGCATTTATTAGATCAAAAGCACAAGTCTCACTAGCTACTACGTAGCCTTTTGTCCCATCTTCATTATCAAGCTGGGCTAGTGAAAGTGGCCTAAGACCAAATCTATCTCGCAAAGCAAACATTTTAGAGCGACTTATAAACACTAAAGCAAATGCACCTTTAAGCATCTTTATAGCTTCCATGATTCTAGCTGTTAGGTTATCTTGCTTGCTTCTTGCTATAAGGTGGAGTATGACTTCAGTATCTAGCTGACTTTGAAAGATAGCGCCCTCACGAGTTAGCATCTCTCTAAGTTCTAAGGCATTAGTTATATTGCCATTATGGGCTATGGAAAACTCACCTAAGTTATATCTTGCAAAAAGAGGTTGGGAATCTGCAAGAGAGTTATCTCCTGCTGTTGAGTAGCGATTATGTCCTATGGCACTAAAACCAGTTAGGGCTTTTAAGGTATCTTTTTTAAAAACTTCAGTCACTAAACCGCTATCTTTAAAAGTTGCTATATCATGACCGTTACTTACACTTATACCACTTGCTTCTTGACCTCTATGTTGCATGGCAAAAAGTGTGTAGTAAGCAAGGTTAGCAGCATGGTTTGAGTTATAGATCCCAGTTACGGCACACTTTTCTTTCAAAGTGTCCATATCGTTTAAATTATCTCTCATTATAAGGTCTTTTTAAGTGGAGTTTTAGGCGCTTAATTCTAACATGATTTACTTTACTTACTATTATTTGGCTTGATTAAGACTTACTAAAACGCCTTCGATTATAGAATCTATTTCTCCATCAAGTATGGCCTGGGTGTTAGAGTAAGCAAGATTGCTTCTTACATCTTTTACTTGCTGATAGGGTGCTAAGACATAGCTTCTTATTTGATAGCCAAAGCCCATCTCGCTTTTATCATTACTATTAGCTCTATCAACGTTTTTTTGCTTTTCTAGTGCGTAGAGTTTTGAAGTTAGCATTTTTAAGGCAGTGGCTTTGTTTTTGTGCTGAGATCTGTCATTTTGACACTGCACTACTATGCCAGTTTTAAGGTGGGTTATCCTTATAGCAGACTCAGTTTTATTAACATGCTGACCACCTGCACCACTTGCCCTATAAGTATCTATCCTTATATCTTTATCTAAGATCTCTATATCTATATTATCATCTAGCTCAGGGCTTACTTGCACACTTGCAAAGGAAGTGTGACGCTTAGCATTAGAATCAAAAGGAGATATCCTAACTAGTCTATGCACGCCAGATTCTACTTTGGCATAGCCATAAGCGTTCTCCCCTCTTATGATAAAACTTGCTCCTTTAAGACCGGCTTCTTCGCCTTCTTGATAGTCTAAAAGCTCTAGCTTAAATCCACGACGCTGCGCCCATCTTACATACATCCTATAAAGCATCAAACACCAGTCCATGCTTTCAGTCCCGCCAGCTCCAGGCTGTATGGTAAAGATGGCATTCATAGAATCTAGTTCATCACTAAGCATAACTTTTATCTCTAAGTCTTTTATGGTGTTAGTAAGATTCTCACTATCTATATATAAAAGCTCTAAAGTATCATTATCTTCACTGCTTAAGGATAACTCATAAAGCTCACTTGCATCTTGTAAATTAGTAGTAGCAAGATTATAAGCATTTAGCAAAAGACTTAGTCTTTGTTTTTCTTTTAAAAGTTTTGAAGCAAGGGTAGCATCTTCCCAAAAGTCTTCCTTGCTTGATCTAGATTCTATTTCCTCTAGTCTTTTTTTTAGGTTTGTTGGGTTTACTATCTTTTCTATATTTGCACATTTAGTGCTTAACCCTTTTAAAAGCTCGCCGTATTCATAAGAATCCATTTTTTTACATCCTTTAAAGTTGCCTTGTAAGTTTTGGCTTATTTTACTAAAGTTAGTGAATGTGTTTTTACAATGGGCTTTATAAATTATGTCTTTTAAAAGGAGTAAGCATGAAAGAAAAGATTAATAGACGAGGTGTTTTAAAGGCTTCTACCCTGCTAGCCTTTGCCCCTTTAGCAAAGACTTTTTTAGGAAGCTCTCTTTTAGCTAGTGATAATACTTTAGAAGAAAGTTTTAAGGGTTGGGATTCTAAAAAAGCTTTTAGCATAGATCCTGCAACTTTTAAGTATCTAACAAGTGTGGATAAAAGATATCTTTCTTATAACATAGAGATGGTAGAGATAGTTGGCGGGAAGTTTTGGGCACCTTATAAAGATCTAGATTCTAAGATCACAAGCACAAACTTAAGTCATGATAACTCTAATCTTTATAAGGCCTTAAAGCCCCTAGATTTGCAAAATGAAAAGTTGCGCATGCTAGCTAGTAGCCTAGGGAAAACTTACGTAAGAGTTAGTGGAACCTGGGCTAATACAATCTATTTTCAAGATGATGATAAACCTAAACTAAAAAGCCCTCCAAAAGGTTTTGAAAACGTTCTAACAAGAAAGGAGTGGAAAGGAGTTATAGACTTTATTAAAGCAACTAACTCTAAGCTAGTTACTTCTTTTGCTATAAGCTCTGGTACTAGGGATAAAGATGGAATCTGGACGCCTAAAGAAGCTATCAAGATAGCAAACTACACTAAAAAGCTAGGTGGTAAGATAGCAGCAGCTGAGTTTTTTAACGAGCCTAATTTATTAAGCGTAAGTGGCGCTCCTAAGGGCTATAATGCACAATCTTTTGCTAATGATATAGCAGTATTTACTAAGTTTGTTAAAGCTAATCTTCCTAGGATGATAACTTTAGGGCCAGGCTGTGTGGGTGAGGGTGGCGCACTTCCTGCTAATATGAGTGAGCTTAGTAGCAAAGATTTATTAAGTGCTAAGCCAAATCCTAAGTTTGATGCTTTTTCTTATCACTACTATGGTGCAGCTTCGATGCGTTGTGTAGGAGAGGGTAAAGAAGGAGGCACGTCTTTAAAAGACGCCTTAAGTTTTACTTGGCTAGATAAGAGTGAGCATGTGGCTAGATTTTATAGCAAGCTTAGGGATGAGTTTATGCCAAAAGCCCCTCTTTGGGTCACAGAGACAGCTGATAGTGCTTGTGGTGGGAATCCATGGGCTAGTACTTTTTATGATACTTTTAGATTCTTAAATCAACTAGGAAGCCTAGCAAAGGCTGGAGTAAAGGTAGTTATGCATAATACTTTGTGTGCTAGTGAGTATGGACTGCTTGACTATGAGACTTATGAGCCACGTCCAAACTACTATGCTGCCCTTCTTTGGCAAAAGCTTATGGGAGAAAAAGTTTATGAAGTAGATATAAAAGAGCCTAGCCTTAGAATCTATGCTCATAGTCTTAAAGGCACTACACAAGGCAGGGTGATGATGATTATAAACCCAACTGAAAGGATTCATACTTTTGATTTTAAAAAAGCTGGTGAGATTTATGTCCTAGCCCCTAGTCCTTATCACTCAAATGACCCTTATAAAACTATGCAAAATGGTCAAGTTAGCCTTAATGGTGTGCCTTTAGGACTTAAAGATGACAAGCTTCTAGAGCTAAAAGGCAGCCCTTTAAAAGCAGGCAGAATCTCTATACTTCCTTATGCTATAAGTTTCATAAGTTTTAAAGATATATGAGCATAGGCTAGGTGCTTTTGCTTATGTAAAAAGTATTTAATAAAGTAAAAGTTAACTTTTATGATTTATGTTTACATTTTATAACACTAGATTCTATTAAAGTTTAGGTATATACAAGATTAATTTTACTTTTTATATTTTATTTACCATCATAGTTACTTTTGCTTTAGAATGACTGCATTTCACATTTATAGGGAAAGGATAAGTTATGTTGATAAAAAGACCAAAAAGCTATGATATTAAAGATAGCGATCTAACAAGTATAGAAAACTATGAGAGACGAGAAAGCATAATGAAAGCCTTAGCAGTTGGTGGTTTGCTAGTACCACTAACTAGCTCCTTATATGCAGCATCTACTGCTGAAAAAAGCGACTTTATAAAAAGAAAGTTTATATATTCAAAAGACCCACACTTCCCAGTCTCAGCACTAACTCCACCTTCCTTAACCCCTGAAAGAAAGGCTGAAACTTATAATAACTACTATGAGTTTGGAGTGCAAAAAGAAGATCCTTCTTCAAGTGCTGCTGCTAAAGAAGTTTTTAGTAAAGCTAAACTTGATCCTTGGAGTGTTGTTATAGATGGCTTAGTAGAAAAGCCAGTAAAACTTAGCCTAGAAACCATAGTTGCTAAGATGCCTTTAGTTGAAAGAAACTATCACTTTAGATGTGTTGAAGCATGGAGTATGAACCTGCCTTATATGGGTTTTAGACTTAAAGACTTGCTAGCTGTAGTTAAGCCTTTAAGTAGTGCAAAGTATGTTCACTTTGAAACTATAGTAGACCCTGATATGCCAGCTGTAAAGTCCCCAGGTATAGCTGGTGGGATAAAGTTTCCTTATACTGAAGGCTTAAGACTAGATGAAGCTTATAATGACTTAACTTTAATGGCTATAGGACTTTATGGTAAAGCTCTCTTGCCTCAAAATGGTGCTCCATTAAGATTGATAGTGCCTTGGAAGTATGGCTTTAAGTCTATAAAAAGCATAGTTAGAATCTCTTTTGTAGATAAACTTCCTAGTACTATGTGGGTTAGTTTAGCTAGTGATGAGTATGGATTCTATGCTAATGTTAATCCAAATGTGCCACATCCTAGATGGTCTCAAGCTACTGAAAATTATATAGGTGATAGCTTCTTTAATGAGCGCATACCTACTAAGATGTTTAATGGTTATGGTGAAGAAGTTGCCATGATGTATAAAGGCATGGATTTAACTAAAAACTTTTAGCTTTTTCTTTTAATATTTTTTTTCTTCTCCCACTAAGTTATCCTAGATACTAGGGTTTTTATCAAACCCTAGAAAGCTAATCATATACATTTTTGCCAATTTAGGTAAGTTATATGTTTACCTAAATTTTTTACCAAAAGAGTGGTTTTTGCCTATTACGATACGTATGTAGATAAAAAATGTTTTTATTGGTAAAAAATATTTAACTGAATTTGAATAAAAATTAAAAATTGTGTAGAAAAATTAACTATTAGAATACTTTTATAGCTAAAAGCCATTATAATTAACGCATATCTTTAATTTAAGGAATGATGGAATGAAGAAAATAGTCCTAGTGTTTTTAGCTTTAGTAGGCCTGATGTTTGCGGCGGATAATGTTATGTATCCTACAACAGTTAAGTCTCTTTATCAAAAAGGAAGCGACAAAGTAGTTGGTAGATTACTCCCAACTTCAGCAGTTAAGATGATAAAGCAAGAAGGTAAAAAAGACCTTATACAGATAGAAGGTTACTCTCAAGAGGGTGTAGATAATGCTATCTATTATGCAATCAATAGAAGAATCTTAGTTGCTGGTCTTGCAAAAAGTGCAAATATCCAAGTTAAAAAAGTAAAAGAGATTAATGATAAAGAAAGCGGTAAAAAATGGTATAAAGTAGAAGTTCAACTTTACACTGATAGTGGCAACTTCTCTAAAGATGTTCAGTCTTTATACTCTAAAGCAAAAGCACTTTATGGTGAAAACTGCTCAATTTGCCACGGCTTACACGCTACAAAAGAGTTTAATGCTAATCAATGGCCAGGTGTTGTAGATTCTATGTTCCCAAGAACTGGTATCCCAAAAGAAGACAAATACCTTTTAGTTCAATACCTTCAAAAAAATGCTAGCGATATGCCAGGAACTAACACAAAATAAGTTAAGCGCATAAAGCAAAACTACAATCAAAAGACATACATAAAGCAAGTTTTCAATCTTAAGGCTCTATCTTTTAAGAAAGATAGCCTTAAGCATTCACAACATCTATTAAATTCAACAACAGGAGAAACAATGACAGAAAAAATCAGCAGACGTACGGTCTTAAAAGCAAGCGCATTATTTGCCATGGTGCCTATGGCTCAAGGTCTTTTTGGAGGCACTTTAAGTGCTAAAGAAAAGATGGCAAATGTAGCAGGCAAAAAGTTCACTAGCGAGCTAGTCCAAAATGGTGAAGTTATAACAGGTGCTCACTGGGGCGTGTTAAAAGTTACCATTAAAGACGGAAAGATAGTTAAGTCTGAATCTGGCGTTGAAAGAAAGATGGAAAACCCTATGCAAAAATACATAGGAGACATGGTTTATACAGAATCAAGAGTTAGATACCCTATGGTAAGAAAATCTTATCTTGAAAATCCTCTCTCACCAAAGCCTGAGCTTAGAGGCGGAGATGAGTGGGTTAGAGTAAGCTATGACAAAGCTATCAAGCTAATAGCTGATGCTATAAGACGCACTAGAAAAGAAAAAGGAAGTGAAGGGATCTTTGCTGGAAGTTATGGCTGGAAAAGCAGTGGTAACGTCCATAGTTGCAGGGCTTTACTTCAAAGATTCCTAGGGATGACTGGTGGTTTTTCCGGTATAACAGGAGACTACTCAACTGGAGCATCTCAAGTTATCATGCCTTATGTTGTAGGAAGCATAGAAGTTTATGAGCAACAAACTGTATGGCCTTTAGTTTTAAGTGATTCTAAAGTAGTAGTTATATGGGGATCTAACCCGCTTTTAACTCTTAGAATCTCTTTTGCAGTAAGTGATGGCTTAGGTGCAGACTTCTTAGCACAACTTAAAAATAGTGGTAAAAAGATAATCTTCATAGACCCAGTTAGAAATGAAACTTGTAAGCTGCTAGATGCAGAGTGGATAGCACCAGTTCCTCACTCAGATGTTCCTTTGATGCTTGGTATCATGCACACTATGTATACAACAGGTAAGTACAACAAAGACTTTATAGCTAACTATACTGAAGGCTTTGATAAGTTTTTACCTTACATGTTAGGTAAAACTGATGGCGTAGTAAAAGATGCTGCTTGGGCATCTAAGATCTCAGGTATAAAAGTAGATGTTATAAAAGATCTAGCTAAAACTTTCTATGAAAATAGAACTATGCTTATGAGTGGTTGGTCTATGCAGAGAGCACATCACGGTGAGCAACCTCACTGGATGCTGGTAACTCTAGCTTCTATGATAGGGCAAATCGGTCTTCCAGGTGGAGGCTTTGGTCTAGCTTACCACTATGCAAACTCTGGTGTTCCTACTAGAAAGTCAGCAGTTATTGGCGGTATGAATACAGCAGGCCACTCAGCAAAAGTAGCCTTCCCAGTAGCGCGTATTGCCGATGCTCTTTTAAACCCGGGCAAGACTATTGATGCTAATGGTCACAAAGTAACTTATCCAGATATAGATATGATTTACTGGGTAGGGGGGAATCCTATAGTTCATCACCAAAACACTAACAACAACTTGAAAGCTTGGAGAAAGCCTCATACTGTAGTTGTTAATGAAGCCTACTGGACCCCAACTGCAAGATATGCAGATATAGTTATGCCAGTTACTACAGAGTATGAAAGAAATGACATCTCTATGGTAGGGGACTTTTCAAATATCATGATAACTCCTATGAAAGCCCTTGTAAAAAGACAGTTTGAAAGCGTAGATGACTATGATGTATTTAGCTCACTAGCTAAAGAGTTTGGCGTTTATGATGAGTTCACTGGTAATGGCAAAGATGAGTTTGGTTGGATAGAAGAGTTTTACAATGGCGCTTTAAAACAAGCTAAGGCTCAACACATCCCTATGCCAGAGTTTAAAGAGTTTTGGGAGAAAAATAAGCCTGTACAGTTTGAAGAATCTCAAGAAGGCGAAGAGTTTGTAAGGTACGCTAACTTTATAGAAGATCCTATCTTAAATCCACTAGGAACACCAAGTGGTAAGATAGAAATCTACTCTGAAAAAATCGCTAGCTTTAAATACGATGACTGCCGCCCTTATCCTTCATGGTTTGAGCCAGCTGAGTGGCTAGGTATGAAAAACAAACCTGCAGAGTTTCACATGGTAAGTCCTCACAGTGGCTATAGACTTCACTCTCAGCTATCTCAAACTAAGTTAAGAGATGTTTATGCTATAGCAGGACGCGAACCTATATGGATAAATGAAGAAGATGCTAAAGAAAAAGGTATCAAAAACGGTGACTTAGTAAGAGTATTTAACGCAAGAGGTGAAGTACTAGCAGGTGCTTATGTAACTAAAGATATCTCTAGAAAAGTAGTTAGACTAAGTGAAGGTGTTTGGTATGACCCAGTAAAACCGGGGAAAATTGGCTCACTTTGCAAAAATGGCTGTCCAAACATCCTAACTCTTGATATACCAACTTCAAAACTAGCTAATGCAAACTGTGCTAACACCGCCCTAGTAAATATTGAAAAATACAAAGGCAAAGCTAGCCCAGTAGATGTGTTTAAACAACCTAAAAAGATGAAAATCTAACATCTTTATTTTAAGCCTTTAGATACAGAATCTTAAAAAGATTCTGTATCTTTTTTCTACCTAAGCCCTTATCTTAGAAACTAGGGCTTAAACTTTTTACCCTTGCTGTACATCATAACTTCTCACTTATATATTAATCTTGCCATAACTCTATAACCTTATTTATCTCATTACCACTTACATGTTTTGTATATATTTGATGGTGTGTTATTAAGAATTTATAAGTTGTTAATAAATAAAAAAGGCTAGTAGCCTTAAAGTCTTTGTCACTAATAAAGACTTAAAGAGTTACTAGCCAGGCGATCTTAAAAAAAGCAAAGAGTTTTAAGAGTTTAAAAGTAAGCCTTAACATACAAATGGCTACTTTTAGTTCTTTTAAAACTTTTATCCCACCCACCCAAACCCAAATATTTTATATCTATCTCTTAGTTACCAAAGTAGTAAGCATAATCAAGTGTGATATCACTACTTGCTATGCCTTGAACTGTATTTCTAAAGTAGTATTGATACTCTAGTGATAAGGCTTGATGTTTTCCAAAAAATGCTATTAAACCAACCTTAGCAGTAGGCAAGATGATAGGAGTGTTTTTAAGCCTTGTTTCTCTGTCTTGTGCTTCCTTAGCAGCTACTATCCTACGGTTATTGATTAAGCTTTGTATATAGTTGATCAAATTATTAGCATTGGCTAAATTAGTATTAGCAAGCTTTTGTCTATTGGTTGCATCAGTCTCATCCTTTTGGGCTTGATTCATAGCATTAGTAGCGTCTGTTTGTTGCTGTAAGGCTGCAGCTTTAGCAGCAGTTGCCTTAGCTAGTGCTTCATTAGCTGCTTGTAAGTTACTTTTAGCTGTTGCTAAGCTAGTGTTATGTTGTTGTAAATTTGAATTTTGAGTTTTTAAAGTATTTTGTTGAGTATTAAGAGTTTGTGTTAGATTAGTTATATCAGCTTGTGCCTTTGCTACTTGTGCTTGTGCTGCAGAGAGGGCAGATTCTGCATTTTGAACATTTTGATTTGCTGCTTTAACTGCATTTTGTAAGTTTGCGTGTATTGTTTGTTCATTACCAAAATCTCTATTAGCTATAGTATTTGAGTTTTGAGCGATCATTGCGCCTGCATCATTTGGATCATTCCCAACACTTCCATTATTACCATAGAAGTCAGCTTGCTGTTGCCACTTAGATGCAGCTGCTAGCTTGCTATTATAAGTAGGCGTTTCTGCATCTAGTGCACTTTGAGCCTGAGCAAGTGCTGCTTGTTTTGCTTGTGCAGTGCTTTGCAAGGAGTTTAAATCTGTATTTTTAATTGTGTTTTGATTACTAGTTATTCCACTATTAGTAGTGTTTATCTGACTTGTTATACTCGCTATAGCTTTATTATCTAAATCAACAAGAGAGCTATATTGAGAAATATTTGAGTTTGCATTATTTACTTGACCATTTGCAGAGTTTATATCTAAGATAGCCTTAGTTTCATTTTGCCCAGCAGTACTTAGATTGCTAGCTGCAGTGCCAAATGCACTAACTGCATTATTGTAGTCAGCTTTTGCTGTTTTTAAATCTTCATTATATTTATCTGCTAAAGCCTGTGCTTTCACAAGGGCGGCATTTAACTCTTCTAAACTGCTATTAGAATCTAAAGTAGTATTAGTACTAGTTGTACTTCCTACTGTAGTAGCACTTATAG
>NZ_MLAR01000038.1 GCF_002272925.1 Helicobacter sp. 13S00401-1 | reverse complement strand
AAAATATATCAATCTCCAAACTTCGGGACAAACTCGCCACAGAAAGCTTTTACAGATATCACGTCCTCAACCAACAAGACTGATATACAGGAAAATTCTACCAAAGCTACTAAAACAAGTCAAGAAGTCTCTAAAGATGGAGGCTTTAAGATTTTAGATACAAAAGAACAAAAAGATGCTTTTATACAAACACTAGACCTAAAAAGCAAGGCTACTGCTATGCCTCCTAAAGTAGATGTGGAAGAGTTTATAGATGATGTGCACTCTTTTAAAAACGTTAATAACTTTTTAGAACACATAAACTCTAAGTCTGATAACACGGCTAGGTTAACTTACTTAAATCTTATAGAACCAACCTTAAAAGACCCACTTATAAAAGTTCACCATAAAGATGGAGTTATAGACTTTATAAAACCTTTTAGTTATGAACAAGATGGACAAAAACTACTTATAAATATAGTTGGTACGCTAAAGGATGGAGAGATAGTATTAACTGCTTTGCCTACTAGGAAGCTTAACTATATAAAATCTTTGATAAATAAAGGTGAAAAGATAGAAGTTAAAATAGATGGGCAAGAGGGTATTGAAGATTCCACACTCTCACTAGGGAAACAAGCTTCATCCCACAAGAACAATCCTACCAAAGCTACTAAAACAAGTCAAGAAGCTAGTAGTTTAGGTGATGAAGTTGATGTTACTAAAACTAGTGATGCTACTTTATCTCCTAAAGATATTAAAAAAGATAGCCCTAATACTAAAAGAAAGCCTAGGAATAACAAGAAACTTAAAAAGGATAAGCCCTAAAGTAGAACATAAGAAGATATAAAGCAAGCCCAGGCTGAAGGCTTAAAAGAGTTTGGAACTAACTATAAAGAGTTTTATCACAAACCTAAAGAAGCTATAACTCATCTACTAGAAGTTAAACAAGGACAAGTAGCAGGAGCTTTTTATAAAGAAGGACTAGGAGATATAGATCTAGTATGGGGAGATGAAAGATTAGGACTTCAAAAGATTTTAACTAAACATAAGGATGACTTTAGTGCCTTTGGAAGTGGTGAAGAAGGAGTTATAAAAGGACTAAGCGAGATAGTTAATAAAGGCGTGCTTATAAATAAGCATAATGTGAATACGATAATTTTAAAAAAGAATAGTAGGTTGTACAAAGTAGGATTAAGCAGGGGGTATAATAAAGAAGGACATAACTACTGGATTATAACAGCTTATAATTTTACACATTGATGATGGGAAGTCTCAAGACGTCCGACCGCAAGACTTTTACAGATAAGGGACCCTTATCCAACCATTCTAGTAGAAATTATAGCAAACTTTCTAAATGGTTTTACTATATTAAGCTCTGGTAAAACTGTTGGATATTTTTTAGTATTTTTTTTAAAGAGTGGTGATTAATATTTAATAAAAATTTGTAATTTCTCTATAATTAGCAAAGGTTACTTAAGATATAAAAAAAGGAACAAAGTAAGGTGGGTGAAGTACTACTCTATAACAATGCAATAGGTGAAGTAAAGCTTCAAGTTATGTTAGAAAATGGCACACTTTGGCTAAATCTAAATCAAATAGCAGAGCTTTTTAAAAAGAGCAAATCAACCATAAGCGAGCACATTAAAAACATATTAGATGAAGGCGAGCTAAGTTTAGATTCAGTTGTTCGGAATTTCCGAACAACTGCCAGTGATAATAAAACTTACAACATAGACTTTTACAATCTTGATATGATTTTAAGTATTGGCTATAGATTACATTCAAAAGAAGACTATCTCATATATCTCTAAATATATGTAACCTACCAGACTTAAGTAAGCTATCTATCACATTTGTTGTTTCAGGAAGCTCATCTAAGAAAAAATAAGAAAAAGGCACATCTATCCTTTTAGATAAATCAAGTAACTTTGATACTGTTACTTCGAAAGTGTCT
>NZ_MLAR01000037.1 GCF_002272925.1 Helicobacter sp. 13S00401-1 | reverse complement strand
ATACATTTTGCATAGACTGAGTTATTTCTTCTATAGCAGTAGCAGATTGTTCTAAAGAGCTAGCTTGTGCATTAGAACTTTGAGATAAGTTAGTAATAGAAGTATTTAGTTTTTTAGCTTCTTCATTTAACTTTTGAGCTATGCCTAGAGAAGTTTTTGTATCTTTTACAGTTGTATCTTTTAATACATTTACACTGCTAGATATATTTAAAAACTCACCTTTTAGATTTGTAGTATCTATACTCTCTTTAAAGTCATTTTTAGAGAAGTGATTGATAGTTGCACTAATTGAATTCATATTATCTAATAGTTCTTTTAAAAAGTCTTCTAGGAATTGCTTAACAAGAGATAGCTGAGGATTAGAAGGAGCATGTTTTAAGGTTGCTTTAAAGTTACCTTGTTTGCAAGACTTTAATGTCTCTATTATCTCTTCCACACACACTTTATCCTTACTTAAACTTTCTTGGGCTAAACCTATAGATCTACTAACATTATTAATAATCATGCCTATGTCATCTTTCCCAATCTTTAGCTTATCTATATTAGCTTTATTAGCACGCTCATCTTGTTTTAAAAAGAGCACAAACTCATTAAAGATTAATCCTATATTGCCTAGTCCCTTAGATATGTATCTTGAAATTATCATCACTATAGGGAAAGTGATAAGTATAAAAATTATTATAGAAATTATGGCTGTATATAAGATATTAGTACGGATAGCATTGCTGAAACGGCTAATATTATTTTGTATATCTTGAGTGTATATTCCACTACCTACCCATACACCTGGCATAGATGCTATAGGGTAGGCGTAAGAAACTTTAGGAGCTAGAGGGGAGTTCATATCAGTTAGATGCCACATATATCTTGTTATACCACCACCTTTATTAGCAGCAGCTTGTAAGTCCAATATTAGTTTTACCCCATTTGGATCGGTTACATCTTTCCAGTCTTCTCCTAGTTTAGCACCAAACCTACTTGGATAGCCAACTAAAATAGTCCCATCAAAGGCAAAAAATGAGCCTTTATCACCATCTGTGTTGTCGTAATTATAAAAAGTATTATTTACCATCCTTTGTAGTAAGGCTAATTTTTCTTTTCGTGTAGGTAAGTCTTTAACGCCTTCACTAATTGCCATAGCCATAGACTGTACAGCTATTTTCATCTTTTCTTCTGATTCATGTTCTAATGTAGTGTCTAATCTTTGTTTTATATAACTAGTTGTATAAGTAACTATATAAAGCATTGAAAGAGCTAATACCACTATGGATATTATAGAAATTGATAGTATTTTGTATTTAATCTTAATGTTTCTGAAAAAGCCAGCCATGTGTATATCCTTTTATAAACTAAAGAAAACATTAATTCTCGCAAACAAAGTTACAGCAGCTTGAAAATTAACATAATGCTATTTTTGGTAAATCCCTTATTTAAGAAGTAAGCTAACACTTACTTCTTATCTTCTCTCCTTTTTGCCTATTTAATTTATATATATTTCTTCCCTTCTCTTTCTCTCCTCCTTTAATTCTCTTTCTCTCTCCTCCCCATTTATCCCCCCTCTCACACCTTCTTCCTATTAGCATCACTCATTATCTCATCTGCTATATGAGTTACATTACTAGATATCTTAGTAGCATCATCAGCTATATTTACATTACCTTGAGTAGATTGTTCTAATAAAGATATAGCATCATTTATTTGAGTTATACCATTAGCTTGTTCTTTTATAGATTCAGCCATATCATTAATAGATTGAACTAAGATATTAGTATTAGATTCTATTTCTCCTAAAGACTTTTGAGTTCTTTCTGCTAGTTTTCTTACTTCATCTGCTACTACTGCAAAGCCTCTTCCATGTTCTCCTGCACGTGCAGCTTCTATAGCTGCATTAAGAGCTAAGAGATTTATTTGATCTGCTATGTCTTTAATAATAACAGTAACACTTTTAATATCTTCAGATTGAGAGATTACTTCATTAGTCTTATTAGATACATTTTGCATAGACTGAGTTATTTCTTCTATAGCAGTAGCAGATTGTTCTAAAGAGCTAGCTTGTGCATTAGAACTTTGAGATAAGTTAGTAATAGAAGTAT
>NZ_MLAR01000036.1 GCF_002272925.1 Helicobacter sp. 13S00401-1 | reverse complement strand
TCATCACAAATGGTTTTTATATGGCCAAACTTGACGAGTCTAGCATTTTTAATATTTTTTTGCTTTAAAAGCACCCCCTAAACCTGTTTATACCCCCTAATATAGGGCTTTTAATAGCCATCTATAAGATCTTACTTCACCTCATATCACCTTAAACTTCATCATTTTTCTAAGACCTTCACCCACTTTTTACCTTTTGCAAAACTACTCCAGTCTTAAAAACTTTTTTACTCTGCCTTTTGCCACCTCTTATAAGACCCACCATAAAAGCGCTTTCACCATCCTGGGCGAGACTAGTTATCTAGCTTACAAGGCCCCTCACAAAAACACTTCACTTCCAGCCTTCTCGCCAATTCATACTTTGCTACAAGCTCGCTTCTTTTGCCCTCCATTAGCCCACGCTATCTTGCGTCTAATGCCCATTCCCGCCTAACCACCAGATACCCCAAAAGGTAAAGCACATTGAAACAAACTCGATTTTTCTTTCACAAAAACGCTTAAAACCCCATCTGCTTCGCCTCTTTCTTGTAAAACTTCATATTTTCTTCATACTTTTCACCTACACTAATACTCACATAGCCCCTTGCACAGGAGACTTTTAAAGGTGATCACAAAAAAACCTATAAGAATCCAAAGCAAGACTATAAAAGAGCCCAAGTCACTAAAGCCCTTTTTATTAGAAGCTAAGTAGCCCTCACTAGGCCTAGTTTTAAAAGGAAGATTTAGTCTAAGGTGGATTTGCTCTAGGTTTAACCAAGATAAGGTCAAAACTGAAAAAAGGTTAAGCCAGAGCAAAGACTATCAAGCAGATAAGTTAAAGGGCTAAAAACTAAACTAGCCACCTTAGGGGCAAGCTAGCAAAGATAGCACAAGCCAGCTAAGGCGAAAAAGTTAACAAACTAGCAACTAAAAGACTAAAAAGTAAAGTCTATAAAGACTAAAAAGTCAAAAGCTAGCAAAGCTAAGCATCACCCCTAACACTTTAAGGCGTAAAAAGCTAAGTAAAAAGCTACTTTTAATATTTTATGCTACACCTCAAATATTACTAAGTAAAGTTTTATTTACCTTTTTATAGCAAAAATGCCTCACAAGCACCCATATCCTCTAGATCATCTCATATCACCATCATAACTACTCAAAAATCTCCATAAAGTAAACTTTACTTTAACTTATATATTGGTAAAGGTAACTTTACCTTTACTATTTGGAGTTATTAGCAATTTTTATTACTTAGAATTTTTATCATTTCTTTAAAAAACCTATAAAAGTAAATTATATCTTTCTTTTTTGGCTCCTTTTTTAAGTTTTTTTCATAACAAGCACTATTTTTAAGAAAACTTTAAGCTATAAAGATAAAAAACGCCCTTAGAATTGTCCCAGTCACTAAATGGTGCGATCTTAAACATACAAAAGGATAAAAAATGGCAAAGGTTACTAAAGTCACTAAAATCATATTAGCAAGTAGTTTGATCTTAAGTTTAAGTTCTATGGCAGCGGCAGCAGAGCACAACAGGAGGGATGGCAAAAGAGAAGTAAGACCGCAAGCTCAAAACTATGACATTAACGGTCTTAAGGTTATATTAGGTGCTGGTGTGGGTACAGGTATAGGCGCAAAGTCTAGCTCAGATGGCGTCACTTTCTCAACTTCAGGTGCTAGCCTAAACGCAAAGCTTAAACTTGGTACTGGTATCTTTACTACTACTAAAAATAGCACATTAGGTCTACAAGCAACTATCGGCGTCGGAGCTAATAATCTAACTTCAGCTCTAACTCCTCAGTACTCTGTAAACTTAGACTTTATACAAGCGTTTAAACTTGGCCAAAGCGGTTATGTTAAGCTTGGTTATGTTGTAGGTGTAGGTGCTGCGATAAGAACTAACGACAACGTAAATGCAGG
>NZ_MLAR01000035.1 GCF_002272925.1 Helicobacter sp. 13S00401-1 | reverse complement strand
TGTATAGAAAACTAACGTTTATATGGTTTCTTGGCCTCTAGGACGTAAAATAAGAGCGATTAGGGGGTAGGGACGATAGTTTTATCGTCTAGAGTAATTTTGAACGATTTTAGGGGTGTTTTTGTGATTATTTTTAATAAACATCTTGTCTAGTAGATATTTTTATAATTTCAATCGTCAAGATTTCGTTTAAAACAATTCCAACAATTCGATACTCACCTACTCGCCATCGCCATGTATTAACTGCGTTTTGTAGTTTTTTGCAGTTGATTAACAGTGTAGGATTGTCTGAGGTTTTTAATACTTCGTCCATAAAGTTTTGGATTCTTAATCCATTCCGTTTGTCGCTTCTAAGAATTTTTGTGAATTCTTTATCCGCTTTTTTAGTTAGTATGACTTGCATCTAGCCCGCAATCCTTAAGCATCTCAGTTTTTATTTTCTTTTGATCTTCTAATGGCAATGCTTCAAACATCTCACGAGCTAACATCATTGATGGCGCCGTTTCAATCGGATAGGAATCTGTTTCAATTTTTAGCTTAGGGCTTAGGAACTTTAAGCCTTCAATTGCCTTTAACGTTCGCACGTCTGCATTTTTGATAACTATTTTCATATTTTTTTGCCCCTTTTTTGGAATTTATTAGCATGATACTACTTTATTTTTTTTCACATCTGCTCTATTAACACCTACAAAAAAAATACAGCTATAGATTCTTTTTTCCCTTTTTGTTTTTAGAAAAATTTACAACCAAAAAAGGCATTTTTTTGTTTTACGGCAGGATAAAGCTTTTATGTACAAAAAAAAGCTACTCTAGCCCGTGCTGGACGAGCTGAACTAGGTGTCAAAAAAGCGTATTTTTGAATGATAGGAGAAAGCTAAAGCTAGATAAGTTTTGCCATTTGATCTAAAAATTCTTTTTTAGTCTTTAAGATCATGTTTCCTAGGCGATTGGTATCTATGTTTTTCATGATTATGCTGAAACCTTCACCGAACGCATCTATTTGAATAATTTTGAATGTGGATTGGCTTTTAGGAATGTATATATTTCTGCCGAGATATTCTTTAACGTTGATTTCTGTTTTATCATCTAATGCTTGGGTTGGTGTAGGGTTAGTGATAGATTCTTTTGTGGGCTCTTGGACATCTTTTAAAGCTTTAATTGATTTAAACGTAAATTTTAGAAATACGATTTTTCTCCCTTTTTTTACAGGCTCTCCATCTGCGTCTAGTTTTTCTACCTTTAAATTTTTAAATGGGATTCGTTTTTCATCAAATAAATTTTTCTCTGAACTCAGTTCCGCTATAGCCGGTTTTAAAATTTGTTTATCAATATCAGTTGACGCATAACTGTCTGGTATCCCTAAAATCCTTTTAAAGTCAAAATAATTGATTCTCCACTCACCCTTACTGCGCCACTGTTTTAAAAATCGATATATGGTTTTAGCATAAGCGCCACTAAGGCTCACAAATTCAGCTAATTCAAAACGTGTAAAGTTGCCCACTAGCGAATTAAATAAGTACACAAATTTTTCATCAACCTTCACTTCTATGATGTTTTCTTTGTGATTTAAACTAACAACAGGAAAGATTACAGCCTTAGAGATTGAGTAATCATCTTGATACTGTATTTTTAAGTTTTGCAACTTATCAAATTGAGCAAAAATGGTTCTTTCTACGTATTTTTTACGTCTTTTTTCTATCCCGCTAAGTTCTATAATTTCAGATACTGAAAAAGACAATAAATTAGAATTTTTATTTTTAATTTTTGCAAAAATAGTAAAAAGTATATTAATTTGATTTTCGCTCAATCCGTTTAAAACTATATTGTTTAGGTCATTGTGGTATTTGACAACTTCATTCATATTTACCCCTTTTAAATCTGTAATTTAGGGGATTATAGCATAAAGTAAGGGATAAAATATAAATCTATCCCTTTATAAAGGGGATAAAATATAAATCTATCCCTTACTTTGTACAAAATCTATTACACAATGAAGAGAAATCTATTACACTATGAAGAGAAATCTATTACACTATGAAGAGAAATCTATTACACTATACCCCTTTTTGAACCCGTGCCCAACGGCTCCAAAATGCCCCCTAAAAGATATTAAAAGAATATTAAAAGAAAACTAAAAGAATATTAAAAGAAAAATCGAAGCAATTTTTCATGTTTTTGTAGTCAGTAGGTATCTCGATTTTTCGCTTATTCAGCTCAAATCGAACCTCATTGCTAGATAGATTGACGCCTTCAGCGTCAAGTAGGCTTAAAAGGGAGAAAAAAGATAGATGCTGTATAGAAAACTAACGTTTATATGGTTTCTTGGCCTCTAGGACGTAAAA
>NZ_MLAR01000034.1 GCF_002272925.1 Helicobacter sp. 13S00401-1 | reverse complement strand
TCTCAATCTGAAGATATTAAAAGTGTTACTGTTATTATTAAAGACATAGCAGATCAAATAAATCTCTTAGCTCTTAATGCAGCTATAGAAGCTGCACGTGCAGGAGAACATGGAAGAGGCTTTGCAGTAGTAGCAGATGAAGTAAGAAAACTAGCAGAAAGAACTCAAAAGTCTTTAGGAGAAATAGAATCTAATACTAATATCTTAGTTCAATCTATTAATGATATGGCTGAATCTATAAAAGAACAAGCTAATGGTATAACTCAAATAAATGATGCTATATCTTTATTAGAACAATCTACTCAAGGTAATGTAAATATAGCTGATGATGCTACTAAGATATCTAGTAATGTAACTCATATAGCAGATGAGATAATGAGTGATGCTAATAGGAAGAAGGTGTGAAGGAGGACTTGTTCTTTTAAGGGTAAAGGAGGGGAAGATAAGTGAAAGGGATAAGTGTAGGATAAGGGGAGAAAGAGAAAGGGATAGAGATAAGATGTTATAGATAAAAGCTAGGTAGATAAAGAGACTATCTAACTAATATAGTCTCTTTATCTTTATTGCTAAAAAAACTAACAATAAAGTAGGTTTTTAAAAATAGATTCTATGACTGAAGATAAAAGTAGTTAATAAACTCTAAAGCTACTAATAAGCCTTAAATGTTTTATAAAACTTTATGTTTTAACTACCTTATAAAATCTTAAATTATTTATAGAATCTTAATCCCTAGACTCCATTCTCACTTATTTGTTATCTATCTCCCACCTAAAAATTTATATACCTATCTAATAATCCTATCTATCCTAATAAAATCAATGGCTTTATATAGGTAATTCTAATCTTTTTACGCTATTAACTAAATCTTTATTCCAACACTTTCTTTTTCATATTATTTATTATTTGTAGATTTTTTCTAACCAAAAAGGGGTTTAACCCCTCCTCACTCCCGCAAAGCCTGTGAAAGCGTAAGCTTCCTAGAAACAAGTTTGGTTGCTGTAAGCAACTAGGGCTTTCTTTTAAGAAAGCCTTTTTTGGCAAACAAGGGGAGGACCTTGGCTCAATTCCGTTTCTAGCAAAGCGAAGCTTCCTTGAAAGCGAAGTTTCCTTGAAAAAAATGGCGTAAGCACTACTGCTTACTTAATTCCATTTTTCTGCACCACGAAACAAAGCGAGCTAATGGGCACATTTTAATGGAATCGTTGCATATATATGTTTTTTTTATTTTTAAGGAAACTTCGTTTTCAGGGAAACTAACGTTTTCGAGGAAGCTAACGCTTTGTCATGTGCTGGGAATAGAGAATCTATGACTTAGTAATCTAGTATTTTGCCTTTTATTTTTATGTTAGAAAACACACATAAATAATCAATAATGCAAAAAAGAAAATGTTGGATAAAGATTTAGTTAATAGTATAAAGAGATTGGAATTACCTATATAAAACGATTGATCTTACTAGGATTGTTATAGGGTTATTAGCTAAGTAGATAGACGTGTAATTAATAGGTTTATTAGGTTGGTAGATATATAAGTTTTAGGGGGAAAGATAGGTAAAAGATAGGGGAGGATGGAATCTGGGGATTAAGATCCTATAAATAATTTAAGATTTTATAGAGTAGTTAAAGCATAAAGATTTATAAAACATTTAAGGCTTAATAGGGGTTTTAGAGTTTTTTTATTAACCCCTTTTACCCTATAGCTATAGAATCTATTTTTAATAAACTTAATTTTTTTTGGATTAAAAAAAGAGGAGACCCCTTCCTTGCTCGCCCTAACCATAAAAACCTTCTTTTTGGTAATCAGGAGATAGATCTTATAAATTCCATTTCTAGCAAAGCGTAAGGGGGGTTTGTTAGAAAAACCAAGTATCTGGACTATTGGTTTTTTATCGTTATTTTTAAAAGTATATTTTCATGTGAATTAATGGAAATGTTTTAAGGGGATAATTTACGTTTATATAATCGTATAAAAGCTTATATCCTAATGTTGTCATCAACACTAGGATAAATGTAGTAAGTAGCATGGCAGTCTCAAGCTTTAAAGATAGAATCTAAACCCCAGATTCTATCTCTTCTCTTTCCCTTCTCCTATCTCCTTTTTACTACTCTATTACTCTACTAATAAACCTATTAGTCTAATAAATTACCAACCTAACAAATCCAATAAACCAATCTAACAAACCCTATCAATCTAATTAAACCCAATAGATCAATAAAGTATCCTTGTAAGTCTATCTCCCCCCCCTCTCTACACCTTCTTCCTATTAGCATCACTCATTATCTCATCTGCTATATGAGTTACATTACTAGATATCTTAGTAGCATCATCAGCTATATTTACATTACCTTGAGTAGATTGTTCTAATAAAGATATAGC
>NZ_MLAR01000033.1 GCF_002272925.1 Helicobacter sp. 13S00401-1 | reverse complement strand
GATATCACTACTTGCCATGCCTTGAACTGTGTTTCTAAAGTAGTACTGATACTCTAAAGACACTGCTTGATGTTTTCCAAAAAAGGCTATAGGACCAGCTTTAAGCGTAGGAAGGATAGAAGGAGTGCTTAATCTTTCTTGATTAGTAGTAGATAAAGTAGTGTTTAATGCTTCATTACTTTTTTCATTAGTTCTAATGGCAAGCCCTATGCCAGCTATATAACCTAGCTTAAAGTAAGTAGTAGTTTTTAGTTTAAAGGCTTGTATGAAATCTAGGTTTACTGAATACTGAGGATTAAAACTTGAAGTTGATCCTAGTGAGTTAGCACCCATACTTATAGTTGTTTGTAAGCCAAGAGTACTAGTCTTTCTTGTAGTAAAGATTGCGCTACCTAGCTTTAGCTTAGCATCTAGCCCTGCATTAGGGGCTAGTATAGAAAAGCCTCTATTAGCACTTTGTGCACTTAGTCCAGTTCCTGCTCCTGCTCCTAGCAAGAACCTTATCCCATCTATATCATAGTTAGCAGTTTTAATGTGTGATATTTTATGAGACTTTTTAACTCCTCTAGTAGCAGCCATAGCTACAGAGCTAAGACTAACTATCAAGCTAGCAGCTAATATGACTTTTATTACTCTTGGCATTACCTATCCTTTCTTATGCTTACTTAAAAATCTAAGTAAGCTAATCTCTTTACTACTTACCTATTTGCTTACTTGCCTATTTATCCATTTGCCTATTTGCCTACTTCTCTATTTGTCTTATTTGCCACCAAAGTAGTAGGTATAGTTAAGTGAGATATCACTACTTGCCATGCCTTGAACTGTGTTTCTAAAGTAGTATTGATACTCTAAAGACACTGCTTGATGTTTTCCGAAGAAGGCTATAAGACCAGCTTTTGCAGTAGGTAAAACAGTAGGGGTGTTGTTAGCGTTTCTATTAGCTAGTGCATTTTGAGCATCTTTTTCTTTTTGAGCTGCTGTTATTGCTTGCTGATTCATATCTATAAGCCTTTGTTGAAGTGCTGCTATCTGATCAGCTTGAGCCTTGTTGTTATCTGCTGCTGTTTTGTTTAAGTCAGAAAGTTGTCTATTAAGATCTGCTATCTGTGCAGCTTGAGCGCCTATAGTCCCTGTTGTTTTTAAAGTATTGCTTGCTATAGTGATGGCATCTTGTGCTGGTTTTGTCGTGTTAGTATTTTCAGCACTAGTTATAACTCCGGCATTTTGTAGTTGCAATAGATTAGAGCTGATAGTAGATAGAGTGCTGCTAGCTTGTTTAAGTTTTTCTGAGGCTTGTTGTTGGGCATCTGTAGTTGGGTTAGTTTGACCTGCAAGTGCATTTGCTGCATTTGCTGTAGTTGTTACATTGCTTACTTGACTTGCAAAGTTGTTAAGAACAGTGCTTTTAACATTTGTAACTGCAGCATTTACAGAGTTAATATCAAAAGTTGGCATTACAAAACTTCTAGCAGTTGTATTATTTGATGCTGCTGTGGCTAATCTTAGTGCATTAGCTGCTTGTTGTTGTTGACTTAAGGCTTGATTATAAGAAGATATACCCTTAGTTAAGTCACCATTTTGGAAGTATGTTCTTGCAGAATTAGCTGATGCTTTTGCTTCATTAGCTGCACTATCAAACTGAGACTTATATGTCTTTAGGAGTGCACTGATTTCATCTGGGTTATCATTACCACCAGAAGTAAAGCCAGGTCTAATCACAGCTCCACTAACTACAGCATTACTAACATTCCCACTTCCACTATTAACATTATCATGAGTTCTTATAGCAAGTCCAGCTCCTAGTATATAACCTAACTTAACATAACCACTAGCTCCAACTTTAAAAGCTTGTATAAAGTCTAGATTCAAAGAATACTGAGGATTAAAGTTTGAACTTGCACCTAAAGAGTTAGCTCCTACTCCAATAGTTGCTTGTAAACCTAAAGTACTATTTCTAGTAGTAGTAAAGATTCCAGTACCTAGCTTTAACTTAGCATCTACTCCTGCATTAGGAGTACTTAAAGTAAAACCACCATTTTCACTTGTAGCACTTACTCCAGTTCCTACTCCTGCTCCTAGTAAAAACCTAACTCCATTTATGTCATTACTAGTAGAATCTAATCTAGTCTTATTATCACTACTAGGTCTTTTATAACCTTCTGCAGCTACTACTACACTACTAAAACTTGCTATTAAGCTAGTAGCTAAGATTAGCTTTATGGCTTTATTTTGCATTTGTCCTGTAATCTTTGTCATATTGTTTTCCCTTCTAAAATAAATTGACTTAACACACTAATTACTAGTGATTGAGAAAATTCTAGTTGTTTTTTTTTTTTTTGTATTAAAGGAAACTTAAAGTGAAAATTTTTGAAGAGAAAATTTATTAAATCAAACTAAAAATGAAATAATTATTTACTTTT
>NZ_MLAR01000032.1 GCF_002272925.1 Helicobacter sp. 13S00401-1 | reverse complement strand
TAGTCTTTAATCTGAGCTTGCATAAGTTTTAATTTGTATAAACTCTTAATATCAACTTATACAATCCTTAGTTTTAACTTAAAAATAAGTCTTGATGAAAATGGGAGTTTTATTAACGCATCTACTAATGTAGCAGGTGCTGCAAATGTCCTAAATGGCGCGACTTTTTCAGTAAATGGAACTGTTCTTTCTGGTGTTAACCCAGCATTAAATGCTAACCTATCTTCTCAATTAGATGCTATACAAAAGATGCAGGCTTCTTTGCAAGATATTTCTAATGACGTTATAGCTGGACAGACACAAATCGGTGATGCTAGAAGAGTAGTTAATGATGGAGTGAATGGTGTTGCTGCAACTAACAACCAAATAATCAATAAACAGAAGATAGATCCAAGTATTTTGGCAGGTCAGTTTGGAACTGGAGTTCAAACTGCAAATGACACTATTGGACTATTTAATTCAAATATTGCTGCTGGGTTAAATACAACGAATATTATGAAAACTGCAAATGATTTAGTTACTGCATTTAACCAAACTACTGGAAGAAATACAAATTCTTTAATGGATAGAATCTCAGCCTTTCAGAGCTCTATAGCCCAAGTAACTCCAACACAAGCAGAACTACAAAATCCTGCTTATATACAAGCAAGCAATGATTTAAGCAATTCTTTAAAAGCTTTAAATGATCCAAATACTGGGGCAATAGCAAACTTGAAAAGTACTATAGAAAACAATCAGGTGAATGCCCAAAAATACAATGCTGAACTTCAGAAAGTAGGCAATAACCTTAGTAATTTAAGGAATTTTGGATGGAGTGATCCAAATAATATAAGAAACCTATCTCAGGTAGTATCTGCATTAAAATCTACCATTTTGGATGGCATCAAAACAGATTCTTCTGGTAAAACTCAAAATGATATAACAATAACTGGAGATCCAACAAAACTAGCACCACTTAGTCCTACTAAATTTGATCCTAACAGTAGCACAACTACAGTTGATCCAAAAACTAGTATAGATAATATCGCCACGGCTGTTGCAGAAGTAAAAGCTGCTATAGATAAAGTAGGGCAAGATGCTCAAAAGTTAGCTATAACAAGAGCTATAATCTCAGCTTCAACATCAGCCTCTCAAGCCTCTCTTAATGCTGCTGCCCAAGATGCAGCAAGACGCAAAAACTCTACTCCAACCATCCTTCCTACAGCTAAGGCTGGATTAATAGCTTTCTTTGGTAAGCATCAATCTGTATCTGTAGAGTATCAATACTATTTTAGAAATACTAATCCATCTTTTACTAGTGGAGAAGTAACACTTAATTATGCTTATTACTTTGGTGGTAAGTAGGAAGTAACTAGAAACTAGAAACTAGAAACTAGAAACTAGAAACTAGAAACTAGATAGTAGATAGGTAAGTAGGTAAGTAGGTGAGAAGAAAGTAGAAAAGCTAAGTAGGTAAGTTTTATATATTAAGATTTATATAATTTGTATAAGTTATATAAATCTTATAGCTCATATAATTCTTATGATTCTTATGACTTACGCAGTTCATATAATTTATATAATTTATATGATTTATATAGTTCATACAATTCATATAACCTAGTATGATTCATATAGCTTATATATGAGTTTTATATATAAGTTATATATTTAGTAAGTGTATTAAAGTAGAGGTTTAAAAAGATTTAGAATCTAAAGTCTTTAAGATTTAGAATCTAAGATCTAGATTCTAAACACAAACATACTTCTAAACATAAAATACAAAGTAAAATCTAAAAATAAATATTAATTCTAAATACAGAATACAAAAATAGACTCCAAACTTTTTAAATAACTAAAAACAATATTATTAATCACAAAGACTGTAGTTGTAAAGACTATTTAGATTGCAGGCAATAATCTTTGCAAGTTAAACATTAAAAACTCTTTGTAATCTTGCTATTAAAATTCTAGTTATAGTCTTACTATCAAAAAGTCTTATGAATCTTTTATAACTTTATAGAATACTAAGTTTTAGAATCTAAATCTAACTTCATAAATCCTAAATCCTAAGACTTAAGACTCTAATTCTCTAAATATAAATCCTACTTTCAAACTAACTCAAGGTTTAGAATCTAAATTACTTTAGATTCTAAACACAAAACCTCATAAATAAGCTCTTGTAAAGATTTAACAAACTTATAGCCCATCCTTAGGTCAGAATCTAGTTTTAAACTAGATTCCATACGACTAGCCTTTATCTTACTTTTATAAAACAGCCTTCATACTTACTTCATCTATAGATTTACATGTAATAACAAAATGGCAATTTTGCCACTTGTTATTACAAATAAATCACACACCTAACTTAAAGACTAAATAAACTTAAAAACTAGATAGCAGCAAATTACAATTTTGTCTTTACTCTTAAAGCAATCTAAGTGCATATTAAGAGTTAGATCCCTTATTCCCCTCTCTAAAACAACCTTACTTCTCTCATAAGGTAACAGTAGTAAAACAGCACCTTTACTCTTCTTATAACATAA
>NZ_MLAR01000031.1 GCF_002272925.1 Helicobacter sp. 13S00401-1 | reverse complement strand
AAGCTATTCATATCAGATGATAGAGTTTTGTTATCAATTTGTGTTTGTTCAGTATAAATTGCAAGCCCACTCCATAAATAATACTCTCTATAAACCTCCTCTACCACTGGGCCAAACTGCCAAGCTTGAAAAGGTTCATCAATCAAGAAACTTCCTTTATCTTTTATATGCTTTAGGTTGACAAAATATATTATCTTTTGGAGTTGTAAGTTACTTGACTTGCACCCGCTTAGGTCAGTTAGTTGGACTATGTATTTTGCTAAGTCTAGTGCTTTCATGGCTTTTTCCTTAAGCTTTTTGCAAAAAGAGCATCTATAGTTTTAAGTTCTAATTCTTTAAGCTTTAGTGTTTTTTTAGCATTATAAAGCTCAGCACAGCTACAGTTTTTGTTTGATAAAGACTTAGGAGCTTTTAAAAGCTTTGTATTATTTCTTGCAGTGTTGTAATCGCTAATTATCCTATCTGTTGTGAGTTTGAGTGCTTTTTGTAGTTCTTTTTTGCTAGCATCATAGCTTGCTACATCAACTTTTAAAGCTTTTAGGGCTTTATTTTGTCTAGTTAGACTATCTTGTAATATAGTGTATTCAACTTTTAAGTTTTCTAGTTTATTTTTTACTCCCATCCACAAAAAACCAAATATCAAAGTAGCAAGCATTAAAACTAATAAGACGCACATTAAAACTACTCTAAACACTTGCATTTTGCTCTCTTGCTTTTTTGCTTAGCAAGCTTTTAAGCTCAGCATCACTTAGGGTTGAAGTGTCTTCTAGGGTGATGTTTGGATTATTTATAATATTTACTAAATTATCAGTTTCCCTGCCATAAATTGCACGTTTGATTGTTTCAAAAGTACCTACTAAATCTTTGCCTAGCCTTACGATTTGAGCGTGCTCAGAAGTAGTTGCAGCATTACTTGCAAGTAGATCAAAACTTGATTTTGCCACCAAAGCAGTTTTTAAAAGTTGCTTATCTATAAAGCTTTGTGTCATGGCTTTTAGTATGATTTCATCACTAGTGCCTTCTAGTGCTTGCTCACTATATATTAGCTAAACTTTCTACGCTCTAAAGTGTTAATATTATTTGTTAGTGCTAGCTTTAAGTCTATTAAATTCAAACCTTATTTAATCCATTCTAATCCCTTATAATGAATCTATGCTATCTTTAACTTAAAGAAGCAAGGTGCTAAAAATGATGAAATTGTTTCAAGAGTTTTACCAAAGATATCTTGGTATAGTAAAAAAGCTAGATGATATACTTAGCTTTCTTACTTATTAAGTTCATACGCCATAACTATCCACCTATCTTTTGTTTTTTTACCAAACCAGTTATGTTTTAATGCATTTTTTTGTGTATTAATTGTTATAGATTTTATTTTATTTGCAATAAAGACTAAGATTTTTTAGTTAACTGTCTCCTTATTTTGAAGCTAGGAGTTACATAATAAATAAAAGTTTTCTAGATTCTAATATTTTGTTATAATCTCTGTAGACTAATTCTACATAAGATGTTTCTAAGGCTGAAGTCTTTTGTTTATAACCTTATCAGTGCAGCGAAGCTGGTAGGGTTGGATTAGTTTCTATAGTACGCTGTGACTATCCACTTGTTGGTCTTGTTGCCAAAATAGTCTAAAGATATAACTATTTTTGTTTTTGGAGTTACTACAAAAACTCTAGTATCCCCTCTAGTTATCTCTCCATTTTGTATTAACTGTGGCAATTCTTGTATGAATTTTAAAGCTTCATCCTCTCCTTTTTCTTCACTTCTTCTTTTTAATATATGTTTTAATCCTAAGTTATCATTCCCCCATACTAGATCTATATCTCCTAGTCCTTCTTTATAAAAAGCTCCTGCTACTTGTCCTTGTTTAACTTCTAGTAGATGAGTGATAGCTTCTTTTGGTTTATGATAAAACTCTTTATAGTTAGTTCCAAACTCTTTTAGTCCTTCTGTCTGAGTTTGATTTATGTCTTCTTTATGTTTCCCTTTAGGGTTCTTCCTTTTTGGTTACTACATCACTAGTTTTAGTAGCATCAACTTCATCACCTAAGCTACTAGCTTCTTGACTTGTTTTAGTAGCTTTGGTAGGATTACCCCGTATATCAGTCTTGTTGGTGGAAGATGTCGTGATACCTATAGAAAGCTTAGACGCGTTTGACTGGGAGTTTGAAGACTGATATATTACCTCTCCCCCTTCTTTTAGTTTATTATTTAGCCCACTTGCAGTCTTAAGGCCATTTGATATACTTACTAAGTAATCTCCTTTATTAACACTTACATTTATGAAAAATAAATCTTCTCTTATATCCTTAACAAATAAGTAGGCATTGTTGTTATCTTTTATAATCAATTCAGGACTTTCTAAAACTTCTTTTATTTCACGTATATACTTCTGCCTACCTTGACTTACTAGCTTTTTAAGACTTCCTAACTGTACTTTTATATCTTTGTTATTAAGAGCACTTTTTACTTCTTCTTTTAGCTTAGGTATATAAGTATCATCTATACTTTTTAGCCCTAGTGTTTCTATCCACTCTTTTTGAACTTCAGGGCTTATGGTGTGATCTTTACCATTTTTATCTAGAAAGTTTAAAGGCTTTAGGTCTTTATCATCTATAGCATTAGCTGTATTTTCACCTAGGTTGCTAGCTTCTTGACTTGTTTTAGTAGCTTTGGTAGAATTTTCCTGTATATCAGTCTTGTTGGTTGAGGACGTGATATCTGTAAAAGCTTTCTGTGGCGAGTTTGTCCCGAAGTTTGGAGATTGATATATTTT
>NZ_MLAR01000053.1 GCF_002272925.1 Helicobacter sp. 13S00401-1 | reverse complement strand
GCTTGTATGAAATCTAGGTTTACTGAATACTGAGGATTAAAACTTGAAGTTGATCCTAGTGAGTTAGCACCCATACTTATAGTTGTTTGTAAGCCAAGAGTACTAGTCTTTCTTGTAGTAAAGATTGCGCTACCTAGCTTTAGCTTAGCATCTAGCCCTGCATTAGGGGCTAGTATAGAAAAGCCTCTATTAGCACTTTGTGCACTTAGTCCAGTTCCTGCTCCTGCTCCTAGCAAGAACCTTATCCCATCTATATCATAGTTAGCAGTTTTAATGTGTGATATTTTATGAGACTTTTTAACTCCTCTAGTAGCAGCCATAGCTACAGAGCTAAGACTAACTATCAAGCTAGCAGCTAATATGACTTTTATTACTCTTGGCATTACCTATCCTTTCTTATGCTTACTTAAAAATCTAAGTAAGCTAATCTCTTTACTACTTACCTATTTGCTTACTT
>NZ_MLAR01000052.1 GCF_002272925.1 Helicobacter sp. 13S00401-1 | reverse complement strand
CAATCTTTACTACAAGAAAGACTAGTACTCTTGGCTTACAAACAACTATAAGTATGGGTGCTAACTCACTAGGATCAACTTCAAGTTTTAATCCTCAGTATTCAGTAAACCTAGATTTCATACAAGCTTTTAAACTAAAAACTACTACTTACTTTAAGCTAGGTTATATAGCTGGCATAGGACTTGCCATTAGAACTAATGAAAAAAGTAATGAAACATCAAACACTACTTTATCTACTACTAATGAAGCAAGATTAAGCACTCCTTCTATCCTTCCTACGCTTAAAGCTGGTCTTATAGCCTTTTTTGGAAAACATCAAGCAGTGTCTTTAGAGTATCAATACTACTTTAGAAACACAGTTCAAGGCATGGCAAGTAGTGATATCAGCCTTAACTATACCTACTATTTTGGAGGGAAATAAGAGAAATGGAGAAATAACATTAATAAAAATATTTA
>NZ_MLAR01000030.1 GCF_002272925.1 Helicobacter sp. 13S00401-1 | reverse complement strand
CTACCCTAAACGCTAACAACCTAACCTTTCAAGATGGGAACTCTGATCTTCATGTAACTGGTGATATAAATATCTATAACACCTTACACCTAGAAAACCTCTATGCACAAACCTATAAAGCCCCAAAAGTTTCTATAACTACTCCAACTCTTAATAACTATGGCACTATCTTAGTAGATGGCTCAAGTATTAATGATAGAGTAAAAGATGTTAGTCTTACAGTAAGTGGGAATCTTAATAACTTTAATACTATAGAAATAGGTGCAGGCGCTAAGCTTCATATAACTAATAATGCTAAAGCTGATAGCATAAATAATAGTGGAGTAAGTAATACTGCTAGTACTAATAACACTACTCCTAATGTTATGGCAGTTTCTAGTAGTACTACTAGTGATACTACTAATGCTGCTATTACTAATGCTAATAACACTACTACCACTGATATCGCAGCTAATGCTAATAAAGGTATCCCAAGTGGCAACCTAGTAAATGCAGGAACTATAATCTTACAAGCTGGAGATGTAACTAGAAGTGGTAAACCAACCTTTGAAGTAGGTAATATAAATGTAGCTGGTGTTGCAACCTTTGATATATCTATGGGTTCTAAAAATAGACTAAGTGTTAATATAGGAGATATAAATTCTTTAAGTCATGCAACACTTAATAAAGAATATAATCTTATTACTGCTAGTGGTGGTTTAAACTACACCTATAACCTCTTAGGAGAAAGTGCAACTATAACTAAGACTTCTACTAGTGAAAACTTAAAAGATTCTAATATCTTTAATAAACTAGGTCTTAAAGCTCCTTGGGAAGAAGATAAAGCAGTATATACTACTAACTCTAGTGGAGAAAGTATAAAAAGTAATGGAGGTAAGTTTAGCTCTCCTTATGAGTATGCTAAAGCTAGGATGGAGCGTATGCTTGCTATTACTAGTAATGGAAGTGATTTAATAGGTAAGTATCTTGAAATATCTAAAGTTATAACAGATAACTCTATAGGATTTAAGATAGTAAGGCTTAATCCTAGTATGTTAGCTAGTTCTACTAGCACTCCTAGTGCTTGTGGAGTAGGTTCAGATTCTTTTAGTTGTGCTTTATGGATGGAAGCAGGAGGTAATAACTCTTGGGTAGATGCTATAAAACAAAGTAGTGTTAATGGCTATGATATATTAAGAACACTTTTTTATAATCCTCAAACTGCTATAAACTTTATAAAAGACCTAGATCAAACTCTTTATACTTCAAGAGATCTAAACTACTTTGTAACCACAGCTAAGACTTTAGATAGTTCACTTAAACATGCTTCAGGACTAGACTTTAAAGAAACATCCCAAGATCAAATAATGCTAGCTACTCAAAGTCAAAGAGTTAATAGACTAGTAAAACTAAGTAGTGCCTTTTATGAAAATGATGATACTCCAAGATATGCTTCTTTACTTAAAGAATTAGAGTATAAGAAGTTTGCTAGTAATGCAAGTCTTGATACCCTAGCCTTATATCAATATGGTAAAAGACAAAAGTATCCTTCTAATATATGGCTTTCTATGATAGGTAATGGAAACTTTAGTGAAGTAGGTAATGCTAGCTTATATGGGATTAATACAGGTTATGACATCTTAGTTAAAAACTTTATCTTAGGTTTTTATATGGCCTATGGTTATGGTAAGTTTAATGGTAATAATAACTTTTTATCTAATGATAGTAATAATGCAAGTCTTGGAGTTTATAGCAGGGTCTTTTTTGGAAGACATGAGTTAGACTTTAATGCAAGTGAACTCTTAGGTAGTACTAATGAGATAATGCAAGCTAGTAATGATATGCCACTTCTTGCTCAGTTTAATCAAAAGTATGATTATAAAAACTACAACACTAATATTAATATAACCTATGGTTATGGCTTTAGCTTTGCTAGAGGAGTGGTTATAAAACCTCAAGCAGGACTTAGTTATATCTTTGCTTATAATGGGCCTATAAGAGGTAGTGCTATAAGTAAGTCTAGTCTTTCTAGTTTACTAGTTAATGTAGATGCCCAGCAAAAACATGACTTAGCATTAAATGCAGGATTAGAAGTTAGAAAGTACTTTGTAAACTCTAGTTATATCTATATACTAGGAGAGCTAAGACAAGACTTACTTGTTAATCAAAGTAGTATAGGAGCTAACCCTAAAGGAGCAGGTAAGGATGTAGCAACTGTTGTAGGTATAAACTCAGTTAATGCTAATGGCTTAGTTAATGTAGGTAATGCTTATAACCTTACTTATCTAGCTGATGCTTATAGTTCTACTTTAGGAGTTATGGGTGGAGGAGAGCTAGCAGTTAATGATAACTTATATGTTAATCTAGGACTTACTTTTAGATCTTCTATAACTAATAAAAACATTATGATAGGTGGCTCTGTAGGAGCAAGGGTGTTGTTTTAGAAAGAATAGAACAAGAGAACAAAGGGCTTTTAACTATCTGCTGATATCTACTCTCAAGAGGAGAAATAGAAAGCTTTTAACCTATCTACTGCTATCTACTTTTATGTTATAAAAAGAGTAAGGGTGCTGTTTTAAAGAGAGCTAGAATAGAAGGATAGAAGGATAGAAGGATAGAAGGATAGAGCAAAGGGCTTTTAACTTAGCTGCTGATATCTATTCTCAAGAGAAGAAATAGAGAGTTTTTAACCTATCTGCTATTACGCTATAAGAAGAATAAAAATGCTATTTTGGAAATAGAGGAAGAGAAAAAGAAGAGAGCAAAGAGCTTTTAACTTAGCTGCTGCTATCTATTCTTATACTATAAGAAGAGTAAGAGTATTGTTGTAGAAAAGGAAAGGAAGACTTTTAACTGTCTACTATCTACTACTATCCTATAAGAAGAGTAAGGATATTGGTTTAGAGAAAGAGAGAGCTTTTAACTATGTACTGCTATGTACTCTTAAGAGGAGAAATAGAGTTTTTAACTATCTACTACTATGCACTCTTATGTTATAAGAAGAGTAAAGGTGCTGTTTTACTACTGTTACCTTATGAGAGAAGTAAGGTTGTTTTAGAGAGGGGAATAAGGGATCTAACTCTTAATATGCACTTAGATTGCTTTAAGAGTAAAG
>NZ_MLAR01000029.1 GCF_002272925.1 Helicobacter sp. 13S00401-1 | reverse complement strand
TAAATATTTTTATTAATGTTATTTCTCCATTTCTCTTATTTCCCTCCAAAATAGTAGGTATAGTTAAGGCTGATATCACTACTTGCCATGCCTTGAACTGTGTTTCTAAAGTAGTATTGATACTCTAGTGATACTGCTTGATGTTTCCCAAAAAAGGCTATAAGACCAGCTTTTGCAGTAGGTAAGATAGTAGGTGTGTTGTTGGCATTTCTATTAGCTCTTTGCCTATCAGCATTAGCTGCTGCTATAGCCTTTTTGTTCATATCTTCAAGTTGTTGTTGAAGTGTTGCTATCTTTTGTGCTTGAGCTTGAAGCTGCTTAGCATTGTTATCATTACTTGCTTTAGCTGCTCCCTCTGCATCTGTGAGTTGTTGTTGAAGTGTGACTATTTGCGCAGCTTGAGCACCTATGGTTCCGCTAGTTGTTAGTGTATTCTTAGCTGTAGTTAGTGCATCATCACCTGGTTTTACGGTTGAAGTATAGACATCAGAGCTTATTAGCCCTGCGTTTTGTAAGGCCTGTAAATTATTTTTAGCTGTGGATAGCTCAGAACTTGCTTGCTGTATCTTTGCTGAAGCTTGTTGTATATTTGAAGTGTTATTTGGATCCCCAGCTAGTGTTTTTGCTTCATTTGCTGTAGTTGTTACAGTGCTTATTTGACTTGTTGTATTGCTAATAGCTGCAGCTTTAGCATTTGCTATGGCACTAGTAGCCGTACTTCGATCAAAACTTGGTGCTGATGAGGCATATGAGCCCATGTATCTACTACGCCATAAACCTGAATATTCACTTGCTTCACTTAGTTCTTTTTGTGCGTTTTGATAGGACTGTATGCCTTGTGTTATATTTCCAGAGTTAAATTGTGTTAGTGCATTACTGGCATAAGTATTAGCTTGAGCATTTGCAGTATTAAACTTATCTATTAAATCTTGGCCTCCGATAGCTACTGCAGCCCCTATTACTGTGTTACTATTCCCACTTCCACTATTAACATTATCATGAGTTCTTATAGCAAGTCCAGCTCCTAGTATATAACCTAACTTAACATAACCACTAGCTCCAACTTTAAAAGCTTGTATAAAGTCTAGATTCAAAGAATACTGAGGATTAAAGTTTGAACTTGCACCTAAAGAGTTAGCTCCTACTCCAATAGTTGCTTGTAAACCTAAAGTACTATTTCTAGTAGTAGTAAAGATTCCAGTACCTAGCTTTAACTTAGCATCTACTCCTGCATTAGGAGTACTTAAAGTAAAACCACCATTTTCACTTGTAGCACTTACTCCAGTTCCTACTCCTGCCCCTAGTAAAAACCTAACTCCATTTATGTCATTACTACTAGTTTCTGACCTTACCTCGCTACTTCTTAATCTTTTGTGTCCTTCTGCAGCCATAGCCATAGAACTAAAACTAGCTATTAATGTAGTAGCTAAGATTATCCTAGTAGCCTTATTAGTAGCTTTTTTATAAGCTTGTTTAGTAACTTCTTTCATGTTTTTATCCTTTTCTTTCAATTTGTCTGTTTTCATTTTTGTTTTTAACTTTTTGCTTCATCCATATACTTGTTAAATTTCATTCATCTATTCTTTTACTTTCATATTTCCCTAGTTGCCTCCAAAATAGTAGGTATAGTTAAGGCTGATATCACTAGTAGGTATAGAGTTAATCTTGCTAGTATTAAAGTAGTACTGATACTCTAAAGACACACTTTGCTTACTTCCTATAAAAGCTATAATCCCAACCTTTGCAGTAGGTAGTATGGTAGGCATAGCATTTTCTTTATTTTCTTGTTCTCTTGCAGCCTTAGCAGCAGCTATGGCTCTTTCTTCTTGTTCTTTTTTAGCTTTAGCTAGTTTCACACCTTCTAATTCTTTTTGTGCAGCTTTTAGTTGATCTAACTGGGCACTTAGATTAGTTAAAAGTTCATCTGCACTTTTTTGAGTATCTTTTCTATCTCCATCAAGTGTTGCTATCTTATAAGTTACATCTGCTATCTTAGAAAGTAAACTAGAGTTAGTTGTAGTTAGATTTGCTATTTGAGTATTTAGAGTGCTTTTATCTTTAGTAAGTCCATCTATAGTACTTTGAAGCTCTACTCCTGTTTTTCTAAGACTTTCTATAGTAGTTGCATTAGTCTTAGCAGTATCACTTAGGTTTTTAATAGACTGAGCTTGAGTTTGAAGACTAGATAAGATTCCACTTAATTCACTAGCCATATCAGCATTATTATCTTTTATATCTTGTGTAGTAGTGCTTGCATTATTAGTAGTATCTTGGAGTTTAGATACTGCATCTTTAATCTTTCCTAGATTAGTTGCATACTGAGACTTTAGTTCATCTAGTGAACTTGAAGCATCACTGTATTCTTTTTGTATCTGTGCTATTTTTGCATCTGATTGAAGCTTAGCTTGCGCTGTAGCATCTTGTGCAGCTTTAGCATCTTGTTTAAGACTAGCTATTTGTGCTTCTAGTGTAGTTATATTAGTTGCTTGAGTTCCATTAGTTGTTTGTAATGCACTTAGTTTATCTTGTAAGTCTTTATTGCCATTAGTTAGACTTTGTATACTTGCTTGTGCTGTTTTATTTTGAGATTGTAAAGTTGATATCTGACCTTCTAGGTTAGTCTTAGTAGTATTTAGATTTGCTATTTGAGATTCTAAGTTAGTCTTAGTAGTAGTTAAAGAATCTATTTGGGATTGAAGAGTAGCTTGAGTAGCACTTGCTTGAGCCTGAGCATCTTTTAAAGCCTTAGCATCTTTATCACTTTTTGCAATCTGAGCTTGAAGCTGGGTACTAAGAGAGTCTTTTTGAGATTCTAAAGATGCAAGCTTAGAGTTAATCTTAGTTAACTCATCTGATGTTGTCTTAAGTTGAGAGTTTGTTGAGACATATTGTTTATTTGCTTGATCTAGCTTGGATTGTAAGGCTGCGTTTTGTTGTGTTAGGGTCTGTATTTGATTCCCTACATTGCTGATAGCTGCATCAACTTTTGTCATAACAGTCTGAACTTCAGATTGGTCAAAACTTGGTGCTGATGAGGCATATGAGCCCATGTACCTACTACGCCATAAACCTTCATAATTATATGATTCACTTAGTGATTTTTGCGCATCTAGGTAGTACTGTACACCTTGTGTCATATCTCCATACTGGAATTGTGTTAGTGCCATATTGGCATAATTGATAGCTTGAGCATTGGCAGCGTTAAATGAATCTATTAAACTTTGACCTGCTACTGCAGCTCCCCCAACCACAGTATTACTATCACCACTTCCACTATTATAAGCAGAGTTAGATCTTATAGCAGCTCCAACTCCTACTATATAACCTAGCTTAAAGTAACCACTACTAGTTACATTAAACACTTGCATAAAATCTAAGTTTATAAAATACTGTGGAGCATAATTAGAAGTACTTAAGACATTATTAGCCCCAGCTCCTATACTAGCTTTTAAACCTATAGTGCTTCCACTACTTAAAGTTTTAAAAAATGTAGTCCCTAAGCTTAATCTTGCATTTAATCTTTTATCACTTTTATAAAAATCTTTTAAGTTACTTCCTAGTCCACTTCCTACTCCTAGCCCTAGATTAAACCTAAGACCATTAATATCATACTTGCTAGAGTTACTAGAACTTTCTTCACTACTAGAATCTTCTTTATTACTACCTCCAAGCATCGCTAAAGTTCCTATAGACTTAGAACTTCCTATAGAGTTAGTTTTATCATTAAGTGCAAACTTAGAGTTAAAAATGTCACTATTTTTCTTACTACTAATGTTAGTATTGCTATTACTTTTACTTATAGAACTTTCACTAGCTAGAGCTATGGTGCTTAAAGTAGCTATTAGACTAGAACATAGGAATATAGTTTTAATTTTTTTCATTATTTCCCTCCAAAATAGTAGGTATAGTTAAGGCTGATATCACTACTTGCCATGCCTTGAACTGTGTTTCTAAAGTAGTACTGATACTCTAAAGACACTGCTTGATGTTTTCCAAAAAAGGCTATAGGACCAGCTTTAAGCGTAGGAAGGATAGAAGGAGTG
>NZ_MLAR01000002.1 GCF_002272925.1 Helicobacter sp. 13S00401-1 | reverse complement strand
TTATGTTATAAGAAGAGTAAAGGTGCTGTTTTACTACTGTTACCTTATGAGAGAAGTAAGGTTGTTTTAGAGAGGGGAATAAGGGATCTAACTCTTAATATGCACTTAGATTGCTTTAAGAGTAAAGGCAAAACTGTAATTTGCTGCTATCTAGTTTTTAAGTTTATTTAGTCTTTAAGTTAGCTTATAGGATTTATTTGTAATAACAAGTGGCAAAATTGCCATTTTGTTATTATGTGTAAATCTATAGATGAAGTAAGTATGAAGGCTGGTTTATAAAAGTATCTCTTTTAAGACTTCATCTATATTAGATACTGCTACTATTTCTAAGTTGTCTAGTACTTCTTTAGGTATATCATCAAGATCTTTTTCATAGTTCTTTTTAGGTATAAGCACTTTTTTAATGCCAGCTTTGTGAGCTGCTATAAGTTTTTCTTTTAATCCACCTATAGGCAGCACTTCTCCACTTAAAGTTAGCTCTCCAGTCATGGCTATATCTTGTCTAGCATCTTTACCAAAAAGTATACTAGCTATAGCACTAGCCATAGTTATACCAGCACTTGGTCCATCTTTGGGAGTAGCACCTTCTGGAACGTGTAAATGCACATCTATATTGTTAGTCTTTGATTTTTTAGTAACTTCTTTATCATCTTTTACATTGCTTTCTTTAGTTTCTAAAGACTTGTCTTTTTTACTGCTAGTTTCTTCAAGTACCATAGAATCTAGTTTGGACTTTATGAGACTATAAGCGATTTGTGCGCTTTCTTTCATAACGTCCCCTAGACTACCAGTTAGCTTAAGATCACCTTTTCCTATGAGCTTGATAGCCTCTATAGTTAGCACATCACCACCGACACTAGTCCATGCAAGGCCATTAACAACTCCTCTTTTTGGCTTAGGATTAGTCTTTTGTATCTCAAAGATGCTTTTTTTAAGATAGTTTGGGACATCTTTTGTGCTTATATTTATAGTAGTGGCTTTTTTCTCTAAAAGCTGTACGGCAACTTTGCGCATTATATTAGCTATGCTTCGTCTTAGATTCCTAACTCCAGCCTCTCTTGTATAGTTTTGTATGATTAACTCTAGGGCATCTTTTTGAATCTTTACTTCACTAGGTTTTAGGCCATGTTTTTTTATCTCTTGAGGGATAAGATACTTTTTAGCTATCTCATACTTTTCTTGAGGTGTGTAGCTTGAGATCTGTATAAACTCCATCCTATCTCTTAGTGGGGCAGGGATAGCGCTTATGTCATTAGCAGTTGCTATAAAAACTACATTTGAAAGGTCTATATTAAAGTTAGTGTAGTAGTCTCTAAAGCTTATATTTTGCTCAGGATCAAGCACTTCTAAAAGCACAGATGTTGGATCGCCCCTAACTCCTCTCATAATCTTATCTATTTCATCTAACACCATGACTGGATTCATACTTTTAGCATCTATTAGCCCTTGTACTATACGCCCAGGCATAGCACCTAGATAGGTTCGTCTATGACCGCGAAGCTCATTAACATCTTCTAACCCACCTAAAGCTATCCTTACTAAAGGTCTTCCTATGGCAAGAGCTATGGAGTTTGCAAGGCTAGTTTTACCAACACCAGGAGGACCATAAAAGCAAAGTATGGTACCTTTATACTTAAAGCTATCATCTTTAGCTTTTTCGTCCTTTTTAGATGTTTTTATCTCTTCTTTAGAGTCTTGTTTTACCTCTTTTTTACTATCTTCTTCTTTTTTTGCATTTTCTTGGCTTCTTTTTTGTAAAAGCTCTTTTACTGCAAAGTATTCAACTATGCGTTCTTTTGGTTCAGTTAAAGAGTAGTGATCTGCATTTAGTTGCTTTTCTACGTTAGCTATGCTTAGTTTTTTGTGATTAAAAGTAGTAAAAGGTATCTCAAGTACCCATTCTATATAGTTTTGCACTATATTTGCATCAGATCCATCTGGATTCATACGAGAAAGTCTAGTGATTTGCTTTTTTATCTCTTTATAAACTTCTTCACTCATACCGCTTTTTAGGGCTTCAAGTTTTTTAAGATAAGCATCTATCTCTTCATCTTTTTGTTTATCAACACCTAGTTCTTTTTGAATCTGTTTTAATTGCTCTCTTAAAAAGTACTCTTTGTTGACTTGATCCATTTTGGTGTGAACCTTAGCTTTTATCTCACGCTGTAACTTTTGTGTTTCTATCTCTTCACTAACTAAGTGAGTAAGAAGCATTAGCCTTTCTTCTACATCACCACTTGCAAAGATCTGATAGCTTTGCTCTTTTTTTGGCCTTATGGCAGCACAGATTAGATCTATGGCTTTGTTTATCTCTTCGCTTTCTTCTATGTTTCTAAGTAAGTCTGGCGAGATGATTTGAGAGATATGGGCTAGAGCGTTTACTTTTTCAAAGAGGATATTGCTCATGGCATGGATTCTAGTAGCATCATAGGGCTTATAGCTCATACCTTGAACATCTACTTTTTCTTTACTAGCATCGCTAAATCCCAAAAACTTCCCTCTTGAAAGGCCTTGAAAAAGTAGCTTTATCCTTCCATCTTGAAGTATAGACTTGCGCATGATTCTACCTATGACGCCTACATCATAAAAAGGTAGCTCTTCTGCTTTTGGGTTGTTTTTCCCACATGCTACAAAGGCTAAACTATCAGTTTCTGTGTCTTTTAAACCTTTTATGCCATTTTTGTCGACTACAAAAATTGGAGTTATCATAAAAGGAAATATGAACATTTCGTGCTCTATTATCAGTGGCAACTTTTCTAAAATCTTAGAATCCATTTTTATCCTTTTACCAGTTTAATATCCACTTGTACCAAGGGATCTTTGAAGGTTTAGCATGAGCTTCTTTATTAAGCACATCATCTATCCTTTCTTCATATATAGCTACTGCTTTTGGTTTTTTTGCTTTTTTGTAAACTCTAGCTATGGCCTTATTAAGCTCATTAGTACCTAAAGTGAACTGCACTTCTATCTCTTGTACATAAGGTGTATATCTACTATTAGGATATTTGTCAAAAAAGTCTTGCACTAAAGAAAGTGTATCAGTCATAAAGGCTTGATCTTTAGCGGAAGTTCTTATTGAAAGATATCTTGCTTTTAGTTTTAAAAAAGCTATGTAGTCAAAGTTACTTGGGTTTCCATAGCGTTTTGTGTACTCATTAAAGTAAAAATCAGAGAGTAGATACTCACTATTATACATATGGGCTTGCCCTAGTGCTAGCATGGCTTCTGGGATAAGTGGAGAGTTTATGTGCTCACTTTGCAAAGAAGAAAAGTAGTTATCAGCACTTTCTAAGTCGCCTATCCTTATGTTTTTAAATATACCAGAGTACCAAAAAGTTGCTGGTTGGTTAAAAGTAGTAGTCTTACTAGCACAGGCTATAAAGAAAAAGCCAAGAGCAAATATCAGCGTTTTTAGAGGCATGATTCTAAGTAGTTTGCTTTTGGCCTTTAGGCTATGGTACGCACTTAGTTTGGCGTGGCTTTTGGTAGGTTTAAGAGTGTTTGACAAAAAGGACTCCGAGTTTTCAAAAATAATGCTAAATTATAGCAAATGACTTTCTTAAAAACTTATCTAAAAACCTATCTTAAACTTTTACTTAAGCTTTATACTCTAAACTTTAAGTATTTTATGATTTAAGGGGCGTAGGTTAGTTTTTAGGCTTTATGCTGGGGTTATAAACTCATATTTGTGTTATAATGAACAAATAGTGATTAAAGCGATGCGTAAATACGTTATTGTTTAAAATCTACATACATCATAAGATATTTTCTAGGGTAGTTGCTAATCAATCGTTCCTAAATGGAGAAGTGTAAATGGTTTTTGAAGTTAAGTCGCCAGTTTTAGGCTTCGAAAGTGTTAATAAGATGAAATTAGAAAAAATAGATGATGTTTTTATGCGTCTGACTAATGCACAAGATTCTTCTCCTATATTTACTTTAGTAAATCCTTTTATGCTTAGAGAGTATGAGTTTGAAGTACCAGCTTCTACTAAGATCTTACTTGATCTAGAATCTAGTAAAAACATACTAACTGCTAATATCATGGTTATACAAAATCCCATAGAAAACTCAACTATAAACTTCCTAGCCCCCCTAGTGTTTAACTTTGATAATCAGACTATGGCTCAAATAGTACTTGATAGTTTTAGATATCCAAACTACAAGTTAGCTGAACCTATATCTGCCTACTATCCCAAAGAATAGGTCTACCTAAAGAATAAGTTTGCTAAAAGAGCGGGTTTACCAACAAAGTAGATTTATTAAGAGAGTAGGCCTACTTGAAAGAAGCAAAGCTTTTTAGAGTATATATCTTTCTCATAAGGCTAAGCTCTACTAATAAGATAAATCTTAAAAAAAAGACTATCTTTTCTAAACTTTTGCTATCTCGTTCCTAAAAAACCCTTTTGTATTTAAATGAATACCATTTAATCCAAGGCTCCAAATCTTAAGTTTTATATCTCTAAACACCTTGTTTGAATACCTAAAAACAGATATTAAAGCCTTATCTTTAATATGAAACTTAATAAAAATATGCCATATTTAAATCATAAAATGATATGGAGGTTTAGCATGCAAACATTAGTAGTTATAGGCTATGGCAATATGGCAAAGGCTGTATTAAGTGGTATATTTAGTAGTGAGAAAAGTAAGTTTAGTTTGATTAGGATAGTTGGTAGAAACCCACAAAAACTAAGACCATGGATAGAATCTAAACTAGTAGATTCTAAGTTAGCTTCTAAAAACTATGAGATTTTATATGAGACTAGTTATGAAGCAGATATCACAGATAGCTCCTTACTGCTTGCTTGCAAGCCTTATAATCTAGATATTTTTAAGTTTAAAGGAAAGGCAAACATTACTTATAGTCTCTTAGCTGGTATAGAATTTGCCACTTTAGATAAGCACTTAAGCTCTAGTACTCTAGTTAGGGTTATGCCTAATGTTGCTGCAACTTTTGGCCTTTCTAGCTCTAGTGTTTGCATAAAAGATTCTGAGTGTGAGTGTAAAGAAGAGGTAAGAAACTTTGTAGAGTGCTTTGGAAACTGTGTTTTTTTAGATAGTGAAGCTAAACTAGATGCTAGCATAGCAACAAATGGCAGCACGCCTTCCATGCTAGCTATAATCGCTCAAGGGCTAATTGATGCGGGGGTTAATCAAGGCATAACAGTAAGTGATGCTAAAAACTTAGTAGCTCAAAGTTTTTTAGGAGTGGCTAAACTTTTAGAAAACTACACTCCTAGAGAGATCACAGATATGGTGACAAGCCCAGCAGGCACAACTTCAGAAGCAAACTTATACCTACAAGCAAAAGGTGTTCAAGGCTTAGTTAGCAAAGCAGGCATAAAGGCTGTAAAAAAGGCTAAAGAGATAGCAAAGAGTAATGCCTAGTTTTTTAAGGTTTATAAAGTGGAGCTAGTAGCCTTACTTGGTCCTAGTGGGAGTGGGAAGACTAAAGCAAGTATAAAACTAGCAAAGCTACTAGATGCTAATATCTTCTCACTAGATTCTTTAAGTGTGTTTAAGTATGTAGATATAGCCTCAGCTAAGCCTACTTTGGAAGAAAGAGAAGGCATAAGACACTTTGGCATAGATGTGCTTCGCCCAGATAGCACTAAGAGTAATGCTGGTTTTTTTACCACCCTCTTATATAAAGCTATAAAGCTTAGTAAGGATAAGCCTTTGATTATAGTTGGAGGCTCTAGCTTTTTTTTAAAAGCTATTATTAATGGGCTTAGTATAGCTCCTATGCCTACTAAGCAGGCACTACAAACTTATAAAGAAGTAGAATCTTACCCTTTAGACTATAAGTATAAGCTTTTAAGTAGGCTAGATTACCCTTATATGAAAAAGATAGATAGGCATGATACTTATAGGATAAATAAGGCCTTAGAACTCTATATCCACTCAAGACTTACACCAACTGAGTATTTTAGGCTTAATAGACCTATAAAGTTCCCATATAAAATTAACATCTTTACTATGGGGATAGAAAAAGAAACCTTAAAGGCAAATATAAGGCTGCGAACTAAGGCTATGTTAGAAAAGGGCCTAGTTGATGAAGCTAGATTTTTACTAAAAAAGTATGGGGATAAAATTTATCCTTTTAATACCATAGGACTAAAAGAGACTTTACTTTATCTAAAAGGAGAGATAGGCGTAGATGAGTTAGAAAGCATGATAAGTCTTAATACGATAAAGCTAGCAAAAAGGCAAACTACTTTTAATAAAACACAGTTTGAAACTAGAGTTTTTGAGTTTGAAGAGGTACTAAAAATCTACAGAAAAGATATGTAATGTTTTAAAAAGCTAGAAGGTCTTTCAAGCATCCTAGCTTGAAAGATAAATGTTAGGTTATATATCTAGTAACTACTCTTCAAAAAGATCAGTTGAAAGGTAGCGCTCACCAGTGTCATTTAGAGTAGTAAGTATGTTTTTGCCAGGGAAGTCTTTAGCTAGCATGCAGGCTGCTTGGATGTTAGCCCCACTTGAGATTCCAGCTAGTATTCCTTCTTGTTTTCCTAGTAATCTTGCCATCTCGTAAGCTTCTTCATTAGTTACTTTTAAAACACCATCATAGATATGAGTGTTTAAGTTTTCAGGTATGAAACCAGTACCTATACCTTGAATCTTATGTGGGGCTGGCGTTCCACCACTTAAAACAGGGCTAAGACTTGGCTCCATAGCAAAGATTTTTATAGCTTGGTTGTGGGCTTTTAGCACCTCGCCAACACCGCTTAAAGTCCCACCTGTACCAACTCCTGCTACAAAAACATCTATAGGAGTACTTCCAAAAGCATCAATTATCTCTTCTGCTGTTGTTTCTCTATGAGCTTGAGGGTTAGCTTTATTAGAGAACTGATTAACTATGACAGAATCTTTTATAGTGCTATTTAACTCTTCAGCCTTAGCTATAGCACCCTTCATGCCAAGCTCTGGAGCGGTTAGTTCTAAAGTTGCTCCAAGAGCTTTCATAAGCTTTCTTCTTTCAACTGTCATAGATGATGGTATGCAGATAACTAGTTTTAGCCCTAGCGCAGCACACACACTTGCTAGCCCAACTCCTGTGTTACCAGAAGTAGCTTCTATGATGGTTGTAGTTGGTCTTATGCTTCCATTATCAAGTCCGGCTTTTATCATGTAGTAGGCGATTCTATCTTTTACAGAACTGTTTGGATTCATAAATTCGCATTTTGCGAAGATGTTAGCGCCGTATTTTTTACTAAAGGTTTGCAATTTTACTATTGGGGTGTGCCCTATAAGCTCTGTTACATTTTGTGCAATTTTCATTTTAATCCTTTTTAGCTACGTATGTCTTTGGATTATTATACATTTGAGATAAAATATAGCTTAATCTTTGCTTAAGTAATTTAATGCTAAAGATGTTTATCCCAAAACTACCTAAGGCTATATAAGGAGAATTAATGAGCGATTTTATAAAGAACTATAAATTAATGGAAAGTGAAAGGGCAAAAGAGGGCATACCGCCTTTAGCATTAGATGTAAAGCAAACAAAAGACGTGATTGATATCTTATTAGATTCTAAAAGTAGTAAAGAAGATGCTAACTTTGTAAAAGAACTTTTAATACACAGAGTTAACCCGGGTGTTGATGCTAGTGCTAAGCTAAAAGCTGAGTTTTTTGGACAAGTCTTAAATGGTCAAGCTTGTAATTTTGTAACAAAAGAAGAAGCAGTTAAGTATCTTGGAACCATGCTTGGAGGCTACAATGTCCCTTATCTTATAGAAGCCCTTTCTAATAAAGATTCTGAAGTTGCTAAGATTGCAGCTAACTCTTTAAAACACACTTTATTAGTTCATAACGCCTTTGAAGATATAGCTAAACTTAGTGCAACTAACCCTTTAGCTAAAGAAGTCATCCAGTCTTGGGCTGATGCTGAGTGGTTTTTACACCGCAAAAAGTTAGATGATGAGATGAAGTTTATAGTCCTTAAAATAGATGGCGAGACTAATACTGATGATCTAAGTCCAGCAAGTGATGCTTTTACAAGAAGTGATATCCCACTGCACGCAAAAGCCATGCTTAAAAGCAGGGTACCAGACTATGAAAAAAGGCTAGCTGACATTAAGTCTAAAGGCTATAAGGTAGCTTATGTGGGCGATGTAGTAGGTACTGGAAGCTCTAGAAAGTCAGCTTGTAACTCTATCATGTGGCACTTTGGAGAAGAGATACCTTACATCCCTAATAAAAAAGGTGGCGGCATAGTTATAGGTGGTGTTATAGCACCTATCTTTTTTGCAACTTGTGAAGATAGTGGTTGTTTGCCACTTATCGCTGATGTTAGTAATCTTAAAGAAAATGACATCATCACTGTAAAGCCTTATGAAGGTAAGATTCTAAAAAATGGCGAAGTAGTAAGCACTTTTACATTAGAGCCTAACACTATCATAGATGAGATGAGGGCAGGGGGACGTATACCTCTAATAGTAGGAAGGGGCTTAACTAATAAGTCTAGAAAGTTTTTAGGGCTAGGAGAAAGTGACGTTTTTACTAAGGCTACTTCTCCAAAGGCTACTACTAAAGGCTTTAGTCTAGCTCAAAAGATGGTTGGGCTTGCTTGTGGAGTAGAGGGCATAATCCCAGGGGCATATTGCGAACCAAAAGTTACAACAGTTGGAAGTCAAGATACAACTGGGGCTATGACTAGAGATGAGATAAAAGAGCTAGCAAGTTTAAAATTTAGTGCAGACTTTGTTATGCAAAGCTTTTGTCACACAGCTGCTTATCCAAAGATGGCTGATGTTAGTTTGCAAGCGACTTTGCCAGAGTTTATGACTAGTAGAGGTGGGGTTGCTTTAAGGCCAAAAGATGGTGTTATCCACTCTTGGCTTAATAGATTTTGCCTTCCAGACACTGTAGGAACAGGGGGAGATTCTCATACTAGGTTCCCTATAGGTATAAGCTTTCCAGCAGGAAGTGGCCTAGTAGCCTTTGCTGCAGTTACAGCCTCTATGCCGCTTAATATGCCAGAATCTGTTTTAGTTAGATTTAAAGGCAAACTTAATCCAGGTATAACTTTAAGAGACCTAGTAAACGCCATACCTTACTACGCTATCAAACAAGGGCTTTTAACCGTTCCTAAACAAAATAAGAAAAATATCTTTAATGGCAGAATCTTAGAGATAGAAGGTCTAGAAGACATAAAAGTAGAACAAGCCTTTGAGCTAAGTGATGCAAGTGCTGAAAGAAGTGCAGCAGCTTGTGCTGTTGCTTTAAATAAAGAGCCAATAATTGAGTATCTTAAATCTAACATAGCTTTAATAGAAGGCATGATAAAAGATGGTTACGAAGACGCTGAGACTCTAAAAAGAAGGGCTAAAAAAATGCAAGAGTGGATAGATAATCCTAAGCTTTTAAAAGCTGATAAAGATGCAAGCTATGCTGCAGTTATAGACATAGATATAGCAGATATTAAAGAGCCGATTTTAGCTTGTCCAAATGACCCTGATGATGTTGCAACTCTAAGTGAGATACTAGCTGACCCTAAAAGACCAAAAAACATAGATGAAGTATTTGTAGGAAGTTGTATGACTAATATTGGTCACTTTAGAGCCTTTGCTGAGATAGTTAAAGGTACACCAGCAAGCCCTACTAGGGTATGGTTAGTACCTCCTACTAAGATGGATCAAAAAGAGCTTAGCCAAGAAGGCTTTTTCTCTATCTTTGGCGCTGATGGCGCTAGGATAGAAGTGCCGGGCTGTAGCCTATGTATGGGGAATCAAGCCCGCGTTAGAGATAATGCTATAGTGTTTTCAACCTCGACTAGAAACTTTGATAATAGGATGGGAAAAGGAGCACAAGTCTATCTAGGAAGTGCAGAACTTGCTGCAGTTTGCTCACTTTTAGGACGTCTGCCTTCACCACAAGAGTATATAGATATGGCTGCTAAAAAACTAGAAGGCAAAGAAGATAAGATCTATAGATATCTAAACTTTAACTTGATGGAAAACTTTAAGCTTTAAGGTAAAAGTTTTTGTACTTTAGATTCTTAGAATCTAAAGTAAAGTTAGAGCAAGAATAGCTTTAAAAGTTATACTTGTTCTAACCTGCTTCATACTCTAAAGTAACTCACCTTTAATCACTTGCCTTTAACTTAAAAAACCAATAATTTTTATACCTTATAAATGCGTGCAGGCAAAGACTGTCTAACACAAGTACCTACATAAAAATCAGCTAGGCTAAAGCTCCCTTTTCTTGTAGGATCTAGCAAACCTAACTTGTTATGATTAATGCCAGCCTTGCTAGAATCTAACTCAAGTAATTTTACTCCATCTATATAATGCGCTCTTGCTCCGTACTCATCATGCCCAAAGCCATGCTCTATTGATATCTCTCCACTTACTACGCCATTAGTAACAAAAGCTATGCCACTTTGTTCACCTTGTGGTGTTACAACCTTAACCTTATCCCCAGTTTTTATACTCTCTTTTTTCCCTATATCTTCAGCTATACGTACAAAATTATGAGGGTGCACGGCGGTTAGTTTTTCTATGATGATAGTGTAGTAGTGCTGTAAGTTAGACTTTCTAGAGCTTACTTTGTACTTCCATTCACTTGGTGGATAGTGTACATCCATTAAGCTACCATCACTTAGTAGCTGAGGCATATAGCATGGTGTACCACTCATGTATTCTCCTGTTATGGAGTGCTTGTGTGCTCCAAGTGGTTCATAATAAATAGCTGCTGGTGTGGCTTGTGAAAAAGGCCTTGCTATTATGTCATTTTCATAAGCAGTGCTCGTATCTTCAAACCTTCCACCGCGAGATAAGATAGTAGCAACCTTTTTAAGCTCTTCTGGCAAAAGATAAGATTCTATAGCTTTTAAGGCGTCTTGCACAGGTGCTAGTTCTAAGTCCTCTTTGCTTATATCATCTACACCTTTGCCATCAAAAGCTAGATTTGCCAAAGCTCTTGCGTAAAACTGCTCTTTTTTATCTAAATCATAAAACTTTCCATCTTTGTCTTTAAAAGCATTTTTACCAAAGCCTTTTAGCCCTAACTTTTTTGCTACAGAGATATAAAAGTGTTCAACACAGATTGATTCTCCATTTTTATCTTTATCTTGCCTTGCTTTTAATGCAGGATATCTTATAGTAGAAGTTTTTGTTAAAACACCCCATGGGGCAAGTGGCAATGCCCAGTTTTCTAGGTTTACTCCATCAGGGACTATGTAGTCACTATAGGCATTAGTTTCATTCATAAAAGCGTCTATGCCTATAAAAAGAGGGACTTTTTTAGTATCTTTTAGCACGTTAACTACGCTTTCTTGCGAACCGGCTTGATTGTAGACAACATTAGTCATATAGTTTATAAACACTTTAATGTTGTAAGGGTAGCCAAAGCCAGCTGCACTTAAAGGTTCATTTATCAAAGGCATAGATATAGGATACCAGGGTTGGGTTGCTGGGTAAGGATTAAGCCCTGCTTTTAGTTTTCGTTTATACTCTGTGCTAGTTTCATAGTACTTGCCACTTCTAGATAGATTTAAGCCACTAGGCTTTTTGCCACCTTCTACCTTTCCTAGTTCATAGCGTCCACTTAAAAAGTTATGAGTGCCAACTTGAGCTGCTATGGTTCCGCCCTTATAACCATAAGTACCCATAAGTGTATTTAAAGTTAAGATTGAAAAAGTAGTCATGCCTGCAAGTGTGCTCATCATACCACCGTGTACACTTGCATTTACTTTTCTTCCATTTTTAGAAAAGTTATCACTAAGCCATATGATATCTTTTAGACTTACTCCACAAAGTTTTGAATACTCTTTTAGACTTCTTTCAAAAGCAGATTCTTTAAGTAGTAAAAAAGAGCTTTTAACAGCCACTTTCTTACCATCTAGTAAGATCTTACCCTTAAACTCTAGCTTGGCGGGTTCATTTATCAAATGGCTTTGTATCTTGCCACTTTGCGAGCAAACTAATATTTCTTCATTTACCCTAGCAAACTGTCCGTACTTAGGATGATTTTTTTCTACTATAACCAAATGAGTAGCATTGCTATGGTGTATCTCGCCTGCAAGTTTGGCTTGAGCTAGATTTGGCTGGATAAGATAGTTTGTAGCATAACGCTTATTTTCTATAATCCATCTTATCATCGCCATAGCTAAAGCTAGATCTGTGCCTGATTTGATAGCTATCCATTTGCCATTACTTGCAGCATACTTTACTGAGTTATTAACACTAGGATCTATAACTGCATAGCTATAGTCTTTATTACTTCTAGCAGTAGCTAGCATCTTGGCTTGTTTTTGGAAAGGATTACCCGCATTAGATGGGGCAGTTCCCCAAAAAAGATTAAATCTTGCATTTTCATAATCTGGCTTTGTATGCAAAAAACCCTTAGAGTTAAGTGCCATTTTAGAGCCTATCCTAAAGCCTCCACCACAGATTCCACCATGGGAGTAGTGATTGATTGTGCCAAAGGATTGTTTTATAAATCTATCCACTATCTCAGATCGTCCATCATAGAAGTAAAAACTTAAAAGCTGATTACGCTTAGTGCCATAGTCTGGATTATCTTTATCTATTAACTCATCACTAAAAAGCGATCTTATTCCATCAACTTGGCCCTCGCCAAATAGATTCCCACCTTCTACAACTTCTTCTAATAACTGCTCAAAGCTTATCTTTTGCCATTTGCCCTCTCCTCTTTTACCAACTCTTTTTAGAGGAGATAGTATACGCACTTTAGATTCTGCCATCTTTGAAAGCAAAGCCCCCCTGCTGCACACAGTAGCTCGCATCTCTTGAGTATCTTGACTAGCAAGTCTAGAAAATGCCTTAACTAGTGGGGTTTTATAATCTTGATGATGCACATTAGCTAGTGGATGATAGGGATTTCCCACACAACGCACTACTTTCCCATGATCTAGCCTTACTCTTATGCCACACTTTGTAACACAGCCATGGCACATTTCTAAGATTACATCTTGGCCAGGCGTTTTAGTTAGCTTGCCATTTTTATAACTAAACTCAGGTATGTGTGGACTGCCTTGAGGTCTATAATCATCTTTTGGATTAGAATCTGTATCTTTTGCAAATAAAGGCGTGCTTACTGCACCTAGTGCTATGGTCTTTAAAAAACCTCTTCTTTTATCTTTTTTTATATCACTTTTCATGTTTTTACCTTTAAAAGTCTTTAATGGAATTTTGGCCTTTTAAAAAATGATGTTTTCACTCCAGTTAATCACCATTTTATACTCACTATTAGGTTTGTTTTGTGCAAGGATTTCGCTTAGTCCATAATAAAATATCTGAGGTTTTGTGTTTTTAGGGCTTGAAAGTATCAAAGTATCATGCGTGTTTAAAAATCTTCTAATAGATGAGTTAGGATCATGCAAATCTCCTATCATCCTACTAGCACCCACGCAGCTTTCAACGCAAGCTGGCAAAAGGCCTGCACGCAGTCTATGATCACAAAGTGTGCATTTATCAGCTTTTAAAGTGTCTTTATTTAAAAACCTTGCATGATATGGGCAGGCTTCTACACAAAAGCCACAGCCTATGCATTCATTAGTATCTATCTTAACTATGCCATTTGCTCTCTGATAGGTAGCACCTACTGGGCATACACTTATGCAAGCTGGTTTCTCACAGTGATTACAAAGTCTTGGCAAAGAGGCTATAACGCCACGTCCTTTAGAATCTTTAGCTTCATACTCTGCAACTATAGTTCTAAATTGACCAACTGGAACGTCATTTTCCATACTACAACTCATAGTACAAGACTGGCAACCTACACACTTTGTAAGGTCTATAACCATGCCATAGCGCGGACTTTTTGAGTTAGTAAACTTAGTCTCACTAGCCTTTAATAAAACACTTGTAGCAAGCAATAAACTACAGTATTTTATAAACTCACGCCTTGAGCTTAAATCTAGCTTTTTGGGTAAAACTTCCATCACTCTTCCTTTCCATTTACACTACATTTACTATTTGTGTAAATTTATAAATACTAGCATAAATTGTCAATTTTTAATGACAATTTAATCAGTCTGCTTTGGCTAGCTTGAAGATAGGTTACTAAGTGATTGAAGATAAAGTTTATAGATAGAAATTAACTACTTAAATATAACTTTGCCTCTATGGGCTATACTTTCTCCTTCTGCTATCCATAAGCTTGCACTTTTCCCTTCAAGCCTTCCTTCAGCTCTAAAAGTTGAAGGCACACAAAGCGGTCTTAAGCCTTGATAGGAGTACTCTAAAATCTTTTTATCTTTATGGTGTTTTGAAAAAGTATTAATCATAAAAGTAGCTAGCAAAGGTCCATGTATAACTAAGCCTTTATAGCCTTCAACTTCTGTAGCATAAGGAAAGTCATAGTGGATTTTATGGCCGTTAAATGTGAGGGCTGAGTAGCGGAAAAGTAAAGTAGAATCTAGATTAAAGCTCTCTTTAAACTCACACTTTTCTAAAGGCACATCACTGCTAGTTTTTGGCTTAGAGGGCTCTTTATAAACTATATCTTGTTCCTCACTTATACATAAAGTGTCATTTTGAAAGTACTCATGTAAAAGCGTTACAAAAGTAAGTTTGCCACTTCTGCCTTCTTTTTCTTGTATATCTTTTATAGTAGTTTTTTTCTTGGCTTCTTTGCCTATGATTAGATCTTTTAAAAACTTAAAGCGCCCACCAGCCCACATCCTATTTCTATCTTCAATAAGGGGTAAAAACTCTCCTAAACGTGGATGACCATCACGCCCAAGCTTGCTAGGATCTAAAGCTTTTACAAAAAAGCACCACTGCCAAAGGTGAGGCAAACTTTCTCCTACTTTTAGCTCTTTTACTCCAAAAGTAGCACAGATCTTTTGGACTTGATGTATGTTGATATCTTCAAAAGCTTCCTCACTTTTGCCTATATAGTTTTTTAGCTTGTTCATAAAAACTTCCTTTAAGAGTAATATTTTTAAATCTAGTGTTATTAAGTGATAAAAGTTCTAAATGTACTTTTTTTGTTTATATCAAAAAAAGGCTTGCTAGTTAGTGTATAAATCTAAAAATTTTATGTTTCTTAGATGCAGGGTAGCTTATCTTGCTAGTTATAAGGTTTTTAATCACTAGTTGATGGTTAGGTAGGTTTTTTTAGAATCTATATTTTGGTGATTTTAAAAAGTCTATTAGCTATAATGAGTGTCCAATAAATTTTTAAGGTCATGTAGCAATGATGATACTAGAACATGAAGTGCCACACAACAGTCAGCTTGCCTTTGCAAAGAGCGCAAGGCTTAAGCGTGTGGTAGAAAATCTATGCGTTGAAGAGTTTTATAAAGAAGGCTTTGAAGAGATTATTACTCCTACTTTTGTCTATGGACAGCACCAAAAAAGCTTTTTAGATAGAGATGTTATAAGGATAAGCAGTGAGAGTAATAATCAAATCTCACTAAGAAATGACAGCACACTAGAAGTAGCGCGTATCATAACTAGACGACTAGGTAGAACTACCAAGCAAAAAAAGTGGTTTTATATACAGCCAGTTTTTAGCTACCCAACTACTGAGTTAAACCAGATAGGTGTTGAGTATTTGGAACAAGATAGACTTGATTATATGCTAGATCTAAGCATCAAGCTTTTTAAGAAGTTTCACATAAGCCCAATTTTACAAGTGACTAATGCTAGGATAGCCCTTTTATGTACTAAGCATGAAGGATTAGATATAGGGCTTTTTGAAAGACAAGATGTTGCAGCTTTGATGAAGTCACCTCTTATGAAAGACTTAATTGAGATAAATGACAAAGAAAGCTTAAAGTCTTATTTGCCTAAAGCACCAGAGTTTTTAAAAGACGAGCTAGCTTCACTACTAGAGTTAACTAAGAATCTAGAGTATGAAAAAGTAGTTTTTTCACTCTTGCTTTTAGCACCAGTTGACTACTATAAGGGCGCGTTTTTTAGGATGTTTTTGGGTAATTCATTTTTTTGTAGTGGGGGAGTTTGTAGTATAGATGATTTAGTTACTTGTGGCTTTGGAATCTATACTGATGGTGTAGTTCACTACCTCTTAAAACACAAAGTAAGTTTATAAAGGATAAAGTTTATGGCAGATGTGATCTTAGGTATACAGTGGGGTGATGAAGGAAAGGGCAAGATAGTAGATATGCTTGCTAAAAACTATGACTTAGTAGTTAGATATCAAGGTGGGCATAACGCAGGCCATACCATAGTAGTAGATGGAGTTAAGTATGCCCTTCACTTAGTCCCTTCAGGCATACTCTATCCTCATGTTACTAACATTATAGGTAATGGAGTGGTTATAGACTTGCTAGCTTTAGATAGAGAGCTAACCCAGTTTCCAAACATAGAAGGAAGGGTTTTTATATCTAATAAGGCCCATATCATACTTCCTTATCACATCTTGCGTGATGTGCTTGATGAAGAAGGAAGGGTAGAAGCTATAGGAACAACAAAAAAAGGTATAGGCCCAAGTTATGCTGATAAAGTAGCAAGGAATGGAATCTTAATGCAAGATCTTTTTGATCTTAGCAATCTTAAAGATAAGATTAGATACAACCTAAGCTTGCTTAAAGTTTCTCATGACCTAAGTGCAGATTCTATAATCGAAGATATCAAAGAAGTACTACCTAATATTTTGCCTCTTATAACTGATACTACTAAGATGATATGGAAGGCTGTAGATGAGGGTAAAAAGATCTTGCTTGAAGGTGCGCAAGGTACTATGCTAGATATCGACCATGGCACCTATCCTTTTGTAACTAGTTCTCACACTAGTATAGCTGGAGCTCTAAGTGGAACTGGACTTAACACTAGAGATATAGATGAAGTCATAGGTATAACTAAGGCTTACTGTACAAGAGTTGGTAATGGCGAGTTTCCAACTGAGCTTCATGATAAAGTAGGGGAGTATCTAAGGGATAAGGGCTATGAGTTTGGTACTACTACTGGGCGTGCTAGAAGGTGTGGCTGGCTAGATGCAGCTCAAGTTAAGTACGCAGTAAGGCTTAATGGAGTAAGTAAGTTAGCCTTAATGAAGCTTGATGTTTTAGATGGGTTAGAAGAAGTTAAGATGTGCGTTAAGTATGATGATAAGGGCTTGCCAGTTTATGAAAGCTTTAAGGGGTGGGATAAGACCTATGGACTAAAAAGCTATGAGGCACTGCCAGAGGCTGCAAGGGCTTATATCAAAGCTATAGAAGATGTAGTAGGCACTAAAGTTGGCATAATATCTACATCTCCAAATAGAGAAGATGTAATCTTAAGATGATAAAACAGCTTATCTCTCTAGTAAAAATAGCCAAGCAAAATGTAGACTTACAAGAAAAGAGTGTGCAAGCTTGTGCTAGTGAGATAAGACTAAAGTTTGAATATATAGATAGCTTAAACTATGAACTTCAAAATGCAGATGTTCCAAAAAGTGGTAGTTTTAAAGACTATCAGTCTCAAAAAGTCTATATGCAGGGATTTTTATATGAGATAGAAAAGACTTATGAAGAAGTAGCTTTACTTAAACTTAAGAAAAAAGAGTTAGAAGAAGTGTTAAAGGCTTTTAATATAGAGTATGAAAAGCTAAAGTATATCTATGATAAAGAGAGCCTAAGACTAAAAAAAGAAAAAGAAAGTCTTGAGGCTAAAAGCTTAGATTCCATATCCAATCTACTTTATGCAAATAAGGGTTATAACCATGAGAAAAATTCTACTAATAGTAGTATGTAGCACTTTAGGTGCTTTGCTTAGTGCTAAAGCTAGCACTCCTACTACTACTCAAAACCAGCTAATAGATATTAATGCCCAGTGCAATGCTGTCTTTGAAGATAGAAAGCAAGAGATAAATGCCTCCCTTATAAAACTAAAACAAGAACAAACCACCTTACAGATACTATCTAATGAAAACTCTAAACTTTTAAGTGAAAGAAAGGCCAAACTAGACCTAAAAGAAAAAGCCTTAGAGCAGATGTATAAAGACATGAAAGAAGAAGAGGCAAAAAAAGAAAGTGAAAGTAAGGCTAGGTTAGAAGAGGCAAAGGCACTTTTAGCGCAAAATGAAAAAGTGCTAGCTGATATAAAAAATATAAAAGATAGCAAGTTAGCCCAAAGCTATGCAAAGATGAGAGATTCTAATGCCGCTCCTATACTTTCTTCTATGCCAACTGCTGATGCTATAAGCATACTTTTAAGCTTAAAACCAGCAGAGATAGGAAAAATACTAGCTAAGATGGACCCAAAAGTTGCTTCAGAGTTAACTCAAAAGATGCAAAGTTATCCACTTAAAACAGATGCCCAAGGCTCTATGTCTTTACCAAATCAAGCAGATCAAAAAAAAGATGAAGAAAGCACACCTTCTTTAGGTATGCCAAAAGCACCCACTCCACCTAGCGCACCAAAGGCTCCTAGTTTGCCAGATGCGTCTCAGTCTGGATTTAAAACTTACTAGTTTATAGAATCTAGTTTGCAATGTACTAGGTTTTGTAGTAGGTATTGATAGGGTTTGGTGTTATAAAACTTTGTGTTAAGAAGATATCGTGATGTGGCATTTGCAAATATATCGTTTTATATAGGCAATTCTAATCTCTTTATACTATTGACTAAATCTTTATTTCAGCACTTTCTTTTTCTATATTTTCTCATCTATATATTTTCTTTAACCAAAGCAAAGCTTCCTTGAAAGTGAAACTTCCTTGAAAAAGGGGTTTAACCCCCCCCCTAACTCCCGCAAAGCCTGCAAAAAAGGCTCTTTTTTTGGCAAACAAGGGGGAGGGGACTTGGCATATATTCGTTTCTAGCAAAGCGTAAGCTTCCTTGAAACATCACGTATTCAACACTACTGCTTTCTTTTCTCGTGATTTTTGTGCCACGAAACAAAGCGAGCTAACGGGCACATTTTAATGGAATAGTTGCGTATATATAATTTTTATTTTTAAGGAAGCTTACGCTTTATCATGTGCTAGGAGTAGAGAATCTATAACTAGGCAATATAATATTTTGCCTTTTGTTTTTTGTGCGTAAGCAAAAACAAGCGTGCTGAGGACTACTGGGCAATATTTTATAAAATAAAACTAGAGAGATAGTAGGAAGGCCTAGTTCAAGATATAGGGCCCCCTCTCCCCCCTTGCCAAAGGATGTTGATTTTATAAAAGTAGCTTTTAGAATTAAAAGGCTTAAGTGCAAAGGGCGTTTTACACACCCTTTGCAATGATAGATTGCAAAGATTACAAGAAAAAGTAATGCTGCCTATATAAAATGATAGTTTTATAGAATCTATTTGCAAAAAATCTTTAGCAAGCAAGGTAAGAAAGTAGGTACTAATTATTAAACTACTTAATATTTATAGTGGCCTAGAAAAGTGGCTTAGAAAAGTGGCTTAAAAAAAGTTTAATTAACCCTATAGTTTAGCCCAACACGCGTTATCTTAGAATCTAGTTCATACTCAAAAAGCAAAGCACCAAACTTTTCTTGTGCTTTTTGTATGGAAGGATTAAGCCTTATAAATTCTAATACTTCATCATTGCTAGCATTCAAAGTTTTTAAGTCAAAAAAGAGCCCTAAAGTTTTTATAAACTCATCTACATCATATATAGCATTTGCCTTCCTAGCGGCCAAAAGTTTTTGTGTACAAAGGCTTTCAGTCATCTTATGAGGCAAGGTAAATATAGGCTTATTAAGCGCTAAAGCAAGGGAGGCTGAGGAGCTAGAGCCACTTTGTAAGTCTGCATATGGGATAAAGACTAAGTCACTTAGGGCAATTATGATACGGTTTCTTTCTAGGAAGGAAGCTAGGGTTATGCGCCTATTAGCTTCATACTCACTTAAAGCTAGCCCATCTTTTTTTATAGCATCTAAGATTTTCTTGTTTTGTGCTGGGTAGTTTAGATCTAGTGAGCAAGGAAGCACTGCTATGGTATTAGGAAAAGAGTTTTCATGTGCTATGCAGTCTATACCTAAGGCACCACCACTTATGATATTAAAGCCACTTTTTGCAAGTTTGCTAGCTATAACTGCAGTTTGCTCTTTGGCATAGACATTAGGACTTCTAGAGCCTATGATTGCAAACAGGGGCTTTTTAAGTAGCTCTAAGCTACCTTTATAGAAGATTTTATCTAGTGGTTTAAATAAGCTAAAACTTTTAAGAGCTTTTTTATCTTGGGGTGTTTGAGTGGCATTTATATCTTTTTTGGTAAAAAAGGATTCTAAGTATTCTAGAGTATCTTTAGGCGTTAGGACTAAAAACTCTTTTCTTTCTTTGTTGGTTAGGGCATTAAGCCTTTTTATCTTTGGGCTAAAGTTACTTTGCAGTAAGGAAAAAGCATTCATCTAAGATTACTTATCAGGCTCTAGCTTTTGACCATAGTAGCTTACATGCTCACGTAAAAAGTCATCCAAAGTGCCTATATAAACTAGGTTATAGTACTTATTAATCACATCTTTATAAAGCTTAAGTGTTGCTATAGTTTTTGGATGAGGGTGGCCTATAGCTATGGCGTAGCCTCTAAGTCTAGCTATCTTTAAGAAAGTTTCCATCTGTTTTGCTATGTAGTTTGTATCTAAGTCATTATCTAAAAAAACATCTCTTGCTAGAAAGAAATGACCTCTTTTTTTGCCTATATCATTTACGACATTAGAGGCTATAGTTTTAGAATCCACAAACTCAAAGTCATCTTTATCTAGGGCTTTTAATAGTCTTAGCATGTCTTTTTTGCTACTTGTAAAAGCGTGGCCTGTGTGGTTGTTTATATAGTAGGCATCTGGAAAGTCCTGCCTTATCTCATCTATGCGTTTTTTTATCTTGCGATAACTCTCACCCATAGTTATCCACTCGCTTTTATCTGTGTAGTCTCCACCGGCTTCAAGGGGAAGGTGTATCATATAGTGCTTAAAGTCTTTTGCTATCTCTGGAGTATGTGGCGTTATGGGCTGTCTTGGGAAGAGGCTAGGAGTTAGATTAGCAAGTCCTACTGACTTGATGCGCCTTTCATGCACTCTACTAGAAACATCATCTATGATGATAACTATCATAGGTTTTTTATAGTGTGAAGTTTTTATGTATTTAGCATGTAAAGCATCTAGTTTTTGAGCCTTAGTTAGCTCAGGTTTAGGAGTTGCTAGTTTAGTACTTTGCTTTGGTGCTAAAGTCTTATCTAGCGTAATGCTAGGTTTTGTTGTGGTTTCTTGCATAGTTTTGGGAGGGGTAGCTTTTGGGCTAGATTCTATCTCACTAGGCTTTAAGGCTGGAGTTACATCTTGTAATGCTCTAGGATAAGAAGCTTGCTTGTTTAAGTCTTTATTAACACTTATATCATTACTCACAACAAAGTAGTAGACCACTCCAAGTAATACTATGATAATAACTACTAGTAGTGTTGCAAGTAGACCTAACTTTTTACCCTTACTCAAATTAGTCCTTGCTCGCTAGTGAAAGATTCTAAATTTAAGCATCTATAGTTATCTCTAGAGTTTTAGAGTAGTAGTCCCTTTCTGCTTTTTTTACTTCTACTGCATCAGATTTTGTATACTTTTTAACTACTGCTACTAGCTCATCTACCATCTCATCAAAGTGAGGTATGTTGGCGGTACGTTCTTTGGATAAAGTTAACATCAACCTTTTTTTAGCACAGCTAGCTGATTTTTCTTTGTATTTTCCTAGACCAAACAAGACAACCTCCTTACTTACTTAGCATACGTTTAAATGAGCCTAGAAATCCAGACTTAACTTTAAAGATAGGAAACTCTATAGTTTCACCAAGCACTCTTTTACTTATACGCTCATAAGCTTCTCCACTAGGACTATGCATATAGATAGTTGGCTCACCTGTGTTAGTAGCACTTACGACTTTAGGATCTTCTGGCACTAGGCCTATTAAAGGTAGGGCTAGCATATCTAAAACATCTTCAGTGCTAAGCATATCACCTTTTTCAACTAAGACTGGGTTAATGCGATTTATGATGACGTATTTTTCTAACTCTTCTCCAAGCTTAGCTTTTTCTGACTTAGAATCTATTATCCCTATAACTCTATCGCTATCTCTAATAGAACTTACCTCCGGAGTAACTACAATTAGCGCTTTATCAGCCCAAAAGACAGCGTGTTCAAAACCACCTTCTATGCCGGCTGGACTATCTATTATTATATAGTCAAACTCAGCTTTTAGTTTTTCTAAAAGCTCTTTTACTTTAGCAGTATCAAGTACGTTTTTATCTTTACTTTGAGAGGCTGGAAGGAAGTATAGATTTTTTGTTTTTTTATGGCTTATGATGGCTTGAGAAAGATTGCACTTTCCTTCCATAACATCTATAACGTCATAAACTATCCTATTTTCTAGTCCTAGTATCATGTCTAGATTCCTAAGGCCTATATCAAAGTCTACAGCTATGACCTTATGTCCAGCTTGGGCTAGGCCTATGGATATATTAGCAGTGGCGGTTGACTTACCAACCCCGCCTTTTCCAGAAGTTATGGTTATAACACATCCATTTTGATCCATATGTAAAAGCCCTTTTTAACGCAAGTTTATAAACACTAGCAACAAGTAGTATTTTTCCGATTAGACTATTGTAGCACAATACTCAGTGGTTGGGCTTGCATTAAATATGTAGCTATAAAATGCAAACCCTCATTTTGTCTACACATCAGAATCTAATTTTAAAAATAACTTAAATTAAGCTTTTTTTAAGTATAAACCCACTAAAGTCTCATCTTTATTTAAAATACAAGGCGTACATAATATGGAGCTAACGAAAACACCAAAAGTAGGTGAGATAAAAAGAGACTGGATAGTCTTGGATGCAAAAGGTCAAGTGTTTGGGCGACTGATAACTCAGATCGCTACTATTTTAAGAGGAAAGCATAAACCTAGCTTTACTCCTAATATGGACTGTGGAGACTTCGTCATAGTTATTAATGCAAAAGATGTTAAGTTTAGCGGTCTTAAGTTAGATGATAAAGAGTACTTTACTCACTCTGGCTACTTTGGAAGTACTAAAAGTAAAACTTTAGGTCAGATGCTAGAAAAACACCCAGAAAAGCTATACAAACTAGCTGTTAGAGGGATGTTGCCTAAGACAAAATTAGGAAGAGCTATGATTAAAAAACTAAAAGTATATCAAGGTGAAACTCACCCACATACTGCGCAAACAACAAGTAAAGGAAATTAATGCAAGAGGTTTATGCAACTGGTAAACGAAAAAGCGCTATAGCTAAAGTGTGGCTAACAAGCGGTACAGGAAAACTTATAATTAATGATATGAGCTTAAATGAGTGGTTAGGTGGGCATGATTCTATAAAAATGAAGGTTATGAGACCTTTGATGCTTACTAAGCAAGATAAGTCAGTTGATATCAAGGCTGTTGCTTTTGGCGGTGGATACTCTGCTCAAGCTGAAGCTTTACGTTCTGGTATAGCTAAGGCGTTAAATCTTTTTGATAGAGAATCTTTTAGGCCTATACTAAAACCTGAAGGCTTACTAACTAGAGATGCTAGAGTTGTAGAACGTAAGAAATACGGTAGAAGAAAAGCAAGACGTAGTCCACAGTTCTCTAAAAGATAGTTTTTTACAAGAGGTATATTTTTATATCTTTTTACAGGGGTTTGTTTGGCTTGGCTGTTTTTATGAGATTATAAAAGCGAGGTTTAAGTTGGCGACCCCTGAAAGATTTGAACTTTCGTAACCACCTGGAAAGGGTGGTATCCTTGGCCTCTAGATGAAGGGGTCGTGATAGACAAAGACTGAATTATACTATAAGTTTTAATTGAAAAATAAACTTAGTTACTCTCATTTTGCATAACTTATTGATTTTACTAGCAACACTTTATATATCACTTTTTCTTTTTAAATCTTTACTTTATTTTTTAAGTTATCTTTTTGAAAAACATAATTATTTTCATAGTTAACTTGATATTGCTTAATGTTTAAAGCAAGGCAGTACTATAGAATCTTTAGATAAAAAATATAAAGGATAAACTATGGTAACTTTTAAAGGTAATAAAGCAACATTAGGCGGAAAACAAGTAAAAGTAGGTGATAGTGCTCCAAGTGTAGAACTAGTAGCAGGTGATCTAAGCTCTGTAAAAGTTGGTGGAGCAAGTGGTAAATATCAAGTTATAAATGTAGTGCCAAGCTTAGATACAGGAGTATGTGCTGCTCAAACTAGAAAGTTTAATGAAGAGGCTTCAAAACTGCCAAACGCTCAAGTTTTTGTAGTTTCTATGGATCTTCCTTTTGCGCAAGGTAGATTTTGCACAGTAGAAGGTATAAAAAATGTAACTGCTTTAAGTGACTTTAGAAAAAAAGAGTTTGGTGAGAAGTATGGTTTAATCTTAGCTGATAGTCCACTAGAAGGTCTTTTAACTCGCGCAGTTATAGTAGTAGACCCACAAGGTAAGATAGTTTATGAAGAGATAGTTTCTGAGATAACTAATGAGCCAGATTACAAAAGTGCACTAAACGCACTTAAGTAGATTTTTATTTTTATTTTCCCTAAAATTGTATTGTAGTTTTAGGCTAGATACTAAGCATATTTAAGGAAAATAGATGATTAAAGTTAGCTCCACCAGATTAACTGGGGGGGGGGGGGGGACTTCCCTTTGCCAATCCTAGAAGATATAAGAGTTCAGCACTTGACTAGATTTGAAGGGGCTTTAGATCCTAAGGGTAAAAAGCCAGAAGTTTCTTTGATAGTTGCTAACTACAATAATGAAGCCTATATAGATGAGTGCATATTAAGCTTAAAAAATCAAACCTTTAAAGATATGGAAATCATCATAGTAGATGACGCTTCAAGTGATAAAGGTGTGGATAAGTTAAAAGCCTACGCCTTAGAAGATAACAGAATCAAACTTTTTTTAAATAGCGTTAGAACAGGTCATCCAAGCCTAGCAAGAAACTATGGAGTAAGCATAGCCCAAGGTAAATATATAGCCTTTGTAGATAGTGATGACTATCTTAACTTAGACTGCGTAAGACTTCATTATGAAAGCTTAGAATCTAGTCTTGCTGATATAGCCTACTGCAATCTTGACGTATATGATGAAAGTAAAAATGAGCATCATCCATTTAAACTAAACCATGCTTCAACTAAGGGCAGTTTAGTATTTAACGCCAGTAATGCTAATAGAGAGTTTTGGAGGAAGGTTAGAACTTCAGCTTGTTTTAATATGTATAAGAAAGAGTTTTTTGTAAAAGAAGAGCTTGCCTTTCAAGACTGTGACTTTGAAGATACTGATGTTGCTATAGTTGCTTTTTTAAGGGCTAAAAGTCTATGTCATATCCCTAAGACTCTTTATGTAGCTAGGATTAATAAAAAGTATGGATATAACAGAAGTGATGGAGCTAAAAGTAGTACTAGTTTAGCAGATCCACTTGTTGGGATTAATATCTTATGTCACTCTTATAAGCTTTTAGGACTAAAAGGCACAAAGGGATTTGAAGAGGGCTTACTTTATGCCTACTTTGATCTTTTTACTTATTTTCTTCATATTTTTGCTACTGAAGAAAACTTTTTTACTTGCATTAAAGAGGCTAAAAGTTTACTAGAAGAAGTTTATGAGGATAGTACTAAAAAGTTTACATACTTTAATCCTAATGAGATGCGTTTTATAAAACTACTATTAAAAAAATCACCAGTAGAGCTTATGAAAGAGTGCATAATTTACCACCGTGCTAATAATCTTGATGTAAGAGGACTTTTGCTAAATAGTATAAACCATGTGCAGTACGCAAGATATCCAAAAGTTATAAAATACCCGCTTTATATCTATAAGATTATGTTAAAAATAGCAGGCAAATAATAAGCAAGTAGCTTGGCTAAAGTAAGAAAGCGTGCGATAACTAAATCTAGACTTGCTAGGAGTAGGTTAATAGAGATAGAATCCTTTGTAAGATAAGTTTTAAAGTTCAGTGGGGAGAGAAGGAGGGTCTCCCATCTTAAAGATAGGAGCCTCTCCTTTAACTAAAAGGTAAAAGGAGAGAAAAGTTAGTAAGCTTAAGAGTTATTTGCCAGGGGTACCTTCTAGGGTAATGTTGATTCTTACATCATCACTTACCATGCTGTTAGCAAAACCATTGCCAACACCGAAGTCTTTTCTGTTAACTTTTCCACGTAGCATTAGAGAATAAACTTCATTTTTCTTCATATCTTGAACTGGTCCTCTTAACACACCAAATAGTTTAACTTTCTTTGTAACACCTTTGATAGTTAGATCAGCTTCGATAGTATATATTTTAGTAGGAACTTTCATCATCATGTCCATTGACTTTTTATCATCAGCCATGTCTTTTTTACTCATACCTTCTTTCATATCCATTTTTTTCATTTCAGATTCAGCATGCATGTGATGTTTTTTCATCTTAGCTTCAGCATGTTTGTCTTCTTTTATGCTTATAGCTTTTAAAGTTGCATCAGGGAATTTAGCTGCGTCAAAGAAGTCTGCTGCTTTTAAGTGATCATCTCTTTTTTGATTTTGAGTGTTTACTGAAGAGATTTTTAAGTCACCACTAAGTGCTTTTAACTCACCTTTTTCTACATCTACGTTACCAGTGAAAGTATCAAATGTACCATCAACGCTTGAAAGCATAAGGTGGGTTACTTGGAATCCAACTCTTGAGTGTGAGTTGTCTATCACAAGTGGAGCAGCTTGAGCTAAACCAAAACCTAGAGCTGATGCTACTACTAAACTTACTATTGTTTTTCTCATGAAAAATCCTTTTGTTTTAATGATCTAGCTAATGCTAAATTCACATTGATTATAATTAAATTTAATTAATCAAATATGATTAAGTTTGCTAAAGCAGTATGAGCCAACAGCAGCTAATATTACAAAAGGTATCAGCAGTCCAAACTCTGGTATAAAAAGATTGTTTGCGCTTAGTTTGCCTAGAGAGAAAAAAACCCCCCACATTATCAAGCAAAAAACGCTAAATATGATGCCATTTAATGCTAGGTTGCCATATCTTGCAAGCACTGGACTATAGTAAACTACTATGATGCTAGTAAAGATGACAAAGAACTGAATGATAGTAAGTGTGTAAAATATACCCCTAACTCTTCCAAACTCAGCATGGGCTTTGTATAAAATCTTCATAGAAGTTAGAGCATCATAGATAGAGACTGAAGGCTTGTTTTGGTAGATAGTATCTAGTACTTTTGGTCTAAACCCATGCAATAAATGCACGTTATCATAAGTTTTTATAGTGATACCTGGATGGCCTATCTCATAATCTTTAGGCATATCCATAACTGATACATTTTTTAAAATCCACTCATTATTTTTAAAAACTGCTTCTTTTGAAGAACTAACACTCACTAACTTTTTGTTATCTACTTTAAACACTTTGATATTTTGTGCGGTTTGAAGTAGAGGATAAATCTTGCCAAAAAAGATATAGCTATCTTTATATTTTACAAATAAGTTATTAGCCGTGTTCATGTTTGAGCCTTGATAGACTATGTTTTCTACCTTTTCTTGAGCATAAACAAAAGGAGTAATGTTAAGAATGATAAAAAGTACCAGTATGATTATGTTTATAGTAAGCACTGGGGCAAGGATGATTTTTTTAGAGTAGCCTAGTGCTAAGAGTGCTGCGTACTGGTTGGTTTTAATTAGGCTTATATAAAAGACTACCACTGCTAAAAGTAGGCTTATAGGTAAAACGTAGTTTAGTGCATAAAGGGCTTCATAGGAGTAAAAAAGTATGATGAGATTTACAGAATCTGGCATATGTTCAAAGTACTGCAAACTATCTATACTTACAAAGAAAAGTTCTAGGGCTAGGAAAATGGTGATAAGTATCTTTATATATCTATAAGAGATAAAGTTAAAAAGCATCATTTGAGATTAATGCCATATTTGTTTTGTGTGCTTGATGGAGAAGTTATTAAAGAAAACAAGGCTTGTAATATAAAAGGAAGCATATCTTTTAAAAGCAAAAGTTCAGTTTTGCTAAAGTTATTTAAGACATAGTTTGAGACTTCTTCATGATTAGTTTTATTAGCACTTTTTAGGGCTGCTAGGGCTATGTTTTTAAACTCGCTACCACTCATTATGCCCTTAGTATTATTACTAAGTTTTTCCTTATAAGAATCTATATAGTCTTGAGTTATCTTATAAGCATCTATGTTAGAACTTATAAGCTTTGTTAGTAATTCAGGATATAAAAGTATGTTAAATCCTATACCAAAACGCAGTTTAGAGTAGGGTAGGGAAAGATGCTGGTTGATGCTTTTTAGCCCATTATGCCCGGCTGTGCTACTTGTTTCTTTGTAGTTTAAACTTCCAAAGGGTAAGTCTAGCTCATCATGGATAACTACTAATCTTTCACATTTATAGTAGTTATAAAGGGGGGCTATGGCTGTGCCACTTAGGTTCATAAAAGTTTGAGGTTTTACTAAGATTAGGTTGTAAGTTTGGGAGCTATTAGATTCTAAAAGTTTGTGAGAGGCCACTAGGGCGTTTGCCTTTTTATCAAGAGAGAAACTAGTCCCTAGCTTGCTAGCTAGGGCATCTAGTATTATAAAGCCTATGTTGTGTCTAGTTAGTTCGTATTTTGATCCAACATTTCCTAGACCAGCAACTAATACATTCATTCATTACTTAGCTTTTATCACACCGACTATTGCTACTGAAGAACCTAGTTTTATTTCTACATTATCATGCTTATTTAGGTCTCTAACTAGTACGCTGTGACCAACATCTAACTTAGATACATCTATAGTGTAGCTATCAGGTAGGTGTTTAGCATCGCATTTCACCGGTACTCTTTTATGAGATACAAGCAAAATACCTTTGTTTTTCAAACCTATAGGCGTACCTACAGTTTTTACAGGTACGCTGAAGTTTGCTACAACGCCATCTTGTGCTACCATTAAGTCTACGTGTAATATAGAGCCTCTAACTGGATGTATGTTATAGCTTTTTGCAACTACAAGCAGTTCTTTACCATCCACCTTAACAGGGAATTTGATACTGTTTTTTGAACGCATAAACTTTATAAAATCGTTTTCTTTAAAATAGCAGTGGATGTTTTCTATCCCCTTGCCATAAATATTAGCGATTAGATTCCCATCTTTCCTTAAGGCTTTTGCGTTAGCCTTTGAAATACTCTCTCTAATTTTACCTTCTAACATATGTACCTTTCTTTGATTAAACTAAAACCTGGATTCTACCTATAATAAGCTTTAAGTTATTTTAAAGTTGGGATATAGTTAGCAAGAGCTGCGATATCAGCATCACTTAGGTTACTAGCTGCACCGTGCATAATAGTTCCCATACCTTTTTGGTTTAAAGTACCAGCTCTATAACCTTCTAGGTCAGCTTTAATTTTAGCACTAGTCATTTGATTAACGATATCACTTTTGCCCATAGCATGTTTTTCCATTTTTAAACCATGGCATGCTGCACATTTACCAGAAACTATACCAGCTGCATCACTAGCAAACACTAAACCCGCCAAACCTAAACCTACGAATAATATTTTTAACATTGAATCTTCCTTTTTTAAAAAAATGTTCTCAATTTTAACCAGTTTTGAAAAAGAAGTAGCAAATACTAATCAAATTATTTAATAAAATTTCTTCCATAGAGCATAATAAACACACCAAGTAATATAAGCACTGCACCTACTATATCAAATCTATCTGGTTTAAATTTGTCAAAAACCATAGCCCAAACTATAGAAAATACTATAAATATCCCGCCATATCCGGCAAAAACACGCCCAAAAGTGCTAGTTTGAAGTGTGGCAACTACTCCATAAACTGCTAGCATAACCATGCCAAGTATACCTATCCATAATGGCCTATCATTTTTTAGCCATATCCAAACTAGATAGCCTCCACCTACTTCAAAAATACAAGCTAGCAAAAAGTAAAGTATAGATTTTATCAAAATACAAAACTCCTTTTACTTTTTAGGGCTATCTTTGACTACTTCCCAACACAAAATTGAGAAAACATGGAATCTAACATCTCTTCAGTATCAAACTCATGAGTTATGGAAGCTAGTCCTTTTAAAGCAGCTCCTATCTCAAGACTTGCTAACTCTAAGGTTCCTTCAGTTAAAAAAGGAAGGGCGGCTTTTAGACTTTTTAGTGAGGATTCTAACTTCAAGCTTTGTTCTTTTGAACTAAGCATAACTCCTTCATAGCTTACAGTATCTAAGATATCTTTTAATAAGTTTTTTAGCCTTATGATAGAGCTTAGATTTTTAGAACTTATACTTATAGTCTTAAGCTTGTAGTTATTTTGAAGCTTAGATTCTAAGTTGGTTTTAGATTCTAGATCATTTTTATTTAACACTGCTATGACTTTAGAATCTAGTGTGCTAGCAAATCTTAGTATCTCTAAGTCATCTTTTTCTAAGTCTTGTGAGCTATCAAACACACAAAGCACTATGTTACTTTTCTTTGCTGCTTCTAGGCTTTTTTTTATGCCTAGCTCTTCTATATCATCTTTACTTTTATGGATGCCAGCAGTATCAGAGACTTTTAAAAGGTTGCCATCTATATTTATATACTCACTTATAACATCTCTTGTGGTACCTTTTGTATCACTAACTATGGCCCTATCTTCTAGAAGTAAGGCGTTTAGTAAGGAGCTTTTACCGACATTAGGCTTGCCAATTATGGCTAGGTTTAGGCCTTCAAGTGAAGTTATAGCAAGTTTGGAGTTTTCTATGATGTTAGAAAACTCCAAAATTAGTTTATTTAGATAGCTTTTTATACTTTCTATTAATCTAGTATCTAGATCTTCTTCTGAGTAGTCTATCATGACTTCAATTTGGGCTAGGATAGTTATCATATTAGCCCTAATATCATGTATGTAGTTACTTAGTTTGCCTTCAAGGTTTTGTGCTAGCAAGAGGGCAGCTTTTTTACTTTTAGCTTGGATTAGTGCTGCCATGCTTTCAAGTTGGACTAGATCTAACTTGCCATTTAAAAAAGCCCTTTTGCTAAACTCGCCAGCTTCAGCTAGCCTTGCATCTAGCCTTAAAAGTAGGTTTAAGATCTCATTTGCAACTACAAAGCCACCATGGCATTGAAACTCAACTATATCTTCTCCATTAAAACTAAAAGGGGCTTTATAGTAGATGCATATGCACTTATCAAGTAGTCTATTTTCTTCATCTTTTATCTTACATAAAGTAGCAACACGTGGAAGTAAGTCTTTGCCAGTAAGTCTAAAAGCTAGTTCTTTGGCTTTAGGCCCACTAAGCCTTACTATATTTATAGTGCTTTGTTCCTTAGTGGCCAAGGCTACTATAGTATCAGTGTTAGTTTGTGTTAGGTCTTTCATTTAAAGTCATTAATGATTATATATTTCTTATCGCCTGTGCTTGTTCTAAAGGAGACATATTTATTAGGAAGGGCAGCCCTTAGTTTTTTAAGAGCTATATGGGCTAAGACTCCATCTAGCTCTTTGGTGCTAGAGCTACCTTTGCTTAGGGCTTCTTCTATGATAGGTTTTATATAGGCATCTATCATGGCTTCTTGATTTTTTAAAAATTGAGATACTTCAAGCTTTATATTAAAACCATAAACTGGTTGAATCCAGTTTGATAAAAGGTAAGAAAGTGCTTTATATCTATAACCCTTTTCACCTATAATTAATGCAGAATCTTTGCCGTCTAAAAAGATAAATAAGGTCTTATCATTATAAACACTAACTTCTATAGTGTCTAGCTCTAAAGGCATATAAGATAGTAAGTCTTTTAATTCTGCTTGCACAGTAGCACAAAGTTCATCTATATCTTTTTGCACTTTATGGCTGGTTTCTTTAGCTTTTGTGTCTTTATTTATGCGCTCTTTTAGGTCTAGATTTTGGTATTTATGTATATCAGATCTAGAATCTTTATGAGTGGTTTCATAGCCTTTTTTGTGGTACCCATCTTGTTTAATGCTGTTAAAGGCGGCATTTTCTTCTTTTGTATTGCTAGGTAGGGTAGCTTCTTGCTTTGTGTTAGTAAGTGTTAAATCCTGCCGAACTTTATCTTTATAATTTTCTTCTTTATAATTTTTATCTTGGAAAACCTTTTCTTGAGTGTGTAAGGGAGTAGTATTAACGTTAGATTTTGGTGTATTAGATGCGTTAAGTTTAGATTCTAGGTTTTGCAATTCTTTATCTTGTTTTATATGCTTAAGAAACTCAGCCTTTTCTGTTAAACCTTGAGTTGGCTTTGCCATATTTTTGATATGAGTTTCTAAGCCAGTTTTTTCAGCATTATTAATTTTTTTGAGATCTTTTAAGTCTGAGTTAAAATTTACGCACATCATAGCTTCTTGGCTACCTAGAGCATCCTTAAAATCCCTACTTTGATCTTTTAAGTTTTTATACTCTTCAGTGTTTAAGTCTTGCTTTTTTTGCGCTACTAATATGGCATCTTTCTTGCAAAACCCTAAGAATCCCTTTCTTGGATACTGTATAACTTCATATTCTATAGAAGTAACTGAGCACTTAAGCATAAGACTAGCTTTAGTGAGTGCTTCTTCTATGGTGAGTGCTTGTATTTTTGTCATTTAAATCTAACTTTTTTTATATTTATAATTTTATTTATGTTTTTTCTCTTCTTTTATAACTTCTTTCTCTCCATGTTTTAAAGCAAATTTAGCTTTTTTGGCAGCTAGGATTTTATTGATTGCAAGTTGTTGTAAGGCTGAGAATATATTATTAACAGTCCAGTAAAGCACAAGTCCTGCTGGGAAAGTTATCAAAAATATAGTAAATACAACAGGTAAGAGTTTAAAAATCTTAGCCTGAGTTGGGTCAGTAACTGGTGTTGGCGAAAGGGTTTGTTGTAAGTACATAGAAAGACCCATGATGATAGGAAGCACAAAGTAAGGGTCCATAACACTTAAGTCATGTATCCAAAAGATAAAGCTAGCACTTTTTAACTCAACTGCATTATATAAAACTCTATAAATACCAAAAAATACTGGAATCTGCAAAACCAAAGGAAGACATCCTCCTACTGGATTGGCTCCATTTTTCTTATAAAGCTCCATCATGGCAGCTTGAAGTTTTTGAGGTTCCCCTTTATGCTTAGCTTGAAGCTCTTTCATCTTTGGAGCTAGTTCTTTTAGCTTTTGCATACCAACCATACCTTTATAGGTAAGTGGGAAGAGGATTATCCTAATAATAAGGGTAACTAAGATGATAGCAAAGCCCCAGTTTCCTACATAGCCATGTAAAAAGTTTAAAAGCCAGAAAACATACTTAGCAAAAAAAGTTATCATTCCATATTCAATTACATTAGTAAGTTTTGGATCTATGGAGTGTAGTGTAGAGTAGTATTTTGGTCCTATGTAGCCGCTAAATGTGACATCTTGTTTTTGTACATCTATAAAACTCATAGGTAATTTTTTACCTGTAGCTTGTTGGCCAACTATGACATCTAGGTTGTTTTTACTATAAAGCAAGGTTGTGTAGTATCTATCTACGCTAGCAACAAAGGTTGAGTTTGGATAAGCCTCTCCTTCTTTTTTAGCATCCCCATCTTCTATCTTTTCTATAGAGCCACTAGCTTTCTCTAATAAAACTCCATTAAATGCGTAGTTTTCACCATCTGCAGTTGGCCTAGCACCATTACTTAGTAAGTATTTTACAGGCTCACTAGTATGGATAGTAACTGTATAAGTTAGATTTGGGTTTATTAATAAGGTTTTAGTTATCTCTAACTTACCTAGTGTTTGGGTTAGTACTATGCTAACTGGGGTTTTTCCAAGATTTAAGATTCTTTCTTTTAAGGCTTCACTAGATGTTTCTAGTTTATAAGGAGTTTTAAAAGCAAGCGCGTTTAAGTCTTCATTTGCAAATCTCACTTCAAGAGGCTTAGGTGAAGCGTCATTTGCAAAAATAGGTAGTCTATCAAGCTGTTTTTGCTCACCTTTTACTATGCCAACTAGCCTTTTTACGTGCTCTAAAAAGTGCTCTTGAGGTGGGTGGGTGAATTTAGGGTCTTTTAAGTAAACTTGTTTAATGCGCCCTAAAGAATCTATATCCATATCAAACTCTTTAGACTTAATAGTAAGAAGAGTGGAATCTGGACTATCTTTAGCAAGGTTAGGGACAGATTTTGTATTATTTTTTAAAGCATCAGTTTGTTTCGCTATGGCTGGTGCGCTATTTATACTTGTACTTTCTTTCGTCTCTGCACTAGCAAGCTTGGCATCTTTTGTGGTGTTTGTGCTTGTATGATGTGTGTTAGTTTCATCTGGAGCGAAATACTTTGACCAGATTACGATAACTACAAGAGCTGCTGCTATAGCTATTACAATCCTTAAATTGGGAGACTTGGAAGACTTATTCACTGAACACCTTTAAATAGATTAAACTAAGATTATATAAAATTTTTCAACTTTAATCAAACTGATATTATGCACTTTATACTTAAAGATTAAGTATCTTAAATGTGGAATCTTAATAATATTTTTTTGTTTTAAGAGGGGGGCTAGTTTTAAAAAGGCAGGTTTTGAGGCTAAGTTTTTAGAACTAGTGCTTTTTATAGGTTGCTTGATAGAGCTTTTTTTAGGCTTATTAAGTCTTAGTTTTAGTATAAAAGGGGCATTAAAACCACCTTTAAAAAGTGAATTACACCTTAAGATTCTAAGCAAGGTTAGCAAAAAGGCTAGCAAAAAGTTGTTGTACTTGAAGTTTAAAAAAGAGTAGCTAGAACAGGTTGGATGATAGATGCAAGTTGGTTTTTTTAGAGGGGAGATAAAGCGTTGATAAAGGCTAATTAGAACTAAGGATACATACTTCATAATATAGTAGATGATGGGGTGCTAGAGGCTTTTTGGCGACTTTTATCTTGTGATGTTTGGCTTGGTGTTTTTGTGTTAGGCCTAGTAGTATTTTGATTAGCATAAGGCTTTAAAAGCATCTTAGTTTTTGCTTTATTAAAAGAGTATAAGATGCCTTTTTCTAAGTCTTCATAGCTTAAAGCTTCTATACCTTTTCTACCTATGATAACGCAAGCTAAGCCTGTATTGTTTAAGTCTTTATAGAGTTTAAAAGCTATGCTTCTAAGGCGTCTTTTTATGAGGTTACGCTTTACTGCCCCTCCTATCTTTTTACCTATGCTAAGTCCTAGTAAAAAGGTAGAAGCTTGAGTTATGCTTAAGTTTAGTGGTCTTTGTTTTTTAAGTTTATAAAAGCTACTTAGTTCTAAAAGTATGATGGTAAAAGTGTCTTGATTGTACTTAAAGCCATTTTTGAAAACTATATCAAAGTCTTTGCTTGTCTTTAAGGAGTCAAACTCTTTTGGTGTCATACTCTTTTGGTGTGATGATTAGGACTTAGTGTCATTAAGAGATGCTTAGTCTTTTTCTGCCCTTAGCACGTCTTGCGTTTATGACTTTCCTGCCATTTTTTGTACTCATCCTTAATCTAAAGCCATGAGTTCTTTTTCTTGGTGTGTTGTGTGGTTGATAAGTGCGTTTCATAGTTAACCTTAAGTACAAATTAAAAGTTGTGATTCTAACTTATATATTATTTAATAAAGCTTAAAAAGCTTGTAAGTCTTTTTCTTGCTTGTAATGGGGTGTAAAACTTCTTAGCATCATCATAAAATATAAAAATAGCTATCTTTAAATGCAAAAAGATGGAATCTAGATTCTAAAAGCAGGTACTTTTTGGGGATATATCTAGCTTATATCCATCTTCTAGTTTAAAAAGTTCTTTTTTAAGTTGTGAAAAGTCTTTAGATTCTAAAGTTTTTTTATCCAAAAGACTTTCTAGTCTTCCTACAGCAGCCCTTGCTATCATAGCGGCGTTATCTGAGCAAAACTCTAAGGGTGCAAGTTTTAGCTCTATATCTTTTGTTTTAAGTAAGCTAAGAATCTTTTCTCTTAGCATGGAGTTAGCCGATGCCCCGCCAATTAATGCAAAAGTTTTTATATCTTTTTTAGTATCTAGGTATTTTTTAGTTTTTTCTACTAGGTGGGTTGTAGCACTTTCTTGAAAGGCTAGTGCAAGCTCTGCACTATGTGTGTCATCTAAGTTTCCTTGTTTTTGCAACTCTTCTACCTTAAGTCTTACTGCATTTTTAAGGCCTGAAAAGCTAAAATCAAGTGTATCTTTATGACGCAAAGGCACAGGAAAGCTAAAGCTAGGAGTATCTTTATAACTTTTTGCAAGTTTATCTATAATAGGCCCTCCTGGATAGGCAAGCCCTAGCATCTTACTAACCTTATCATAGCACTCCCCAAAGCTATCATCTAGAGTAGTTGAAACTAGTTTTACACATCTATAACCCTTAAACTCTATAAGCATGCTATGCCCCCCTGAGACTAAAAGTGCACTTAAAGGCTTTTCTTCTTCCCATAAAAAGCAAGAGTAGATATGGCCTAGGAGGTGGTTTATCCCAAAAAGAGGTAGATTATAAACTAGGCTAAGCATAGAAGCTAGCATCAGTCCTTCTAAGAGTGAAGTAGCAAGGCCTGGTTCAGTCGTTACACTAACTGCTATAACTTTTGGCATGGAATCTAAAAGCTCTTTACTTAAAAGTTTTGGCAAGTCTTTAGCATGCAGTCTGCTTGCAAGCTCTGGTACTATACCTCCATGCAAGTTATGAAAGCTTTCTTGAGATATCTTTTGATGGTGAAGCAAGGCTTTTGAGTTTAAGTCCATCAAAGCTATGGCGCAGTCATCACAGCTTGTCTCTATGGCAAGTACTAGCATTTTATCCCTTGAACTATTTGGTTAGGTATAATTTTACCTTTAAAAATATATAACATAAAAGGTATTATTATAATGTATGCAGAGTGGGAAAAACAAAGAGCGATCGTATTAATATATCCTCACAAGTTTTGTGACTTTAGGGATGATTTAAAAGCTGTTAGAAAAGTTTATGAAGAGATAATTAATAACTTAGAATGTGAAGTATGGCTTATAAAGCATACCCAAGATTCTATAAGGGCAAGTTTTAAAGAGAATGTAAAGATTATAGAGATAGATACTAATGATCTTTGGGCAAGAGATAGTCTAGCTATAAGCATAAAACCTAGCACCACCCATGCTAAATATGCTTACAAAAACTTTGGTTTTAATGGCTGGGGATTAAAGTTTGCTTCAGACTTAGATAATCAGATAAATACTCAACTTGCTTGTTTAGGCTTTCTCAAAAATATGAAAACTGAAAGTCTAATCTTAGAAGGTGGTAGTATAGATGTTAACTCAAAAGGCGATTTATTAACTAACACACAGTGTCTACTTTCTCCTAATAGAAACCCAGCCCTAACCCAAAAAGAAATAGAATCTAAACTCTTAAAAGAACTTAATATTAAGCAAGTTTACTGGCTTAATCATGGCTTTTTACTAGGTGATGATACAGATAGTCATATAGATACTTTAGCTAGATTTATAGATGATGAGACTATTGCTTATATCAAGTGTGAAGATCCTAAAAATGTACACTTTAAAGGCCTAGAGCTTATGGAGCAAGAACTAAAAAACCTTCCTTTTAAGTTAGTAGCACTGCCTTTTTGTGACTATATAGAAGATGGCGAGGCACTACCAGCAAGCTATGTGAACTTTTTGTTTTCTGGTACTAAGCTTTTAGTTCCTATCTATAATAAACCTAGTGATGATAAGGCCTTAAAAGCTTTGAGTGAGGCTTTGCCAAACTATAAGGTTGTAGGTATAAACTGTGAGGCTTTAATCAAGCAGCATGGAAGCCTTCATTGTATAAGTATGAATGTTCATTAAGGTATTTTTAGTAATTGTCATATTTGTTAAAGCAAGTATGACAAGCTGATATTAAAAAACTCTTTCTTTAGTGCCTTGCGCGCTATTTTTTAAGAAGCTTTATTTTGCATCAAATCAAATTAATGAAAGGCAAAATATTAAAAATGCTATGTTATGACTTTTAGTTGCTTGCTAGCATGTGACAAGTCTAAAGACTTTATAAAAGCTATCAAGCGTAGTGAAAAGACTGCATTTTAGCTAGCATTAAATGTTTTATAAAGATATTTAAAATGTTTGTGTGCAATCACTAAGCAAGGAGGCTAGAAACTAGCAAATCTTTGAAGTTAGCCTTTGAAGCAGAGACTAACTTCAAAGGTTTAAAGGTTTATATATTGACTTAAGTTTAAATACTAAGTCACTAAAAGTATTATTAGGCTTTAAGATTATATAGCCATAAGTCCATTAAAGTCATTTTCCACGCCCATAGCATCAAGCATGCCAGAGATCTCTCCTCTATGGTGGGTTGCGTGGTTAAGTACAGCCATCATCACTTGATATCTAGGTTTTATTATGTCTTTATTAGGAGTTACTAGTCTATATTCAGTATAAAACTCATCAATTGATTCTATAACTTCTATTATCATATCGCTTGTTGCAGCCCTAGCTTTTTTATAAGCTTCATAGTCATTAGCTATCTCATCTTTTAAACTCATATCTTCTTTTAGATAGTCTAGCTTTTTAACTCCTTTACCAAAGGTGCTAAACTTAGTTCCATACATTATCAAGTCTGCATTTAGTATATGATTTACTGTGCCTTGTAAGCTTTTAAAGTAAAGACCTCTATCTTTAGTAAGTTCATCTTTACTAAGCTTGCCAAGTATGTTAGCTACGTCTTCATTAGCTGTCTTGTTAAACTTTGCAAAAAGTCTTAAAGCGTCTTTTACACCTTGATTTTTCATGTTTGATTCCTTATTTAGTTTTGGGTTAGGGTGATATTTTAGTACTAAAACTTAAATCTAAACTCTTAGCACGCCTTAATCTTAAAGACTTAAGCCTCCACCCATGAAATGAAGCAGCTCTAGATTATCTTTTTCTTTTAAAGTAGTTATGCTCCATTTATCTTTTTTTACTATATCAGTGTTTAAAGATATGGCTACAACTTGCTCTTCAATATTTAGTTTTTTTAGAAGGCTTGATATGCTAAGTGGATTTTCTTCAAAGCTTAGCTCTTTGCCATTTATGGTTAGTAGCATTGGTTTTTCCTTGGTATTTGAAAGTATTGAAGTTCTATTATAATTGAAAAAAATATATAGGTTGATATATGCATTTTATAGAGGATTTTTATATTAAAAAAGGCGCTATGTTTATAGCAGATTCTCATTTTAAGATGGGAGATATAGCTAGATTTGACGCCTTAAAAGATATAAAAGATTCTCAAATCTTTTTAATGGGGGATATTTTTCATGTTTTAATGGGTAATCTAAAAAGAAGCATAAAAGAAAATCTAGACTTAATACATTTTCTAGAAAAACTAGCTAAGAAAAATGATATCTACTACCTAGCTGGTAATCATGATATGCATTTAACCCTTATAGATGAACTAAGTGGCATAAAAATCTTTCCTCATAAACTCCAACCTATCATCCTTAAAGATTACATGGATAGAATCTGTATCCTAGCCCATGGTGACTTATGGATTAATACTAGCTATGATGCCTATGCTAGGCTTATGAGTGAAGCTTTAAGTGGGAAATGCTTAAGATATTTAGATAAAATCACCTTTGGAAAGCTTTATAGCAAGATTAGAAAAAAAGTCTACAGTAAGCCTATTATTAGGATGCCTTTTAGCGAAGAAAGATTAGAGCGTTTTGCTAGATATAGGGTAGAGCTTTATAAAAAGAAAGTTTTTAGTGGGGTTTTAAAACACTATAAAAAGCCTTTAGATTCTAAGTTTTGCATCATAGAAGGACACTTTCATCTAAATAGGAACTATACATTTGATAATGTAGAATATGTTGGCTTAGATGCATTTTACTTTGAAGGTAAACCCTTCATCTTATAAAGACTAATTGAAAGGCTTGCATGGAAAAAAGTATAAAAACAAGGGGTTTAATCAATGAGATTGAGCTTGTGGACTTTAGAATAAGTGAGCAACTAGATGATGGAGAGGTTTATGAAGGGATTTATGGCATTAATGTAACTAAGGTTCAAGAAATCATCCAAGTACCAGAAACTTTTGAACTACCAGCAAGTCCAGATTACATATTAGGAGTTTTTGATTTAAGGGGCACTGTTATGCCTTTAGTTGATCTAGCTACTTGGCTAGGTATAAAAGATAGAGAGCTAAAAGTGCCACCTAGTAAAAAGCGAGTGATAATTGCTGAGTTTAACAACCTTAAGCTTGGATTTGTAGTTCATGAAGCAAAGCTTATAAGGCGTATAAGTTGGAGTAATATAGAGCCAGCTAGCTTTAGTAGCAGTGATGCTATAGGTAAGGAGAGAGTAACTGCTGTTACTAGGATAGAAGATGGAAGGACTATGCTTATATTAGATTTAGAAAAGATTCTAAGTGATTTAGACTTCTATAAAGATGTTATCTCTAAGCAAGATAAAGAAGAAAGAAAAAGATTTAGCGGGACCGTTTTAATAGTAGATGATAGTACTATAGCTAGAAGCCTTATAAAGAAAAGTCTTAAAGGTATGGGCTTTGATGTTATAGAGGCAAAAGATGGAGAAGCTGGGCTTAAGGCTTTAGATGAGATAGTAAAAGAGCACCCTAAAGACTTACATAGCTTTTTAAAACTTATAGTATCAGATGTTGAGATGCCGCGCATGGATGGTTTTCACTTTGCACAAAAGATAAAAGATAATCCAGTGCTTGAAAGCATTCCTTTAATCTTTAGTTCTTCAATCTGTGATAAGTATAGTCAGCAAAAAGGCTTAGATATAGGTGCAGATGCTTATATAGTTAAGTTTAATGAAGAGATATTTAGCGATGAGATAGCAAAAATCATGGAATGAAAAAAGTTTAAATATTTTAAACTTTTATCTAGAAACTAAGATTACACTTGCAAGTGTGATATACTAAAAAACTGTTATTTTTAATGAAAAAGAGGTACTTACTATGGATGAAATGCAAGAGATAATGGAAGACTTTCTAATCGAAGCATTTGAAATGATAGAACAATTAGATCAAGATCTAGTTGAGCTTGAAAATAATCCTGAAGATCTAGACTTGCTTAATCGTATCTTTAGAGTAGCTCATACTATTAAAGGTTCTAGCTCGTTTTTGAACTTTGATATTTTAACCTTCCTTACTCACAACATGGAAGAGGTCTTAAATAAGGCTAGGAAAGGAGAGTTAAAAATAACTTCAGATGTTATGGATGTGGTTTTAGAATCTGTAGACTTGATAAAAGCTTTACTAGTTGCTATAAGAAATGATGGTACAGACGCAAACAGCGGTATAGATGTTAGTGAGTGTGTAAGTCGTTTGCAAGCTATCTCAAAAGGTGATGAGCCTATAAAAACAAAGCGTGAGGCACCAAAAGCAGATTCCCAAACTGCTAAAGAAGATGCAAATGCCACTTTAAAATCACTTAGCGCAAAAGATGCTAAAGCAGACACTATCTTAGATGAAGAAGAAAAAGACTACAGTAAGATGAGTGATGCTGAAGTTGAAGCTGAGATAGCAAGGCTGCTTAGCAAAAGACAAGAAGAAGATAGAAAACTTAGAGAAGAGCAAAAAAAGCAAGGAATAGTTGCTGATATACAAGCACCAAAAGATATAGAAGTTTCTAAGGACACTTCTATTAAAACGCCTAAAACGCCTAAAAGTGAAACTTCAAAAATTGACATCCCTAAAAGCTATGCATCTAGAGATGAGAGTAAGCATGAAGACCATGGCGGACATGATTTTGTGCATAAAAGTCCTCTAGGAGATTCTAAAGCTAAGGATGGAAAGTCTCCTTCAGTTGCTGTAGAACCGACTGTAAGAGTAGATGTAAAAAGACTAGATCATTTAATGAACCTAATAGGCGAGCTAGTTTTAGGTAAAAATAGACTTATAAGAATCTATGGCGATGTTGAAGAAAGATATGAGGGTGAGCGCTTTTTAGAAGAGCTTAATCAAGTAGTATCTTCTATAAGTACAGTTACTACTGACTTACAGCTTGCTGTTATGAAAACTAGAATGCTTCCTGTTGGAAAAGTCTTTAATAGATTCCCGCGTATGGTAAGGGACTTAAGTCGTGAGCTAGGAAAAAATATAGAGCTTGATATAAGTGGTGAAGAAACTGAGCTTGATAAGTCTATAGTTGAAGAGATAGGTGATCCACTAATCCACATCATAAGAAACTCTTGTGATCATGGTATAGAGATGCCAGAAGCAAGACTAGCTGCTGGCAAAAGTGAGACTGGCAAGATAGATCTAAAAGCTTATAATGAAGGCAACCATATAGTCATAGAGATAAAAGATGACGGTAAGGGACTAGATGCTGATATGCTTAGAAGAAAGGCTGTAGAAAAGGGCCTTATGTCTCAAAAAGATGCAGATAGCATGACTGATAAAGAAGCTTACGCCATAATCTTTAAGCCAGGTTTTTCTACTGCAACTACTATCACTAATGTAAGTGGTAGGGGTGTGGGTATGGATGTAGTTAAAACTAATGTTGAAAGACTTAATGGCCTTATAGAAATAGATTCTGAAAAAGGTGTAGGGACAACTTTAAAGCTAAAGATACCTCTAACTTTAGCCATCATGCAAGCCTTACTAGTAGGTGCACAAGAAGAGTACTACGCCATACCTTTAAGCTCAGTGCTTGAGACTGTTAGGGTAGGACAAGATGAGATCTATACAGTTGATGGCAAGTCTGTGCTTAGACTAAGAGATGAGGTCTTAAGCTTAGTAAGGCTAGCTGATATCTTTAAGATAGATTCTATCCTTGGTAATATTAGTGAGGTTTATGTAGTTATCATAGGCCTAGCTGAACAGAAAATAGGCGTTATAGTAGACTATCTTATAGGGCAAGAAGAGGTTGTTATAAAGTCTCTTGGTTATTACTTAAAAGGCACTGAAGGTATAGCAGGGGCTACTGTTAGAGGAGATGGTAAAATAACTCTTATAGCTGATGTTGCTGCTATGATGGATATGGCAAAACACGTAAAAGTAAGTGTTAATAATCTTATCTCTGAAGCTTCAAACTCTAAGGTAAAAAGTGCGCCAAGTGACTATATAGTACTAGCAGTTGATGATAGCACTACTGATAGGGCTATCATGAAAAAGTGCTTAAAGCCACTAGGTGTAACAGTTTTAGAAGCAACTAATGGTCTTGAAGCCTTAGACATGCTAAAAAATGGCGATAAGCAAATAGATGCCGTCTTAGTTGATATAGAGATGCCACGTATGGATGGTTATACTTTTGCTTCTGAAGTAAGAAAGTATAATAAGTATAAAAACCTCCCTCTTATAGCTGTTACAAGTAGAACTTCAAAAACAGATAGGATGAGAGGTGTTGAAAGTGGTATGACTGAGTATATAACTAAGCCTTACACACCAGAGTATCTACTAAATGTAGTAAAGCGCAATATCAATCTACCAAGTAGCTAGGAGTTAAGAATGACTGATAATAATGCACTAAAAGATGTATTTAGCAAGCAAAGAGCCAACGCTGAAGGCAGCAATAAAGTTGAAACTGAAAATGTAGTCCAGGTTATAGGCTTTATCATAGGTAGCGAAGAGTTTGCAGTTCCTATCTTAAATGTCAGAGAGATAGTAAAGCCTATAGAGTATACTCGCGTGCCTGGTACGCCTGATTATGTCTTAGGAGTTTTTAACCTTAGAGGTAATGTCTTTCCTTTGATTAACCTTAGGATGAAGTTTGGTATCCCTGCTATAAAACAAGATCAAGATACTAGGTATCTAGTTGTTAATCATAATGATGACATAGCTGGCTTTGTGATAGATAAACTAACAGAGGCTATAAGGATAGATGAAAGCGATATAGATTCCATCCCAGATACTTTAAATGAGCAAGATAACTTGATGTATGGAATCGGAAAAAGAGAAGATAGGCTAATAACTATCTTAAAAGTTGATAGTCTTTTAAAAAGAACATTTTAACCAGTAAGGGCTTTAATCAATGGACACTAAAGAGACCAAGATAAGAGCTAGCATAGTTGGAGCGACAGGCTATGTCGGATTAGAGCTAGTACGTCTTTTAAGTGCACATCCTAAAGTAGAGCTAGTAAGACTTATAACTCAAAGCTATGATAAAAAGCCTTATGGAAGTGTTTTTGGAAGCTTTGTGCATACTGATTATATCTGTTCAAGTGAGGATATAGAAGAGCTTTCTTTTATAAGTGATGTTATCTTTTTAGCCCTCCCTCATGGAATCTCAAGTGCTAAGATAACTTCTGATATATTAAGTAGATGCAAGATTATAGACATGGGTGCTGACTTTAGACTAAGTGATGTTAAAGTCTATGAAGAGTGGTACACCACGCATCACTCAAAAGAGCTTATAGACCAGGCAGTTTACGGGCTGTGTGAGCTTACTAGATCACGCATCAAAACAGCTAGGCTTTTGGCAAATCCAGGCTGCTATACAACTTCAAGCATACTGCCTTTATTTCCTTTGCTAAAAGAGGGCTTTATAGAATCTAAAGGCATCATTATAGATTCTAAGTCAGGTTTTAGTGGGGCAGGGAGAAGTGCTAGTGTAGAAAGCGTTTTTAGCGAGGTCAATGAAAACTTTAAGGCCTACAAACTAGCAAGCCATAGGCACACTCCAGAGATAGAAGAGAATCTAAGCATAGCAAATGGTGGCGAAGTAAAAGTACTTTTCACACCTCACTTAGTGCCTATGCAAAGAGGGATTTTAAGTGTTATGTACGCTAAACCTACTGTGAGCTTAGATTCTATAAAAGAGATTTATGAGCTTTATTATGGTAGGGAGCGTTTTATAAGGCTCTTAGATATACCACCTGAGACTAGATGGGTTAAAGGTACTAACTACTGTGATATCTATGTTACTTTAGATACTAGAACAGATACGCTAATAGTAGTTAGTGCTATAGATAATCTAATGAAGGGTGCTGCTTCCCAAGCCGTGCAGAATCTTAATATCATGTTTGGTTTTGATGAAGCTATAGGGATACCACTTATAGCCCCACTTCCTTAATGGCCTTTTTTTACACTAATAGTGTTTATATGCTAAGGCGTGATAACTAAAACTAGAAAATATAGAATCTAAAAAACTTTTAAAACTTCTAGCTTTTTAAAATAACTACAGCCACTAGTATAAGAACTATACCTATGTAGCCTATAAGCCTAAGTCTTTGCTTTAAGAAAAATCCAGTTACAACACTTCCTATGATGCCTATAGAGCCCCATAATACATAGGCTACTGAAAGTTTTATACCCATGCTTAAAGCTGTACTTAAAAGTAAAAATGAGATAACAACTAAGATAAGGGCTAAGATTCCAAGCTTGTAGCGTTTAAAGCCATTAGACTTAACTAAGATAGCATTAGCTAGTACTTCTATAAGACCAGATATACAAAGGATTACAAAAGACATCTTTACTCCTTAGTGCTTTTCGCCAGCTATAACTAGCACTATACCTATGAAGCCTAGGCTAACTCCTACTATCTCTTTAAAACTCATATGTTCATGAAAGATAAATATAGAGATAAGAAAGATAAGTATAAGCCCTGCTATCTCCCATATACTATAAGCTACACTTAAAGCTATGTATTTAAGGCAGAGGGCTAGAAAGATATAAGAGATTAGTATTAAAACTATCATAGTGAAGTTTGCAAGATAGATATTTGAGATAGCCTTTAGACTATAAAGAGCTATAGCTTCAAAGATGATAGCTGGTAAAAGTAAGAGATAGCCTTTAAGCTTAGTAAGCATAAATTCTTTCCTTAAGTAAATTTTTATCCAAAGCCTAGATTCTATCCACTTACATTCTCTTTGTCTATCTTTTTATAGTTGCATCTTTTTTCTAGTCTTTATAAATAAAGGCATAGAAAGTAGGGCTATAGCTATCACTACTAAAAAGTATACAGCAAGTCCATGAGGCATACTTTTATGAAAAGTGCTTGCAAGTATAGGTGTTAGTCCTCCAAAGATAGCATAAGCTATATTATAAGATGAAGAGATACCGCTAAATCTAACGGCTGCTGGGAAGCACTGAGTGGCAATTATAGGTGTTAAAACAGTTATGCCACTAAAAAGAGTAAGGATGATATATAAAGTCCAGATATTTGCTAGTGTGTAGGTGCTTGCATAAGCTGCATTGATAAAAAGATATGAGCTTATAGCAAGCCCTATGCTGCATATCACCATGCAAGTTACTGCGCCTATCTTATCACTAAAGTAGCCTATAACCACGCAACCTATGCACATGCATATAATCGCACTCATCTGCATATAAATAGTTATCTCTTTTGGAATCTTAAGGCTATCTTGCATGAAGTTAGGCATAAGTAAAAGCAAGATGATGACACAAGCTGTTAAAAGCCAAGTCATAGCCATATTAACCACAAAACCAAGTTTATAACTTTTAAAGACAGTTTTTAGAGGCAAGGCGTTTATAGATTTTTCTTTTTGCATCTCTTTAAAGGCTGGGGTTTCATGTAAAAAACGTCTTAAGTAGATAGATATCACACCAAAAGCCCCACCTAATATGAAAGGTATGCGCCAAGCGTACTCATGTATACTTTCTTGTGAAAAGATTTCATATATCACTACTGTTACTATACTACCTAATAAGATTCCGCCTACCACTGAAGCAGTTACAAAACCTAGACTTTTACCGGTATGTTGTGGGGCACTATGTTCTACTACAAAAACCCAAGCACCAGGTAACTCACCTCCTATGGCTATGCCTTGGAGGATTCTAACTAGTAACAAAACTATAGGAGCAGCGTAGCCTATGATGTCAAAAGTAGGCATAAAGCCTAGCACTAAAGTAGGTATGACCATTAAAAGGATAGAAAGCATAAAGACGTTTTTACGTCCTTTTTTATCTCCGAAGTGAGCCATTATGATACCGCCTAATGGCCTTGCAAAGTAGCCTGCAGCAAAGGCTCCATAGACATTTAGACTAGACCAAAAAGGGCTTAGATTAGCCGGGAAGAATAGGTCTTGAAAGACTTTGGCAAAAAAGACAAAGATGATGAAATCATAAAACTCTAACATGCCACCTAGGGATGAAAGACTTAGCGTTTTGATATCTTGCCTTGACATCTTTTTGTGTAAAGTTATCGTGTGCATGGATTAGGGCAACTCCAGTACTTGTAAATAGTGATTGTGTATTTATTCTACACTAAAAAGTAGAGTTTGCCAGTAGATAAAGTAGCCTTAGTTTATGAAATCTAGTGCTATCTATAAAGTTTGCATCTAGAAAACATGTCTTTATAAAAATGGCTAGCAGTTTTTACAGAGCTAGGAAAGTCTGTAAAAAGCAAGGTTTCATAGCTTAACTCAAAGGCGTTTTTACTCCAGTTAGCAGAGCCTAGGGCTAAGAGTTTATCATCTATGATGATAAGTTTTTGATGCATGATTCCATAGTAGTTATGCTTTCTATCTTTTAGGCCTTTAAGCGTGCATACGTCTATATTTCTATATTTTGCTAGGTCGCCTAGGGCACTATAGTCTTTTGGATGCCCTCTATCATTTAAGTTACCACTATCAAAGATGATATGTACCTTTACACCGCGTGCTGAAGCTTTTTTTAAGGCATTAATTAAGGGACGGTAAGTAAAGCTATATATAGCCACTTTTATATCTTTTTTTGCATAGTCTATACTTTGAACTAACTCTTTTAAGGCTTCTTTGTTTTGATAAGGAAGCATGTATAAGTTCTCATAAGCGTATACTTTAGAGACAAAAAAAGATACTATAAGGAGCAAAAATGCAAGGTGGATAAAAGATCTTTTCACCATTAATGTTTTATATACTTTCATAAACAAACTAATCCTAAAAAAGATAAATTTCTTGTATTATACAGTTTAACATTACTACAGGCTTGCCTTGAATCAAAACAATCTAAAACCATAAAAGAAGAGAGATGAAAGTATTACTTATTAACCAAAATCCTATAGTCGAAAAACTGATAAAACTAGCTTGTGATAAGTTAAATGTAGGGTTAGAATCTATACATGAAGTACCTGAGTTAATAGATAAAAGTTTGTATTTTTGTGCTTTTATAGATGGAGAGAGTGTTGGTAGTGATGCAAATAGGTTTTTATCTATAAAAGGGAATTTAAAGTCTTGTTTACTTTACTCAAAAGGTCATGGGGGCAAGTATGACAAAGATAGATTCGAAAAAGATATACAAAAGCCCTTTTTGCCAACAGAGGTTTTAAACATCATAGAATCTTGGAAGCCTTTAGATTTAGATAACAGTGAAAAAACAAACACTAAGGAAGAAAGTAAAACTACTGCAGAAAGCAAGGTTTTAAATATACAAACACAAGAAGAAAAAGAAAGTAGTAAACAAGAGCTAGCAGATAATGGTGTGCTTGATAGTGAAAGCCTTTCTAATAATGAAGGCTTAGATGAGTTAAATGTAGATGATAAAGACCTTGCAGATTTAAATGACTTAGATTTAGATCTAGATAGGTTAGGCAAGGATGATCAGACTAGTAGTTTAGAAGATAGTTTAGAGCTGCCACAAGATACACAAGAAGATACAGAGCTAAGTAAAGCAAGTAATAGCATCTTAGATAATCTAGATCTTTCAAGCCTAAAAGGCTTAGATATCACCCCTCATATAGAAGATAAAAAGCAAGAAGAGGTCTTAGAAAAAGAAGAAGTTTTAGATAAAGAAGATAGGCTTAAGTCTATGGATGCTAGCTTAGATGAAGATATGAACTTAGACTTAGAAACTAGTCTAGGCTTAGGAAAAAGTAGTAGCCAAGAGAGCGATGCTATGGATGCAAATGATCTTTCTTTTGATGATTTAAACTTTGATGATATATATAATGAAAGTCTTAGTAGCGATGACAAGCTAGAATCCACCAAGGAAGAAGATTCAAATCAAGCAGATATAGATAAAGAAGAAGAATCTGCAAAAGAACAAACTAGTCAAAAAGAAAAAGATAACAAACTAGCACAAGACTTAGAAGAAAAACTAACTGCTTTAAAAGATGAGTTAGGAGATGAGGGGCTAAAAGAGACTAAAAAAGATGAAGAATTAGAAAGTTTAGAAGATGATATGCAAGCTGCCTTAGATTCACTATTAAATCCACATAAAGAAGAGTCAATGAATAATACTTTAGATAATGAAAACTCAGCATCCAAAAAACCAAAGATTCTAGATGCTGATACTTTAAATGAACTAAATGACATGTTAAAAAATGATAATTTATTAAGTGATACAAGCAAAGAAGTTGAGACTAAAGAACCAGAAGTTAAAGAGATAAAAGATAGTCCAAAAGCAAGTAAAGATGAGATGGATAAAGAGCTAGAAGATGAAGACTTAGAATCTTTAGATGAGCTAGACTTAGCAGAAGCACTAGGTGAGGCTTATGATATCCCTAGTGCTGAAGATGAAAAAGATCTTACAGAGACAGCTAAAGTAGAGACAACTAAACTAAACGAAGATAAAGTAAATATAAATAAACCAGATACAAAAGAAACAAGCAAAGATGAAGCTAGCAAGTCTACTTTTAAAGACGATGCAAAATCTAACCTTAGCCAAGAAACTAAGCCTAAGGCTAGCGAGGATAAAGATTTAAGTAAAGATCTTAGTTCTAACTTAGAATCTACTAGCGAGATAGAAAACTCTAGTAGTCCTAAGCTAGAAGATGAAAGCATTAATGAAGACTTTAGTGAAAGTCTTGAAAAGCCAGATGTAAGCCAAGGCTTAGAAGATATACATGAAGATAAGCAAGTTTCTAGTGAGGTGCCTATGGAAGCAACAAGTAAAGAAGAAAAAGAAGAAGTTAAGCAAGCGCTTAAAGAAAGTAATAGCATTAAGTTAGAAGAGCTTACAAGCACTAATCAAGATGTATTAAGCAGTATATTAAGGACACTAAGATCTAGTGAGTTTAAATCTAGTCTAGGTCAGAGTGTGCAGTCTATAGAGCTAAAAGAAGACTTTAGCAATAATGAAGTAAATATTAATATTAAATTCCTTCCAAAGCAATAATATGAATGACTATAATAAAATGCTTATCATTTCTGGTCCTAGTGGGGCTGGAAAGTCAACTATTTGCAAGTATTTAGTAGAGCGCTTTCCTGATATCTACCTTTCTATATCTAGTACTACTAGAGCAAAAAGAGAAGGTGAGACTGAGGGGAAGGAGTATTTTTTTGTAAGTGAAGAAGAGTTTAAAAGAGGTATAGCTAATAATGAGTTTTTAGAGTGGGCTAATGTACATGGAAACTATTATGGAACCAGTCTAGTTAATATACAAAAGGCCATAGATAAAGATAAAGTTATACTTTTTGAGATAGATGTTCAAGGCTTTAATAGTATAAAAAAGATTTATCCAAAGGCATTTTCTGCTTTTATAACCACTAAAAATATTGAGACTTTAAGATCTAGACTAGAGTTTAGACATAGTGAGAGTGAAGCTATCATAGATAAGAGGTTAAAGAATGCACTTAAAGAGATGCAAGAAGTTTCTAAGTTTGAATATCTTGTAATAAATGAGGATATAGAGGAGTCCAAAAAGGCTCTCTATTGCATTATAAAGAGTTTATATTATGTTAATAGTGCTAATATTTCATTTAGCTTAACACAGAATTGGCAAATCAACATAAAGGATGTTTAATGGGTTTTTCAAGTATATGGCATTGGGTTATAGTTTTAATAATAGTTGTTTTACTCTTTGGCGCAAAAAAGATTCCAGACTTAGCAAAAGGTATAGGAAGTGGTATAAAAAGCTTTAAAAAAGAGCTTGAAGATGACGATGACAAAAAAGAAGAAAAAGCTACTCCTAAAGCACAAGTCATAGAAGCTAAAGAAGTTGAAGAAGATGAACCAGTAGTTGTAGCCACTAAGACAACAAAGACAAAAACTACAAAAAAGGCAAAAGATAGTTAATGTATTTTGAAGTTAAGAAGTATTTAAGTGCGCGTTTAGAAGATATTTTTGAACAAGATGGGATAGATATAAGCAGTTTGCTTATCTTAGAGCAGCCAAAAGATTCCTCTCTTGGGCATTTTGCAACTCCTATATGTTTTAGTTTAGCCAAGCTTAAAAGGACTAATCCAAAAGTTTTAGCCACTGAACTAGCCTCAAAGTTAGAAAACTCGCAAGTATTTTCCAAAGTAGAAGCTCTTAATGGTTACTTAAACTTCACTCTTGATACTAAATATCTAGAGTCTTTTTTAAACACTCCTCCAAAGCTTCCAGCTCTAGAATCTAAAAAGATTCTTTTAGAGTTTGTAAGTGCTAACCCAACTGGTCCCCTCCACATAGGTCACGCAAGGGGTGCTATAGTAGGTAATGCTATAGCTAATATCGCTAAAAAACTTCATCAAGACTTTTTTAAAGAGTACTATGTTAATGACGCTGGTTCTCAGATAGAAAACTTAGCAAAGTCTATATACGCGGCTATTTGTGAGATAAAAGGGCTACCTTGCGAAGTTAGTGAAGATAAGCTTTATAAGGGTGAGTATATAAATGAACTTGCGCTAAAGGCTTTAAACACTCTTAGTTTAGATTCTATTCCGCTAGTAAAAGATGCTGGCTTTAAAGACTTTCTTACTAGGCTTGGAGAGTTTGGAAAAGAACTTATGTTAGAAGAGATAAAGGCTAACTTAAAGTCTTTAAATATAGAGTTTGATTCTTACATGAGTGAAAAAGAGCTTTTTAGTAAGTGGAATGAAACTTTTAAGGCCTTAGAAAAAGCAAAAGCTTTAAAAGAAGAAGAAGGAAGCATATGGCTTTGTTCATCTTTAAAAGGTGATGAAAAAGATAGGGTTTTAATTAGATCTAACAAAGAGCCAACCTACATGGTAGGAGATATCATCTATCATAAAAATAAGTTTGATAGAGGCTTTGATACGTGCATAAACATCTGGGGAGCAGATCATCATGGTTACCTCGCTAGAATAAAAGCTGCTTTAGAGTTTTTAGGGGTTGATAGTCAAAGGCTAAAAGTGCTTTTTGTGCAGATGGTTAGTGTGCTTAAAGATAGTAAGCCTTATAAGATGAGTAAGCGGGCAGGAAACTTTATCTTGCTTCAAGATGTAGTTGATGAGATAGGGGCTGATAACTTAAAGTTTATATTTTTAAGTAAAAGCCTTGATACTCACTTAGAGTTTGATATAGCTGAGATTATAAGGACTAAAGAAGAAAGCCCACTTTACTATATAAACTATGCAAACGCGCGCATACACACCATACTTGCTAGAAGCACTTTAGATAAAGATTCTATCCTTACTAGCTCTTTACAAACTGATAATGCAAACTTAGAATCTGACTATAAACTTTTATGCCTTACTTCACTTAACCTAAATCACATTTTGCTTCAGTGTTTTAATGACAACGCGCCCCACAAGCTTTGTGACTATTTAAAAAATCTATCTAAACAGTTCCATTCTTTTTATAATGCTTATAAGATTCTGGGTTCAAAAGAAGAAGCAAGTATTTTAAAGCTATTTTTAAACATTTCTAACACTCTTACGATAGGATTTGATCTCTTAGGACTTAATATTAAAACTTCAATGTAGGAGTTTACGCAATGATAAGTACTACCTCTAAGGGTATCTTTTTCATGGCTCTATCATCTTTGTCTTTTGCACTTATGAGTGCAGCAGTAAAACTTTTGAGTAATGAAGTCTCTCCTATGGAGACTGTCTTTTGGCGCTCTTTTATCATGGTGCTTTTTACTATAGCCGTGATGTCTATCCCAACTAGTAAGTCTAAACCAAAGCCAGTTTTTAAAAAAGGTGGCAAGGCCATGCTTGCCTTTCGTGCCATCATAGGTGGCATAGCTATGCTTGCTGGCTTTTATAATATCTATACTATCCCTCTAGGCACAGCCATAGCCTTCCAGCAAAGCGTACCTATCTATGTAGTCTTTTTTAGCCTTGTGTTTTTAAGAGAACGCCTTGGTATAGGAGTGATTGTCGCTACTATTATAGGGTTTGTGGGTATAGTAATGATCTCAGATCCAAAGTTTGGTGGTATACATCCTATTAATATCTTTGCAGGTGTGATAAGTGGTATGTTTTCAGCACTTGGCTTTATGACGCTAGGAAAACTAAAGGCTTACTTTAGAAGCCAAACTGTGGTTTTAGCTTTTGGAGCAACTGCTAGCTTGATAGGACTACTTGGGATGTTTTTACCACTAGGGAACTTTTCAGAGTTTTTAAGACCTAGCCTTAAAGGTGCTAGCTTAATAATTTTTATGGGACTAACTGGCACCATAGCACAGTTTTTGCTAAACATGGCTTATAGGGCAGCTCCAGCGGGTATAGTTGGCCCTATAGACTATAGTAGAATCTTATGGAGTTTACTTTTTGGAATCTTACTAGGAGATGCACTGCCTAACTCTTATACAACTATAGGCATAGCCCTAATCATAATCTCAGGTCTTATGATAGCTATGCCTTCACTGCTTAGAGATTTAAATGCTATGAAGTTTAAAAAGGATATGAAATGAACATAAAAGATATAGTTAGTGATGTAAAAAGTATAGCCATAGTAGGCCTTAGTCCAGATGCAAGCAAGGATTCTAATATGGTAGGGTGCTTCTTGCAAGATAGAGGATTTACTATCATCCCTATCTATCCAAAAAAGCAAGAGATACTAGGCAAGATGTCTTATCCTAGTTTAAGTGAGGCAGTGAACGCTGGTGAAACTTTTCAGATAGTAGTAGTTTTTAGAAAAAGTGAAGCAGTGCTTGAGATAGCTAGAGAGGTTTTAAGCTTTCAAGATAAAGTAAAGATTAAATGCTTTTGGATGCAGTTAGATATAAGAAATGAAGATGCCAAAATGCTTTTAGAAAAAGAGGGCATAGTGGTGGTAGAAGATAAGTGCATAAAACTAGAGATGGAAGCCTTTGGCTTGTAGTGTTAAGACTAAACACTTTTTATAGAATCTAAAACTCCATTATACTAGTGCCTTGTGCTAATAAGGCTTAGTAAATTTACTATTACCAAACACATAGGCCATTAACTTATTTATAGAATCTAGATTCTATAAGGATATATATTTTTTATCTACTTATATTTTTTTTTAAATATCAAAATACCTTGTCACAGTTTATAAATCTTTCTAGAAGAAAAGGGCATTTTAGATTCTATAAAGTAGTTAGATTTACTAGTAATTTATGCGTTAAAAAAAGGCTAGTAGCCCTAAGTCTTTGTCACTAATAAAGACTTAAAGAGTTACTAGGCCTATGCGATCTTAAAAAAAGCAAAGAGTTTTAAGAGTTTAAAAGTAAGCCTTAACATACAAATGGCTACTTTTAGTTTTCTATAAAACTTTTATCCCACCCACCCAAACCCAATAAATATATTTTTAATACCCACTAAATCCTTATAAGCTTTACTTAGTAAAGGCTATAAAGGTAGTGCTAGATAAAGAAGGCTATAACTTATTAGTACAAGTCTTATAAATGCACTTCCTTTAGTCTAAAGATAAGATCTTTTCTTATTTGCCTCTCTTGCTATCTCTCTTACTTGCCTTTCTTGTTATCTTTCTTAATTTATCTTGCTTGCTTGCTTTCTTAACTTATCTCTCTTACTTTCTTATTTGCCTCCAAAGTAATATGTATAGTTAAGTGAGATATCACTACTTGCTATACCTTGAACTGTATTTCTAAAGTAGTACTGATACTCTAAAGACACTGCTTGATGTTTTCCAAAAAAGGCCACTAATCCAGCTTTAAGTGTAGGAAGTAAAGAAGGTACATTCTTAGCACTTGCTTCACGTAAACGTGCTTCCTGATTTGCTTGATTTGCAGCTGCTATTTGGTTGTTTCTTTTTATGTCATTAAGCTGCTTGGTTACTGCATCTAGCTGGGTTTGGGTATTTTGTAAATCATTTTGAGCTGTAGTTAGAGTACTCGTAGTAGTGCTTAGTTGTGTAGTTAGCTCATTAACTTTTGCTTGTGCATCTTGTAAGGCTTTAAGTTGATCAGCAGTTGGTTGACCTGATGTGGCTTGTAAGGTAGTTAGTTGATTTTGAAGGTTTGTAGCTTTTTGTTCTGCAGCTTGCTTTTCAGTTGTAAGAGTGCTTACTTGGCTTGTTAAAGTATTTACTTGTGTGGTTAAAGCGGCTGTTTTGTCATCAACCTTAGCATTTACATAGTTGTAGACAGCATCTACAGTGTCTGATAGATCTATAGGTAAGTTGCTACTATTTCCATCACGAGATGCAGTACTTAGAGAGTTTGATATATTAAAATTATTCCTAACCTGCGTTGCAAAACTTGCAGCATTTGTTTTTGCATTAGCTGCTGCAGCTTTTGCACCAGCATAATTCCCACTATTTAAATCATTTATTGCTTGTTTTGCAAAAGATATAGCACTGCTATAGCTTGGAGTATCTTGCGTATAAATGGTGTAAACACTATCAGGTAGAGTGTAGTTAACTTTACTACCAATGGCATTTGAATCTACCCCACTTATCTTAGCTACAGCAGCTCCAGCTACACTATCACTATTAAAGTTACCTTTACCACTATTACTTCCATCATGAGTTCTTATAGTAACTCCAGCTCCTAGTATATAACCTAGCTTTACAAATCCTGTACTTCCTACTTTAAAGGCTTGTATAAAATCTAAGTTAACTGAATACTGAGGATTAAAGCTTGAAGTTGCTCCTAAAGAGTTAACTCCTACTCCTATAGTTGCTTGTAATCCTAAAGTACTACTTCTAGTAGTAGTAAAGATTCCAGTACCTAACTTTAACTTAGCATCTAGTCCTGCATTAGGAGCTAGTATAGTAAAGCCACCATTAGCACTTTGTGCACTTAGTCCTGTTCCTACTCCTGCTCCTAGTAAAAACTTAACTCCACTTATGTCATTACTACTAGAGCTTAATCTTGCTTCACTATGCCTTAATCTTTTATGCCCTTCAGCAGCTAGCGCCACAGAACTAAAACTAGCTATTAATGTAGTAGCTAGGATTATCCTAGTGGCCTTATTGCTAGCTTTTTTATAAGCTTGTTTAGTAACTTTTTTCATATCCATCCTTTTATTTTCCTTGACTTAACACCACTAATTACTAGTGATTGAGAAAATTCTAGTTGTTTTTTTTTTTTTTTGTATTAAAGGAAACTTAAAGTGAAAATTTTTAAAGAGAAAATTTATTAAATCAAACTAAAAATGAAATAATTATTTACTTTTATCTCTTTTTCTTAGAATCTATACAAAACTGATATAACTTCTAAACACCCAAATAAGGGGATAAGAAAAGATGATCTTGACTTTTAAGAAAGGATGTTTACTAAAGTTATAAAACTTCTTTTTGCTAGTTTTTAGATGATGCTTTTTTTAAGTTTTAAAGGGTAGGGCAAGTGGGTTTGTGACTTATAGTTCATGGCTTATTACTTATTTCATCATAGTTTTATAGAATCTAGATTCTATGTTCTTGTTTAGATTGCTTATTTTTATATCAATATAAAAAACTACAACATTAAAAGATGCTAAGTGCTAGCCTAGCATCTTAGTATAGTAGTCATAGGCAACTACTGCTACGGCATTTGATAGATTAAGACAGCGGCAGTTTTTATGCATAGGTATAGTTGTAAGCTCTCTACTTAGATAGCTTTTATAAAAGTCTTCTTCAAAGCCTCTATCTTCAGAGCCAAAGTGAAGATAGACATCTTGGCCTTCATTTTTAGCCTTTGAGTATTCTTCTTTGTAATAGGGCTTAGTAGCCTTAGAGCTTAGTGCTTTGTGTAAGCAAGTTTGCAAGGGAAGGCTTAAAAAAGATTCTAAGTTTTCATGAACAACTAGCCTTAAGATATCCCAGTAATCAAGTCCTGAACGCTTCACTTTAGAGCTACTTATATCAAAGCCTAGAGGCTTAATAAGATGCAAGGTAGCATCTAAGGCTATACAAAGCCTTGCTATATTACCAGTATTAGGTGGAATCTGTGGGGAGTGGAGTACTATATGAAGACTCATCTTTAGCTACTTTAAGATTCTAAGATGCAAGTTCTATTGATAATGCCATCTATGCTAGCTTTAAGGCACTCTTTTACTACTGGGTTTAAAGATTTTTCATCACTTAGCACTAAAACTTTTAGAGTTAAAACATATTTTTCTACTATATCTTGCATTGCCTTAGCAATTTCAGGATTCTCACAAAGCACATATTCAGCGCCTAAGTTGATGTGGGCTATGATTTGGGCTATGTCTTTGCCTTCAAAAAAGTAATTATTCAGATAAAGACTATGAGCTACGCCATTATCTTGGCAGTACTTTGCTAAAGTATGTTGCACGGGCTTAAGTAAGGGGATATGAAGGGAATTTATATCTTTTAAATCATCACAAAACTTAAAACTAAGACTATTAGTATCATAAAAACCAAACATCAACATCTATCTCTCCATAATCTTATTTTAGTGTTTTAACTTCTTGCGACACTCACTACAAAGCACCTTATCGCCAACTTTTTTAGTTTCTTTTTCGCTTACAAAAGTAGAACATGAGTCACACTCTATCATTTTAGTAGAGTCATCTTTCTTAGCAGGCGGTTTGCTAGTACTAGAAGAAATGACTTGTGAGAATTTTTTGACTATATAGATGACAATTATAATCACCACTATAAAAACTAAAATTTTAAACATCCATCCTCCTTGCAGACTTGTTAAAATACACATAAGTAAAGTCACACTTTTTGATAGCAAAGCTTGCTTTTAAGTCTTTTACCTCATAGTCTTTACTTTTATAAAGTAAGTAGTTTGTATCTTTTGAAGCTATATCCTTACTTAGTTCTAAGATAAGCTCTAAGCTACCTACAGCGCGCGATGTGATTAGGTCTATATCCTTAAACTCACACTCTTCTATGCGTTTTTGAAAGATAGAGACATTATCTAAACCAAGTTTTAACTTGATATAGTTTAGAAAGCTTACTCTTTTAAGTCTAGGCTCAACTAGATAAAACTTACTTTTAGGGAAAGTTATGGCTAAAGGTACAGCTGGTAAACCTGCCCCAGATCCTATATCAACGCAAGTCTTAAAAGGTGCTAGCTTATGGCGTGGATATATACTTGCTAAGACTTGTTTTTTTAAGTCATCTAAGCTTAGATTCCCACTTAGGTTGTGTGTTTTGTTCCACTCCAAAAGTAGCTTTATGTAACTTAGTAGCTTCATAGTATAAGCATCCCATCTCCATAAGAGTAAAACTTATAGTCTTTAGTCTTTGCTAACTCATAAAGCTCTAGTGTTTTTTCTAAACCTATCATAGATGCTACTAACATTATAAGGCTTGATTTAGGAAGGTGAAAGTTAGTTAGGAGTGAGGTTGCTTTTTTAGGTGGATTTAAAGGATGTAAAAAGATATCGCACTCTCCACTACTAAGTTCATAGTTTTTCTCATCTAGGTATTCAACCGTTCTTAGGGCAGTAGTCCCTATACAAAGTATCTTTTTGCTTTCTTTTAACTTTGTTAAACTTTTCTCATCTATAAAAAAAGATTCTGTATGTATCTTATGATCTAAGATATTTTCTACTTGGACTGGTTGAAAAGTGCCTGCACCTACATGAAGTGTTAAGAAAAGATACTCATAGTGGCTTTTTAAGTAAGAAAGCATAGTGTCTGAAAAGTGAAGGCTAGCTGTTGGTGCTGCTACTGAACCTAAGTTTTTAGCAAAAGCACTTTGATAATCTAGCTCATCTTTAGCATTAGCCTCTCTTTTAATGTAGGGAGGAAGGGGGATAAGACCTATATCATCTAAAAGCTTTAAGACTTCACTTAGCTTTAAACTTTTAGCATTCTTTACAAAGCTTACTTCCCTAAAGCCAGAATCTAAAAGCCTTAAAACTTTTACGTATAAGTCTTTTTGTATGGCTATAAGATCACCTTCTTTTACCTTGCCTTTAATTTGAACTAAAAAGATACTTTCTCCATTTTTGTGCCCACTTTCTTTGTGAAAAAATATCTCATATCTTTTTTCATTTTTGAAGCCATAGAATCTAGCTTTGATAACTTTTGTGTCATTCATAACTATAAGATGATCTTTAGGTAAGTATGTAAAAAGGCTTTTAAAGGTGGTGTGTGTTACCTTATCTTTAGTTCTTTCATAGACTAAAAGTTTAGAATCTTCTTTTTGTAGAGGTGGGCTTAGTGCTATAAAGCTTGGATCTAAGCTAAAGTCATAAGAGCTTAGCTCTAGGGGACTTGCCCCATGCTTATGCTTCACTTACTCTTTACCTTCAGTGTCTTTTTTATCCTCAGTGTCTTCTTCAGCGTCTTCTTTTGGAAGTTTTGAAGCAGGGTTTACTATAAGGGCTATGATGTAAGAAAAGCCATATAGTAGTAGCATAGGCACGGCTAAAAGTAGCTGAGAGAAAACATCTGGTGGGGTTATAACAGCTGCTACTATGAAGATTACTACTATGGCGTATCTAAAGTAGTGCCTTACGGTTTTATCAGTTATAAGGCCTACTTTTGCTAGGAAGTAAGCAAGGACTGGTAGCTCAAAGCCTATACCAAAGGCAAGGATGAAACGCGTAAAAAACGTCACGTACTCACTACTTGAGATATTAGCATCTGCCATGTCATTACCAAAGGCTAAGACGTATTTAATGATAAAAGGAAAAACTACATAGTAAGAAAAGATAACTCCACACGCAAACATGATAGACCCAAAGGTCACAAAAGGAAGCACTAGCTTTTTTTCATGCTTATAAAGACCTGGTGCTACAAAAAGCCACAGCTGCCAAAAAATTATAGGTATAGAAATGATAAGGGCTGCAAAAAAGCTTACTTTTATACCTACAAAGATAAGTTCTGCAGGGGCTATTTGTACTAGTTTACCATGCACTCCTGAAGCAAAGGCTGCAGCTATTGGTGCTTTTACCCACTCAAATATATGCTTCCAAAAAGTAAAACATATAACAAAGGTGACTACTAGCGTTAAGGCTGAGATCATAAGCCTTTTGCGCAGGTCTTGTATGTGGGGTTTTAAGTCTTCAAACATAAGTGTATTACCTTTAAGTAGCTTTTGGTTTTATTTAGCACTTTTTTCTATTTTTTTCTGTATTTTCTTCTGACGCCTAGCTTGTTTACCTTCAGAATCTAAGTCATTAGTTTTAAACTTAGCTTCTTTTGCCCTTAACTCTAGCCTCTTAGCATCTTGTGCTAGTTTGGCTTGATGTCTTTTTTCTCTTTCTTCTTTAGAGATGGGCTCTTGTTTTGTACGTGCTTTTTTGGCTGTGCTAGTTTGTGCTTGCTTTGTATTAGTATCATTTAAGTTTAGTTTGCCAGCTTGAGCAGCTGTGATGTCTGAGTGTATGTTGTTAACTTCACCTACGCTTAAGTCATTATTTAGCTGGTTTAAGACTAAAGATTCATCTAGTCCACTTCTTTGTACTGCACTTTGAGCAGCACTAGAGATGTTTTTTGTTTCATGGACAGTTTTAGTATTAGTAGATGTGGCTAGCTCTTCTAGCGTATCTAGATTTTCTTCACTACTCTTTTTAGCATCTAGTCCATCTATACTTTCTTTTACGCCATCTACTTGGTTTTGTAAGATTTTTTTTGGGTTATATTCAGAAAACATGGAATCTATGTTGCCATATTCTTGCATTATAGGACTGACAGTTTTTTTCTCTATGCTTTGAACTTGTTGTTCAAACTTTTCTTTATACTCAAGGGCTTCTTTTTTTAGCTCTGATATATTCAACTCTTTATCTATAGTATCTTTTGCACCATCAATGGTCTTTTTAACAGCCTTTATAAACTTTGCTATATCAACTATAGCCTTAGGAAGTTTATCAGGCCCTAAGAAGATAATCGCCACTACTACTATTAGTAAAATCTCACCAAAGCCAAAACCAAACAATGATTTCTCCTATTTAATGCTGGTTAGAAGAGTGGGTATCTAAGATGCCCTTAACTTCGTTTACTGCGTCTCTTGAGGTTGAAAAGTATATCTCAACTCTATTGTTAGCATTCCTATTAACATCACTATTGTTAGGAAGTATAGGATGATACTTTCCATAAGATGTATAAGAAAGCTGCCTAGGATCAACCCCTTCAGATATCAAATACTCCATAACATTATAAGCTCTTTTGCTAGCAAGTTCATAATGATTACTAAAAGTCTTTAATGGAGAGTCATCTGTGTAACCTCTTACATTAATCTGTACTTCTTTTGGAAACTTTGCTATCAAACTACCTAAAAGCTTTAGTTCTGTTTGTCTATCAGAATCTATTAACTTAGCACTATCTGGCATGAATAATATATCACTTGGTAATCTTAACACTATCCCTTTTTCCATCTGCTCTAAAAGCCCGCCATCTTGTATGAGGTTGCTTAGCTGGGTTATAGAGACATAGTTTACTGAAGTGTTTAGCTTATCTGTCTTTGTTACGCGGGTAGAATCTGTTCTATTAGTAACGTGGCCTGAGCTTTGAGGAGTGATTATAACTGGTTGGGCAGATTCTGGTTTTGGTGCAAAGTCAAAGATTTTTATAAACTCAGTCTTTAAGGCCTTTACTTTTTCTGTATTAGTAGCAGAGATGGCATAAAGGGCGATAAAAAGTGCTAAAAGCAAAGATAAAAAGTCAGCATAAGGCACTGCCCACTTCTCACCCATAGGACATTCTGTTTTCTTTTTCTTTCTTGCCATTAGATCTTTCCTTGCTTACTAGTCAAACTGAGATATTTTAGGTTCATTAGGACTTAAAAATCCTAAAAGCCTTGCTTCTAGATTCCTTGGATTATCTCCATTAGCTATACCTATGACTGCTTCTAGGATAACTCTTTTTTCTTTTACTATGTCATTAGACTTAGCTTTTAGTTTTGCACCCCAAGGACCAAAAAGGGCATAAGAACCTACTATACCAGTAACTGTAGCAGTAAAGGCTGAAGCTATCCCAGCTGCCATCTCAGCTGGGTTATCTAAAAGCTGTAAAGCAAGCATAAGTCCCATAACAGCTCCAACAAGACCAAAGGTTGGACAAGATTCTCCCATTAATGCCCAGTAGTGGGCTGAGCCGTGGTAGTAGTCTTCGATTTCTTCGATTTGTACTTCCATATCTTCTCTTACATCTTTTGCTTCTCTACCATCTATTATCATAGACATGGCCTGTCTTGCAAAGTCATCTTCAAGTTGGGCTACTCTTGCTTCTAGAGTTAAAAGGCCATTTTTCCTAGCTTCAGTACTAAACTCAACCATTTGTCTAATAGTGGCATTAATATTTACTTTAGGATTTACAAAGATTATCTTTAACTCTTTAAAAGCCCCTTTTACATATCTCATATGGGTTGCTGTCATAGCAGAAAAGGCTGCTGTTGGTATGACTATCAATATAGAGCTTAGATGGAGGATGTGTATAGGATTACCACCTTCTAAAATGTCTCCAACAGAGAGACTAACTAGCGCTAAAATGATACCAAGGATAGTAGATAGATCCATAACAATGCCTTATATTAGTAAGATTTATTTTATATTAATCAAGCAAGAATTTTAAGCTTGCAAAAGTTTTTGGTTTGTTTTGCAAGCCTTCTTAAGATTGATAATCTTTTAGCTCTTTTAAGCCTTCTTTCCCACAGACCCTACAGTTAGGATCTTTTTTTACCGCTACTCTTCTAAACTCCATGCTTTTTAAATCAGCAGTTAAAAGAGTGTTAAGTAATAAATCGCCAATACCTAGAAAATATTTTATAGCTTCACTAGCTTGTATACAGCCTAAGATCCCTGGACACACACCAAAAAGACCTGCTTTAAAGTAGCTGTTTAATTCAACTGGAGGAGGGGCATCAAAGGCACAAGCAAAGCAAGCACTCTCTCCTGGTAAGATAGTCATAGCCTGACCTCTGTACTTTAAAACGCCAGCGTGGCTTAGAGGTTTTTTAGCTAAAAAACTAGCATCATTAATCAAAAATTTCCCCGCAAAGTTATCAGTTGCATCTATTATAAAGTCATACTTACTAAAAAGTTCTAAGGCATTTTTTGAATCTAGCTTCATTTGATAAGTATCAACTTTTACTTCTGGATTAAGTGCGTTCATTTTAGCTTTAGCAGATTCTACTTTTGGGACGTTTATATCTTGTGTTCTATGTATAACCTGTCTTTGAAGGTTACTAATATCTACTTTATCAAAGTCTAGTACGCCTATATTACCTATACCTGCTGCTGCTAGATAGAGCAAGACTGGAGAGCCTAGTCCTCCAGCACCTATAACTAACACTTTAGCTTGACTAAGTTTTTCTTGTCCAGCTTCCCCAACATCTTCTAACATTAAATGTCTAAGATATCTCTCCTTTTGCTCTGCGTTTAAACCCATTCATCCTACCTTTACATTCTATTTAGCCAGATGCTTACACTAGCGTGTTCATCATTAATGCTAGTGCTTTCTCCATGCCCTGGATATATCTTGCCATCTTGGTGCATATCTTGAAAACGTTTTAGCGATTCTTTCATATCTTGTGGATTAGAAAAGTCAAAGTCATACCTTCCTATACTTCTTTTAAAGATGAAATCACCACTAAAAAATACTCCATCTATCTCTATCATAGAACAGCCTGGAGTATGACCTGGGAAGTGGTGGAATCTAACCTTTACTCCTTTGATATCTAAAGTGGTAACACCTTTTTTGCCTTCTATTAAAATATCTGGTTTGCAAGGAGTAAGTCCTAGGTTAAAACCATCACGTTCTAACATAAAAGCATCTTCTTTAGGGCAGTAGATTTTTATATCTTTGCCTATTTTCTTAAAGGCCTCTTTTAACAAGTATAAATCCCATATGTGATCAAAGTGACCGTGAGTTACTAAGATCGCATCAGCATCACTAGCATTTTCTAAGACCCATTTAGCTGAACCTTCTCCTGGATCTATGATAAAAGTAACGCCATTAGTTTTTGCTATGTAGCAGTTTGTCTCACATCTTCCAAAAGCTTGCTTTAAGATCTCCATAGTTTTAAAACTCCTCGGTTTTGTTGCAGTTTGGATTCTAACACATTAATTTTTGTATCGCTTAGCTAAATCTGAAAGATATTTACAACCTTGTGCACTACCTAATTGACAAGCCTTAGTGTATAAATCAAGTGCTTTGCTTAGATCTTGCACTCCTGCTTGCCCGCTTTCATATATAACTCCAGCATTTAGGCAAGAGTTAGCTACGTTGTTATCACAGGCTAGATCATAAAGCCTAGAAGCGTTTTCATAGCTTTGACCTACGCCCTTCCCAAAGTAGTAAGCATTAGCTAGATAAAAGCAAGATTCCATAAAGCCACCTTGACAAGCCCTGTAAAATAGCATAGTGGCTGTAGTTTCATTAGCCTGTAAGCCCAAACTTCCGTTTTGATAGCTTAAAGCTAGGTTATTGCAAGCTTCATAGTTGCCTAGATTACAAGCTCTAAAGTAGCCTGCATAGCCTTCATTCATAGCATAAGGAGCTTTAAGTCTACTTTCTTCATAGTTTCTTGGACTGTAGAAGTTTGGGTTTTGGTTGTTGTGGGCATTTTGAGGATTTTGATTAAAGGCTTGTGCGTTAGGATTTTGTAAATCTTGAGAGCCTTGAAGAAGGCCTTGTTGTCCTTCAAGATTAGAAGAAAGATTAGGGTTAAAACTAGGTGAAAAACCACCACTTTTTAGCTCCTTTTCCCTTAAAGCAGCTAGTTTTTTTTGCTCTTTTTCTACTCTCTTGCTTTCTTTGGCTAGGGCTTTTTCTCTAGCTTTAGCCTCTTTTTCATTGCCACCTTGACTTTGAAACTCTGCTCCTAGGTTATTACAAGCTTGAGCTATACCGCCATTACAAGCTTTTTGATAGTAGCTTTGCATCTTTGCTTCATCTCTTGCTATCCCATGTTGCCCACTAAAAAAGATTCCAGCACTAAAGCAAGCTGTCATATCTCCACCACTACACAGTGCATCAAACATTCCAAGTGCTATAGAAACCCTACCTTCTTTATAAGTATCATATGCATCTTTATAAGTTAGTGGATAAGCAACTCCGATAAAAATCATCACAGCCAAAATAAGCCTCATAAATATCCTTAAAATACTGGTTAGTTAATTATAATATCAATTTCAACTCTTGTTTAAGTTATATAAATAAAGGAAAAGTTTGCACCTGTCTTTACGCTCGATTTTTTTGAGTGCATTTGTAGCATTATTTTTTATAGCCTGTGATATACACTCTGCTTATATTAATAACGCTTATGATGCAAACAACTTTCAGACTGCTTATAAGAAAACACTAAGTGCAGAAAAAGATAAGACTGATGCACTGCTTTGGACTATGCAAGAAGGATACTTAGACTTTTCATGGGGGGGAGGCTATTACAGTATACCTACACTTGATAGGGCAGAGGAGCTATTTAATGCAAGGGTAAAAAGTGGTTTTTTTGTTGGAGCTTTAGAAAATGTAGGTGCAACTTTAACTAATGACCTAGCCATCCCATATACTGGCTACTTTTTTGAAGGCTCTTTACTTAATCTTTATAAGGCCTTATCTTTTGTACAGCTAGGTGATTATGCTGATGCTAGGGTTGAGTTTAATAGGGCTAATGATAGACAAAGGATGGCAAGTGACTACTATGCTAAAGAGATAAGAAAAGCCCAGCTTAAACAGCTTCAAAAAGAACAAAAAAAAGATAAGCAAGATACCATAACACCTAGCACTAGAGATAAAGAGATAGTTAGTATCATAAATAAAGACTATAGCAATATTTTTGGTTTTGAAGTTTATAAGAATCTTATCAATCCAAGCATATCCTATCTATCAGGGCTTTTTTTCTTGCTTGATGGAGACTACTCAAAGTCTATAGACTTGCTAAAAGAAGCTTATGGGATAACAAAGTCTGGGGTTATCTTAGATGATATGCAGCTTTTAGAAGATAGGCGAAATGGAAAAATAAAGCGTTATACATGGGTTATTATCGATGATGGAGATATAGTTAGAAAGGCTAGTCTTTCTATCTCGCCACTTTTGTTTACTCCAGGTGGACTTGTAGGAGTTAGTTTTGTTTTACCAACCTTGCAAGGAAGGGATGGGAAAAATGCTTTTTCAAACTATAAGATAGGAGATAGAAATATAGAAGTTATAACCAATCTTAGCTCACTTTTTATAAGCGAGTTTAAAAAGCAACTTCCTTTAATCATAACTAGGGCTATGATAAGTACTATATCAAAGCTTGCCATCACTCAAAGCATGCAAATAGTGGGTAATAATCAAAATATACCACTTTTAAGTATAGCTGGAAGCCTTGCTACTATAGCCTTTCAAGCAAGTGCAAGCGCTGATACAAGATCTAGTACTTTCTTGCCTAATAGAACTTTAGTTGCAAGAATTTTAAATAGCAACTTTAAAAGTAGCGATGCAAATATCACAGGAGATGGAATCTTATTACTAAAACTTCACTTTATAGATGATGCTAGTAAGTGCCCTAGTGATGTATCTTTAGATAAAAACTTTAAAAACTTTAAGTCCTTAAAGCAAGGAGAAAAAAATAAGATACTTATAAACAACTTTAAAGCTAAAAAAAGCGATACTTTAAATCTATGTTCTAAAACTGACAATATAGTCTATATAAGGGCTAAAAATCACATCACAAACCACTTTATCATCAAAGGAGATTAAATGAAAAAACTACTTTATATAGCACTTTTTGCCCTCTTCATAGCAGGCTGTAGTAACCAAGTGACCTATCTAAATAACGCAGATTCTAAGGAGCTTACAAGTGTAGGTATAGACTTTCATGACATAGAAAGCACAGCTAGAAAGAGTGTACAAAATTTGCTTGATAGCAGCTATGTACAAAATCTAAGCGGCAAACCAAAGATTTTGGCTATATCAGATGTTATAAATGACACTATGCAAAGAGTAAATACTCAAGACCTAACCTTAAAGATAGCGCGCGCTATGAGAAATACTGGTAAGTTTCAACTAACTTCAGCCATAAGTGGAAGTGGCGGTATGACTGATGATATGATAAGTAGGGCTAGAAAGCTTAGAGATGATAAAGAGGTTAATCAAAAAACTACCATAGAAGAAGGAAACCTTATAGCACCTGATCTTTCTCTCTCTGGCAAGATAGTGCAAAAAAACACAGCAGTTGGTAGAAAACAAAGGATAGATTATTCATTTATCCTAGTTTTAACAGACCTAAAAACTGGACTTGTAGTGTGGGATGATGATAGTCATATCATAAAAGTTACAGGCTCTAAAGATGTAGCTTGGTAGATTAGAAGCTAGCTTGTAAATTAAAAAGGTAGATGATGAATTTTTATGAGGTATTTGAATCTAAGCTAGGACTAAAAGGTGATATACCTTCACAAAGTAAGGCTTTAAAAAGAGAACTTAGGGTTGCATTTGTAGACTTTTGGGAGACTTTTGATAAAGAGCGTAATCTAATAGCCCATGCCCTAAGATATAACTATGAGTTAGTCTATGACGAGAGTAATCCAGAAGTGGTTTTTTGCTCAGTCTTTGGCTCTAGGGCATTAGAGTATAAGTGTAAACGTGTCATTTATATAGGGGAGAATATCTGCCCAAACTTTAACGCCTATGACTATGCTTTAAGCTTTGAACACTTAAGCTATATGGATAGGCACTTAAGGATGCCTCATTATATCTGGCAGGGATTTGAAGACCTAAGTCGTAATAAGTACTCAACTTTACGCTTGCGTGATGATAAAACTATGCTAAATCGCAAGTTTTGCAACATAGTTTTTTCTAATGATTTTAATATGGAATCTATGCGCCTAGATACTTTAAGAGGCTTTAGTCAATATAAACAAGTAGATAGTGGAGGAAGGGCTGCTAATAATATAGGTGGACCAGTAAAAGATAAGATAGCTTTTCAAAGTGAGTATAAGTTTTCTTTAGCTATAGAAAACTCTTCACATAAAGGCTATGTTACTGAAAAGATCATGGATGCTTTTTTGGCTGGTAGTGTGCCAGTTTACTGGGGGGCAAGTGATGCTAGATTAGATTTTAATCAAGAAAGTTTTATTAACCTAAATGACTTTGCTAACTTAGAATCTGCCCTTGAGTACATTAAAAAGCTTGATAGTGATGATAGCCTTTATCTAAAAATGCTGCGTTCTAGTCCTTTGAATAATGGGAAGTTTGAAGGTGACTTTGATATAGAAAAACTTGCAAGTTTTTTAAAGCATCTTATAGAAGAAGGTGAGATCTATCACAAAGATAAACACTTTGGAAGAGATGCTAATAGTAACTATCTAGGTATACCAAAACTAGCAAAGTATGGGACTTTTTTTATTATAAACAAAGCTAAGCGTAGGGAAGCACGCTATAGACTAGCCCAAAAGATAATTAAAAGGCGAAATAAGCAAGGATAGAGGACTTATCTAAAAAATAGCTTGATGTTTTAAAACCTAATAACTTACTAATAAATCTAGCTACGTTACTTTATAAGCTCTTAAACTTAATTTATAGAATCTAAGCTCTATCTTTCTTTAATTTAGATTTTTTTGTGTCACTTATTATATTCATCCTTTGTGCGCGATACTGCTAGGATGTTTTTCTTTACTAAAAAATAATAGTTTTATCTCTTTATTAAAAAAACTACAAATAAGCTAAGTTTTTAAAAAGTAGATTCTATAAGCCACAAGCAAAGTAGGCTTTGGTGAAGATAAAAGGCTTTTTAGTATTAAGTTTACTTTACTTTAAGCTTATTAAGCACTCCTAGTAAGCACTAAAATATCAAATCGCTTTGTTATGTGTCATGCTTCTAGCATACTTTGAAATGTCAATTTTTATCAAAAAAGTATTTACATTTTATTAAATTTTATTATTTTGCATGCTATTATGATACTTATTTTTAATTTATAAATAGAAAGGGTACATATTGAGCACAGCTAATATTAAAAAACCACAAAACAAGACCTTAGAAGATATAAAAAACTATTGGAACGCTAGATCACAAAGCTATTCTGATTTAAACAACAAAGAGCTTCAAGGCTTTAAGTTTCAAGCTTGGGAAGAACTTATAAAGGCTAATGTTCCTATAAAAGAAGGTATGAAAGTACTAGATTGTGGGTGTGGGCCGGGATTTTTTAGCATACTTTTATGCAAGCTTGGTTGTAAGGTAACTTCAGTTGATTATAGCGATGATATGTTGCAAAGAGCTAGGGTTAATACGGAGGATTACCTAAGTGATAATAAGCCAGAGTTTTTTAAGATGGATGCTCAAAATCTAGACTTTAAAGATGAAAGTTTTGATCTAGTTATAAGTCGTAATCTAACTTGGAATCTACCTAATCCTCCAAAGGCTTATGAAGAGTGGTTGCGTGTGCTTAAAAAAGGAGGTACGCTTTTAGTCTTTGATGGAAACTGGTATCTTCACTTAAGTGATGAAGAACAAAAACAAAAGTATGAAGCAACTAAAGCAAAACTTGAAAGTCTTGGCTTGGAAAATCACATGACTAAGACAAAAGATGGAGTAGATACTAGGATAATGGAAGATATAGCTAGGGGATTATTTTTTAGTTACTACAAAAGACCACAGTGGGATAAGCAGTTTTTTCAAGATAAGGGCTTAAGGGTTATGGTAGATGAAGATATAGCTAGAAGGATCTATGATGACTTAGAGCTTTTAACTTATGACTTTAGCCTTCCTTTTATGATTAAAGTTACCAAATAAGCCATCAAACAATCACTAAGCCACAAAATATAAGATTTAAAGATGAAAATACACATACTTAAATACGTAGTAACTACAGGATCTTACAAGCCCGTTATAAGTTATAAGATGGCTTTAGATAGAAAAAAAGAAGGTAGTTAAAAAGAGGGTAGATTAGAAAGACTTACAAGGAGTAGTTCTAATTTCATTTATTGCTAGATTTGATAGATCTAAGTTTATATTTTTTAAGGGATAAAATGAAAAAACACATTAAAGGCAGCTTTACTTTAAGTATGTTAATAACAGGGGTGGTTAGTTTTGTAGGAAGTGCATATGCAAATGAGGCTAAGACAGTTAAACTTGATGATATAGTAAGCACAGGAAGCCTGCTTGCTACTCCTATATCTAAAGTTCCAGGCAATGTAAGCATAGTCACTGCTCAAGAGATGAAAAAAACTGATAATCAAAAAGTAGCAGATTATGTAAGACGCTTAGAAGGAGTTCATGTTAATAATGATGCTGGCTTTAACCCACGCCCAAGTATAAGGATAAGAGGCATAAACTATGGCACTTTGATAATGCTTGATGGAGTTATCTTAAGTGATCTTGAAGGGGAGAATAGAATCTTAAATCAGATCTCTCTTTATGATGTAGAAAGGGTTGAAGTAGCACGTGGGGCATTTTCTAGTCTTTATGGAACTAGTGCCATAGGTGGGGTTATAAACTTTATAACTTCTATGCCTGATAAGTTAACTACGCAAGTAATAGTAGGTTATGGCAATGAGTTTAAGGATAGGAGTGCTGATTTAAACTTGATGCGTGCTTACTTCGAACTAGGTAATGCATTTTTTGATAAAAGACTAAAAGTAAAGATTAGTGGTGGGCTAACTACTACTGAAGGTTATCCTAGTGTGCCAGCTTTTACTACAGGCACTCCAAATGAGGTACATGGCTATTTTGTAGATAAAAGTGGACAGACTATAGCAGGAGATGCAGGAAGGAGGGAGTATAGGACTTTTGATGTAAGAGTTAAAGCAAACTATGATAGCGATAACTACTCTATAAAGTCCATGTTTAGTATTTCAAGTCATGATTACACCTTTGTAGATCCACTTACTTTTTTAAGAGATTCTAGTGGCTTGCCAGTTTTTACTGGTAAGTTTGGTCCCCAAACTAATGGTGGCACTACTATAAATCCTTTCATAGGCACAGGTTATGAAGGTCATGGGCGTTATACTCATTATATAGCAAGTCTAAGCTATACCTACTTTTGGGATAATGCTAGTTTGAAAGTAGCTTTAAGTAGTGTTAATCTTGATAGTTACTGGCTTGATCCAGCAACTCAAGATGCTACTAAGGTTAGCTTCGGTGGAGGACCTGGCTACTCTCAAGATATCTATACTTCAAGTAATTATCTTGATATCCTTTATGACTATAAGATTAATGATGCCCACTCCATCACAGTTGCCCTTCAAGGACGCTATCTAAACTACGATCAGCTAAATTTTACAGCTAGTAACTGGAAGGTTAGAAAGTATAATGGCAACCCTCAAGCTTATGGCGGTATGGCACTAGTTGGTAGTGCCTATGTAGACTGGAATGCCTCTTGGAGTGATACTTTAAGCTCAACGCTGGGTTTTAGATATGACTACTGGCAAGATTTTGCTAACTACCTAAAAGGCCCAATAGCAGGTAAGACTAACATTGATTTAAGTCCAAAAGCTACTAATATCCCTAGCCCAAAAGCAAGTATAAACTATAAACCATTTGATTTTTTAAGTTTTAAAGCAGCCTTAGGCTTAGGCTATCGTATGCCTACTATTAGGGAAAAATATAGAATCTCTTTTGGGCAGTTTTGGAATGTTAATCCAAACTTAAAACCAGAAGTTGGTGTAAGTGGTGAGATAGGAGCTGAGCTTAATACACAATATATCGCCTTTAAAGCCTACTACTATCAAACAGAGCTTACTAATATGATCTATAGGCAGGGTAATGGTAAAGAAGCTACGCCATATGAACAAAAAAATGCAGGCTATGGCCGTATAAATGGAGTAGAGCTTGCTACTACTGTGCCTATCTATGATAGCCTTAGTTTTTATGCTAACTATACTTTAACCCTAGCAAGAATCATAAGCAATCCAGCTAATCCAAAAACTATAGGCAAGCAGCTACCTTCCACTCCTGAGCATATGGCAAACTTTGGACTAACTTATGGTAAGGCTAAAGGGGCTTATGGAAGCATAGAAGGAAGCTATGCTTCAGCTGCTTATGCAGATGCCATAAACTCACCTATAAATTTTGGTACTTTTGGTCAGTATGATCCTCAGTTTAGGTTAAATCTAAAGCTAGGTTACGTGTTTAAAAGTGGTATTGATATAAGTGGAAGTATCTTAAATGCAACTAATAATCGCTACTATGACTACTATCAAGTAGCAGGTATTAGTTACTACTTGCAAGCTCGCTATAAAATATAGTCAAGTTATAAGCAACCAAAGCTTTTATAACTAGGCTTTAAGCAAGCCTTAGTCTTGCTTTTTATGTTATAAAAATGTATCTTAGTATTACTACTTCTTATAAAGCATAGTATTTCTTATATAATGCTTCCTTTTTCTCCCAAACTCCCTAAAACTAGGGAGTAAAGACTAGTAATATAAGGCACTTAATGAAACAAACACTTAGAATCTTAACTTTTGCGTTATTTTTTTTACTCTTAGCAAGTAAAGCCTTGCAAGCACAAGATGATTCTATAAACCCAGCTGGTGTAAGTAGTGATATGAGCTCTACTACTAGCTCTGGCCTTAGTTTTAATAAGGCACTTTTTTCTAGTCGTGATGAGGTTTATGCACTAGAAGGACTAGTTTCAAGACTAAGTAGTACAGCCCCTAATGCATTAATTAATGCATTAAGTCCACTAAGCATGAAAGATGCTTCTACTCAAAAGCAAGTTCTTTCTTCCCTCTTGCCAAGTGGAGGTAGTAATGAGCTTTTAACAAGTGTCTTAGGCATAAGTAATATAGAAAATAAAATAATAGATTCTAATATGTATAGTTTTTATAGAAGCCTAAAAGATAAAGAGCTTCAAGCTTTCCCTAGAACTTATAACATTTACCTTCAACCTATCTTTAGAAATGCCACTAAGGATACACAAGCAGGTATAAGTGGCTTTAGTTCTAACTCTTATGGTATAACTTTAGGGTTTAATAAGCGTTTTACTAGCGGGATGATCTTTGGTAGTTTGCTAGCTTATACTAGAACTGAGCTAGCAAATACTAATGGGCTTAATAATACTCTTATGCTAGATAGTTACTCTTTAAAGCTTTATACTTTAAGAGAGTTTAAAAGAATCTTTTTTCAAGCCATACTTGGCTACTCCTTGCATGATGCATATACTACTAGGGATATCACTTTTTTAAATCAGTACATAACTTCAAACAGACTAGCAAACCAACTAGATGCGACCTTAAAACTAGGCTATAGCATACTAGGCTTTATGCCCTATGTAAGCTTAAACTACCTAGCTTTAATAGAAAGTCCTTATAATGAAAAAGGAGGATTTGGAGCTTTAAGTGTTGATGCAAACTTTACTCAAAGTCTAAGCTTAAATCTAGGCTCAACTTATAAGTACTCAATCAAACACTTCACCTTTGGCCTCTTAGGTGAGATAGGTTATGACACTTTAGCTGATAGGGTTAGTAACTCTGCTAGATTTATAAATACTAATCTTGTTTTTACATCTCAGACTTTAGAGCGCCCAAGCTTTGGCTTTAACACAGGGGCTAATATCAAGTTTAGCTTTCTTAAAACCTCTAGTTTATTTTTAGAGTATATTTTTTCTGTGAAGTCAGACTATAGGGCAAACTATCTAGGGTTAAAATATCTTTTAAGATTTTAAAGCTCTAAAGACTTAGAATCTAAAAATGTTGTAAAATTAAGCATTAACAAATAAGGAAGAGCATGTCGTTTGTATCAGTGATAATAGGCAGTAAAACAGACTGGCAGGTTATGCAAGAGTGCATTAAAGTTTTAGATAGTTTTGGTGTTAGAAATGAGATCTTAATCTCTTCAGCGCATAGAACTCCAAAAAGGACTTATGATCATGTTCAAGATGCCTTAAGTAGAGGGGTAGAAGTTTTTATAGGTGCAGCTGGTATGGCAGCCCACTTAGCAGGTTTTTTAGCTGCACATACTTGCAAACCAGTTATAGCTGTGCCCTTAGGTGGTGGTGCACTAGATGGCCTAGATGCTCTCTTAAGTAGCGTTCAGATGCCAAAAACTATGCCAGTAGCAACTGTAAGCCTAGGCAAAGCAGGGGCTATAAATGCCGCTTACCTAGCTATGCAAATCCTAGCTTTAAAAGATAAAGACTTAGAATCTAAACTTTTAAAAGATAGGGAAGAAAAAGCTAAGGCTTTAGAGATAGATTCTAAAGAGTTAGACTTAGAACTTAAAAAATTAAGACAAGATCGTGGATAAAGTAGACTTAAATAATACCCAATCTAAAAAAGCACTGCTTGAAGATGAAAGTATTAAAACATGGATGATAGTAGATGAGTTTATAAAACTTTCTGGCTTTAGTGTAGAACAAATTAGCACCCTTATAAAACAAGGTGACCTTAATAGCAAGGAAGAAGATGGTCTAGTTTATATAGATGTTAGTAGTGGAACTAGCGCTTTAATAAAGGGTGTTGAAAGCACTTTGGTTAATCTTGATGTAAGTGGAACCTCTCTTGATCCTATCTTTGTTGAAAAAACTATCTCAACTATCTTAAGTTTGCATGAAAAAGTCATAAGCGCTAAAGATGAAACTATAGCTGCAGTCAAGTCTGAGAATGAGTTTTTAAAAGAAGGCTTAATCTCTATGCAAGATATCTATGATGATGATAAAAAGACCTTAGAGCTTTTAAGGGAGGAGCTTAAAAAGGCAAATGAAGAAGTAGAGTTTATGAAGCGTAAGTATAAACTTATGTGGGGGAAGATTAGCAACTCTACTAAGTAGTTTATGCACTCAAGCTAGAGGCTATCTTATTATCTTTTTTTTCTTCTAGTCTTGTGTTATAGGCATATCGATTTAGTGTTAAAAAGGATTATATTATAGGCAATATTGCTCTTTTTACAATGTTGGCTAGCTCTTTATAGCTTATAAAAAGAAAGGGGAGAAAAGACCATGCAACTAGAAAAGTACAGCTATAGAAAACTTCACAATGACTTAATGCAAGTAAGAAAAACAATCAAGAAGCTAGAGAGCAAAAAAGCTATGGCAGAGAAAAAAATTCAAAACTACTTAGAAAAAGAAAAAGCCATAAGAGACGCTTTAATTTTTAAGCTTAATACTCCAACAGATGACACTATAAATTCCATTCTAAATTCAAAACCAACACAGTATAAAAATCATAGTGAGCTAGTAGAAAATTTGCATTTAGAACTACATAAAGAAAATTAATTAATGCGAGAGCTAATCATCCAAAACACATATGTAAAAGATTTAAAACTAGTTATCAAACAAAACTGGGATATAGAATCTACTGAACAAGTAGTGCATTCACTTTTGTGTGATGAAGTTTTAAATAAAAGATTAAAAGACCATCCATTAACTGGAGAGTTAAAAGGCTTTCGAGATTGTCACGTGTATGGCGATTTAGCAATTATCTACAAAAGAAGTAAAAGGGAGCTAATCTTATAATTCCAACACTTTCTTTTTCATATTGCTTATTATTTATATATTTTTTTAACCAAAGCGTAAGCTTCCTGGAAAATGAAGTTTTCTCGAAAAAGGGGTTTACCCCACCTAACTCTCCACAAGCCTTTAAAAAAAGTGTTTTTTAGCGTGAGCTAAGGGGGAGGGCTTTGGCACATATTTGTTTTTAGTAAAAATCATGCATTCAACACTACTGCTTGCTTTTCTTGTGATTTTTGTCAGCACGAAACAAAGCAAGCTAACGGGCACATTTTATAAAAATAGTTTGTATCCCTATTAAGTTTATAATTTTTATATTGTGATTGCGACATAGCAATTTTCATATATAGCCTTTTGTTTTTACGTAGTAAAAACAAGCGTGCGGAAAAGGACTACTAAGCAATATTTTATAAAATAAAAACTAAGGGGATAAGTAGACTGCCTAGTTTAAGATAGGTCCCCTTATCCCCCTTGCCAAAAGACAAAGATTTTTAAAAAGTAGATGTTGACAATAAAAAAACTTAAGTACTTCTAACACACTAGACTTATCACAGGGCGTTTTATATGCTCTTTGCAATGATAGATTGCAAAGATTACAAGAAAAAATAATACTACCTATATAAAACGATGGAATCTAACTTTTTTTACAAAACTAGCATAGTCTTAAAAGACTTAACTCTCGCTTTTAGCTTTTTGCTTAGCCTCTAATCTTTCTTCTTTTTTAAAAATATTATTAAGCCTTAAAGAGTTTAAAACTACACTCATAGAACTTATACTCATAAAAAGAGCTGCAAAAAGTGGTATAACAAAGCCTAAGACTGCTACTGGTAAGGCTATAACGTTATAAACTAAAGACATGATGAGGTTTTCTTTAATCTTTCCTATACTGGCTTTAGCTATCATAAAAGCCTTGCGTAAAGTTTTTAAACTATCATCAAGGATTATGACTTTAGATTCTTTAATGGAAGTTTGTGCCCCACTGCCCATGGAGATTCCAACGTGGGCATAACTTAAAGCAAGGGCGTCATTTAGTCCATCACCTATCATGGATACTATGTTGCCCTCATCTACTAGTTTTTTTACAAAGCTAGCTTTGCTAATAGGTGTTTGGTTGCTAAAAACTTCATCTATGCCAACTTTGCTAGCTATATCTTTTGCAACCTCTAGTCTATCTCCACTTAAAAGTATGCAGGTTTTATGGTTTGCTTTAAGATAGTCTATAAGCTCTTTTGCATTGCCCTTTAAAGTATCAAGTAAGAAAAATCTAGCACATAGCACGTATCTATCACCTTCTTTTAATGCCATATTAAAAGTGATAGATGAAGTTTTATTTTCTAGCTCTAAACCAAGATCGTTCATAAAAATATCGCTTCCACAAGCAAAATTAAACCTATCATTGCTCGCATAAAAGCCCTTGCCTGCAACATACTTTATATCAAACTCATCTACTGCTTTAGTATCTTTAGCGTTTAAAACTTCGCTATCATCACTTAAAAAATCATAAACAGTTTGAGAAACTAGATGTGTGTTGTGATGTAAAATATTTTTTAAAATACTCTTATCTACCTTATCTTTTAAGTCTTCATTAAAGATAGATTCTATAACTTTTGGCTTGCCATTAGTTAAGGTACCTGTTTTATCAAAAACTACGTGAGTGACTTTTGCTAAGGTCTCTAAGAAACTTGCTTCAGTAAATAAAATCTTATGTTTAAAGCCTAGATTTAACCCCACTACTGCAGCAATTGGCGTAGCAAGAGCTAGGGCACAAGGACAGGCTATGATGATAACACTTACTGCTATTAGCAGGCTATGATTAAAACCATCTTTCATCAAGAAAAAGTAGATACAAAAAGAAATCGCAGCCAAAGTTAAAACGATCTTAGAAAACATACCGCTAAATCGCAAAGCAAAGTTAGCAATGCGCGGTCTTTTAAACTGAGAGCTTTCTAGCATCTTAGCTAAGGTTGAAGCACTGCTGTTTTGAAAAGTAGTGGTTGCTTCATAGAATATATTAGTATCTAGGGCGTTATAGCCTGAAAGCAAGGCATCTCCTTCTTTTAAAGAAACTGGCAAACTTTCACCAGTGACTAGTGAGGTATCAAAGCTTGCACTAGGAGATCTTAAGAGGGCATCTACTGGGAGGATGTCTCCTGGTAAAAGCATCAACATATCACCTTTTTGTATTAGATCTGGTGATATCTCTTCTCCATTAGCCTTTCTTGCAATGCTAGGAAGTATCGAAGTTAGCTTATCTAAAGAATCCCCCATAGACTTACTAGCTAGGCTTTCTAAAAACTTTGAGCCAAGCACAAAAAGGATTATCATACTTACGCTATCAAAGTAGGTCTCTCCCTGCCTAAACAGCCACGCATAAATGGAGTAAAGATAGACTATAGTAGTACCAGTTATAACTAGTAAGTCCATACCTATCATATTTCTTTTTAGCCCATAATAGGCATTTTTATAAAACTTTGATCCACTAAAAAAGAGGCAAAAGCTACCCAGGATAAAGCTAGCAAAGTTTAAGATATCACGACTATTTTGTTCTATGCCAGTAAAAAAGCCAATGTATTGTCCTACATTTATCCACATAACATTCATAGCACAAAAGACTGCAACTACTAATCTTACGTAGTCATTTCTTAGTTTTGGAGTATTAGTGCTATCAAAAAAGATAGGCTTATAGCCTATGTTTCTTATACTTCTTACTATCTGTTTTAGTGTGATGACATTTGGGTCATAGGTAAGTTTTGCTTTATGGTTTGTATAGTTTATATTAACTGACTTTATGCCTTCTAACCCACTAAGATACTGCTCATTTAACCACACACAAGCAGCACACATAATATCTTCTAAGATAAAACTTACTTCATATAAATCCGGACTAAGCGTTTTTACATAACGTTTTAAAAAGCTAGGAGAATCATAAACACTATCTTTAGCATCCTCTCTATTTACTGGCTTTAAGGTCTTTGAGCCAAGTTTGTCATAAAAAGATTCTAAGTTGTTATCTTGAAGAAGGTTGTAGACAAACTCACAGCCATTACAACAAAAATGGCATTCTTTTCCGTTTATTACCACCTTGTGAAGTGAGTTTTCTGGAAAGTCTAGTTTGCAGTGGTCGCATTTCATGTTTTAAGCGCCTTTATAGTAAAAAAGTTTTTAATTTTAAGCTAAGTTGCCTTAAAATCTTTTTTTAACTTATAAGTTATGGAAAGAGGTATGATTGAAGACGGTACTATTAGTAATAGATGGGGATATAGGGAGAGAGTTTCTCTCTCAGGTAGTCAATAAATATTATAGTAGTAACAACTATGTGGTGCTTTCAAAAACTAAACTTCAAGATGATGTAAGCCTTCCTAGTACCTTTAGTTTTTATGAGTGCGATTACACTAGTACTTTTAGATTAGATCAGATTTTAGGTCCATATATAAGTGATATCTTTTTGATAGTAGATGACTTAGAAGAAAAAAAGATAGTTTATGAGTACTTACATGAGCGTTATAAAAATGCAAGGATAGTATCTAACTTTAAGTATGCAAGTTTTTGTGATTATAGTAAGGATTCTAACCTTGTTATCATCGAAGAAACTAGCAGTCTTGCTTCTAAGCTTTTAGCTAGACTTCCTAACACTCCAACAGTACCTAGAGGCTTTGGACTAGAACAAGGCGAGCTAATGGAGATAGGTGTGCCAACTGGCAGCATCTATGCTTATAGACAAATAGGCTCGATAGAACAAAAAGACTGGAAGATAGTTGGAATCTATAGGGCAAGGAAGTTCTTGCTAGCTAAAAACTCCCTTATGATAAAAGCAGGTGATGTTTTACTAACAGCTGGTGAGCCTAAGGTTTTAACTAGCATCTTTAATCACATCAAATCAGATATAGGTCAGTTTCCCTTACCTTTTGGACATGATATCCATCTCTATATAGATATGCTAGTACAAAGTAAAGAAAGCATACTTTATGCTATACAAGAAGCCCTTTTTATCCATAGTAAGTTAAAGTCTTTTAGGCTTTATATCAATGTTTTTAATACTTGTGATTTTAAGTTTTTAAAAGAGATAAAAGACTTTGATAGTGAAGATGTAGTAGTTAATATAGAACATGGCGGTAGGAGTTTTAAAAAACTTATAGAATCTCATAAGGTTAAAAAGATAGGGCTTATCATAGTTAGTAAGGAGATCTTTACTAAAAAAAGTAACAGAAAAGTGCTTCACTCTTGTTTAAGACCTGTTTTAAAGCTAGGAAGTCACTCTTTAAAAGAAGTAAAAGAAAGCTTAGTTATTATAAATGGCACTATAAAAGAGGGTAATAATCTAACCTCAGTTATATTTGATATAAGTAAGCAGTTAGACTTAAAGATAAAAGTTTATGACTATGAGCCAGATGGACACTTTGATCCTAGTGTGGAAGAGGGCTATCAAAACGTCGCTAGAATCTATAATAAAAATATACGCTATCTAAAAGTCACTTCTAAAAATCCACTCTTTCATCTTAAAACTTTAAAAGTCCCAGTATTTCAGTTTATGCCTTTTACTAAAAATATAACTAAGACTAAAGCCTTTGCTTTTTTAAAAACCAACATAGAAGCCCTATCTTTTTTACTTGATAATAACCCGCAGATTTTCGTTCCTATAGTAGAAGACTTGTAAGCTAGAGTAAGTTATACTTTAAAGTAAGTATCCTAATATCACTAAAGGAAGATTTTATGATAGAGATTAAACTAGATCTAAAAAACAACCCCTACAGCGTTTTTGTAGGGCCACTAAATGAGCTTGAAGTTAACTCTAGCGTTTTGATAGTTACTTCAAAAGTTATAGCTAAGTACTATCTTGATAGCCTTGTTAGTTTGCTAAAAGATTCTTTTAGAGAAAAAAGTTTTGAGATAGCAACTTGTGTGCTTGAAGATGGGGAAGAAACTAAAAATATGCAAAGTATAGAAACTATACTTGATACTGCTTTTAAAGCCAAGCTTCATAGAAACTCTCTCATGATAGCCCTAGGAGGAGGGGTTATAACTGATATGGTGGGCTTTGCTAGTGGAATCTATCAAAGAGGTATAGACTTTATAAGCATACCAACTACACTTTTAGGTATGTGTGATGCAAGTGTAGGTGGGAAATGCGGCATTAATAACGCCTATGGTAAGAATCTAGTGGGCCTTTTTCATCAGCCGCGTGCAGTCTATGTTGATCTAACTTTTTTACAAACCTTGCCTAAAAGAGAGTTTAATGCAGGCGTAGCTGAGATGATAAAGATGTTTGCAGGTTTTGATTTTAGTGCTTTAGAAAACTTTAGTGTTAATGACTTAGAAAGCTTTATAGCCTATGCTATAGAACTAAAAGCTAAAGTAGTGCTAGAAGATGAGACAGAGCGTCTTAATAAGCGTGCACTTTTAAACTACGGCCACACTTTTGCCCACGCCATAGAGTTAGAAACTAACTATAAAACCTTGCTTCATGGAGAAGCTGTAGCTGTTGGGATGATAATGGCAAATAGGCTTTCTTATAAGATGGGTATCTTAGAATCTAGAAAGGTTGACTTTATAGAATCTATGATTAATATATTTTCACTTCCTACAACTTATAAGATAAAAGATGTGAGCTCTTTTTATGAAAGCTTTTTCCTAGATAAAAAAAGCGTAGATTCTACACTGCACTTTGTATTGCTTGATGATGAAGGGCTTAAGGTGCATGATAACGTGCCAAAAGAGTTAGTACTAGAAGTTTTAAATGAGTTTGTTTAGGCATAGCCTAGTTGATGGCTAAGTTTTCAAAGTAGTAAAGTTAGATTCTAACTTTACTACTAGCTAGCATTTTAAAACTAAAAGCTAGCTATTTTTTATAAAAACTAAAAGTTTTTCTTTAGGTCATATTGAAGATAGACTACGTGAGTGGCTAAGTACTCTTCAAGGCCGTGTTTTCCATCAGCCCCACCTATACCACTTTTTCTAAATCCAGCGTGGAATCCTTGCATGGCTTCAAAATTTTCACGATTGATATAAGTTTCACCAAACTTTATCTCACGACATGCCCTCATAGCGATATCAAGATTTTGAGTATAGATACTTGAAGTTAGACCATACTCACTATCATTTGCCATCTCTATAGCCTCATCTAAGGTATCAAAAGTAACTATAGGCAAGACTGGGCCAAAGATCTCTTCTTGTATAAGCTCACTTTTTTGATTTAAGTCAGTTACTACTGTTGGCTCGTAGTAAAAACCATCCTTATTACTCCCTACGTGACCACCAGTTAGGACTTTAGCACCACTTTTTTTAGCCCTCTCAACCATACCATCTATGTTTTTTACAGCCTTTTCATCAATTAATGGCCCCATATCTACTTTTTCATCAGTTGGATTCCCATACTTAACATGCTTCATAGCCTCTACCATTTTTTTGGTAAAAGCATCTACTACATCTTTTTGTACATAAACCCTCTCAGCACAGTTACAAACCTGACCTGTATTTATAACCCTAGAGTTTTTTATGTACTCTACAGTTGCATCAAGATTTGCATCTTTGCAAACTATAGCTGGAGCCTTACCGCCAAGTTCTAAGTTAACTTTCACTATGTTTTTACTAGCAGCTTCCATGATTTTCACGCCTGTTTCTACACTACCTGTAAAGCTAACCATGCCTATGTCTTTATGACCTGCTAGTATGTTACCAACTGTGCTTCCACTTCCACTTACTAGGTTAAACACACCCTTAGGAAGGCCAACTTTATGAGCTAGTTTTGCAAACTCAAAGGCGTTATTTGGGGTTTCACTACTTGCTTTTATAACTATGGTATTACCAGTTACAAGAGCTGGGGCTAGCTTTCTAACTATAAGAAAGAAAGGAAAGTTCCAAGGTAAGATTCCACTTGTAACTCCAATGGCTTGTCTAAATATAAATATGTTTTCATTAGGTCTATCACTTTGAAGTATCTCTCCTTCATAACGTCTAGCCCAGCCTGCCATATAGTCTAAATAGTCAGCTGTGAAGTTTACTTCAACACGCGCTAGAGAGATGATTTTACCTTGTTCTTCTGTGATAACTTGAGCTAGCATCTCTGCATTTTCCCTTATCTCATTAGCTATCTTTTTAAGGTAACTCGCACGTTCAATTGCTGGCAAGGCTTCCCAAGCTTTTTGAGCTTTTTTACTAGAGGCTATGGCTTCTTCTACCTCGTGTTCACTTGCTGCTGGTATGTGAGATATGACTTGTTTTGTGGCTGGATTTATAACTTCTATAGTTTTATCATTTTTACTTGAAACAAAGGCGCCATCTATATACATCTGATAAGTACGCATGCTTTTTCCTTAATTACGAATTTGTATTTTCATTCTATAGTAGCTTTAGAAAATGCAAAAGTAAAAGCTATAAACTACTAGAGGCAATTAGTATTTTTTGGAAAAAGTGTAACGTATATATGAACTAGGTTTGTATATACGTACTATAAGTTTAATGTGATAGATTCTATAACTAAAGGAGCTTTCTTAAATATAGATATTTTAGAAAGCTTCACTTTATTTTGAAAAGCTAAGATAAGGGTAGATAAAGCTAACCCAAGGCATGCCAACTATTATAAAGATAGCAAGATATATCACGCCAAAAGTTATACCTAGACGCCAAAAGCTGCTTGATTTGATATAACCACTAGCATACCAAACAGTAGTAGGTCCTGTAGTATAAGGTGCTAAGATTCCAACAAAGCCCATAGGCAGTACTAAATAAAGCACAGTTTTTATCGGATCAGTTCCTGGGATACTTTGAGCTAAGATAACAAAGATAGTCATAAAAGCAGTGGCAAAGGCAGTATTACTAGCAAAGAAGTAACGCAAAAAGCTAAAAAGCAAAACTAGGCCAATGATAGCTACAAGCGGTGGGAATCCAATAAAAAGATGTTCAAACTTAGTAGATATCCACTCTATAAAACCTACATTTTTAAGTCCCCCTGCCATAGTTACTAAAGTAGCAAGCCAGACCATGACATTCCATGCAGGTTTGTTAGATAAGAAGTCATTCCAAGAGATAACTTTTAAAACTACCATGGCTATGGCGACTACTAGTGCAGTTGTAGTTGCGTTTATACCAAAGTAGCTTCCACCTATCCAAAGCACAAGGGCTACTATGGAAATTAAAAGCATTAAGTACTCACTAAGTGTTACTTTACCTATACTTTTTAACTCATCCTTAGCCCAAGTGACTATCTCAGGAGAGCCCTTTAAAGTGGGTGGATAAAACCAGTAAACTAATAAAGGCGTTAATAAAAAAAGTATGATACTAACTGGCAGCATAGCTACAAACCAGCTTAGCCAGTTAGGCACTGCCATACCAGCTTTTGTGATAAAGGCTAGGGCTAGTGAGTTAGATGAAGAGGCTGTTAAAAAGATAGAGCTACTAACGCAGCATGTAGCACAAGCTGTGTAGGCAAGGTAGGAGCCTATCTTTCTAGGGTTGTTTTCAGGCGTGCTATCAAACATAGGCGGTATGCTTGAGATGATAGGATAAGTGCTTCCACTTCTAGCGGCATTACTAGGGATAAAGGGCGCTAAGATTCCATCTATGATGGCTATGGCGTAGCCTAGCCCTAGTGTTCTTTTACCAAGTTTGCTAACTAGATATAAAGACATGCGACGTCCTAGACCACTTTTAGAAAAGCCTATACCTATCATAAAGGCTGAAAAGATAAGCCAAACTACCGTGTTAGAAAAGCCACTTAACCCCCATTCTATAGCGGCATGAGAACCCACACTTCCATGTTCTGTGCCAACTGGACCTATCTTTAAAAGTATGGCTAGGCCTACAGCTATAAGACTAAGCAAGGCTGGTGCTATAGGCTCTAAGATAAGTCCAACGATTAAAGCTATAAATAAGGCTAGATATCCCCAAGCATGCACACTTAGGCCATGAGGAGTTGGGATAAGAAAGATTATTACACCAACTAGGATGGTTACTATCATCTTTATTATTTTTGATTTAGTAGAGGCTTGTTTCATGATATTAGATTCCTTTTTTACTAGTTAGGGAAGCGGGTATAAAAGTACTTACAAGAATATTTTGTTAGTTTATATTTGTAGTTTCTTGCGTCATGTAAAAAAACTGATGGGAGATTCTATACCTTTGAAGCTTTTAGAAACATGATTTAAGACTAAGAAAAATCCCCATGTATAAAAACTTCTCACTTTTTTATTACAAGAGGATTTATATTTAAGCCTTGTTTTTCAACAAGACTTAATTACATTAACTCTAAGCAAGCTTACTTCATCCCAAGATGAGGGAAGATAAAACTTATCCAAGGCATACCAACTACTAGATAAATGATTAGATAGATAACTGTGAACAAAAGCCCTAGTCCCCAAAAAGCACCCGTTTTTATATATCCACTAGCAAACCATATAGGACTGTGACCTGTTCCATAAGGAGTTAAGATTCCAACAAAACCCATAGGCAAAATCATAAGTAACATAGTTTCTGAAGGATTAGTACCAGGTATACTTTGGGCTAGTACTACAAAGATAGCCACTGCTGCTGTTGCAAAAGCGGTTCCTGAAGCAAAGAAGTAGCGAAGGAAGCTAAAAAGTAAGATTAATCCTATGACTGCCATAAGTGGTGGAAAACCATGAAGCAAGAGTTCAAACTTAGTAGCAAGCCACTCTATAAAACCTACATTTTTAAGGCCTCCTGCCATAGTTACTAAGGTAGCAAACCAAGTTAAGACATTCCATGCAGGTTTATTACCAAGGAAGTCTTGCCAGCTTATGACTTTTAAAGACACCATGGCAATTATTACTATTAAGGCTGTTGTAGTTGAGTTAACTCCAAAAAAGCCTCCACCTATCCAAAGCACAAGGGCTACTATGGAGATGATTATCATAAACCATTCTTCTTTATGCATCTTGCCTGACTTTTCTAGCTCATCTTTTGCCCACTTAGTTATCTCAGGAGAGCCTTTTAAAGTAGGGGGATAAAACCAGTAGACTAGTAAAGGAGTGATTAAAAAAAGGATGATACTAACTGGCAACATAGCTAAAAACCAGCCTAACCAGTCAGGCACACTAACTCCTGCCTTAGCAGCAAGCTCTAAGGCTAAAGGGTTAGGTGCTTGACCAGTTAAAAAAATAGAGCTGCTAACACAAGTTACAGCTAGTGCAGTATAAGAAAGATAAGATCCTATCTTTCTAGGATTATGATCTGGAGTGCTTTCATACATCTGCGCGATACTTGTAACTATAGGGTAAGATGTGCCTCCACTTCTAGCAGCATTACTAGGGATAAAGGGAGCTAAGATTCCATCAGCTATAGCTACGGCATAACCTAGTCCTAAAGTTCTTTTTCCAAGTTTACTAACTAAAGCTAGGGCTATACGTCTTCCTAAACCACTTTTAGAAAAGCCTATACCTATCATAAAGGCTGCAAAGATAAGCCAAACTACAGCGTTAGAAAAGCCACTAAGTCCCCAGTGAAGTGCTGGACCTGCCTTGGCAAGATGCTCTCCTGACCCAACTGGTCCTACTCTAAAAAGTACAGCTACAGTAACTGCTATAAGTCCTATAAAAGCTGAAGGTATAGGCTCTAAGATAAGGCCTATAACTAGACCTATAAAGATCGCTAAATATACCCATGCATGATCGCTTAGGCCATGGGGCGTTGGTAGAAAGGCTATGATGATACCTACTACTATGGGTATGATTATCTTTATAGCCTTAGATTTAATACTTTGGTTTGCCATATATTAACCTTTATATAAAAATAAAAAAAGCAGTGCTATTATAACCTTAAATTAAGAGATAAGATAAATTTATCAAGGAGGAATAATGCTTATAAAAATTTTTTAGATTCTATATTTTTTAAATAAATAAATTAAAACTTTACTTTTTTTATTATAAAAATTAAAATGAGTAGTTTTTAATCATAATTATATAAATATGAGTAAAAATGCTACCTTTATTAGAAAAACATTATCTTTTTAGTAGATGTGTGCTTAAATGCCTTCCATGCTTGCTTATCTAGCCTTGCTAGAGATAGAATCTAAAAGCATAACTCTTATAAGAGGTTAATATAAAGTAAAATATAAGTTAAATTTATATAAAAAATAGTAGTTTAATATGAGGCTTGATGTAGAATTACTTGCTAAAAGCAAATTTTATATTAAGCGAGGACACATGGAGTTTTTAGGAATGGTTATCGCACTTATCTCAGTTATATTGATATGTGCTAAACCAAAATTAGAAAAAGTCGCTTTTGGGCTTTTTATCATCGCATGGCTTATAGCAATTATCATTTACTTGATACATGTTTCTAGCATCTTGCCAAATATGAACTTATAAGGAGGAGAAAATGCAAAAAACTACTACATTTTACGTACTCCTTTCACTAGCAGTAATTGGCATCTTAGCCCTTCCTGTAGGCATAGCTAACTTTATCTTTGGATATGTTTTTGGAGACTCTCCTTGCATACTTTGTTGGGGTCAGCGTCAAAGCATGATTTATATAAGCATAGCTGTGCTTTTTATACTTAGGTATGGGTTTAAACCAAAGTATCTAGCCATGCTTTTAGTTATCACAGCCTTTGCTTTATGGGAGAGTTTTTATCATCTTGGAAGCCACGCTACGCAAGATATAGGGCAGGGCTTTGGCCTAGCTATCTTTAGTCTTCATACTCAGTTTTGGGCTGAAGTGGTCTTTTGGGCAGTTGTGTTACTCCTTGGGATAATCTTTTTCTTTGCACCTAGTTTAAAAACTTTTGTAAATGAGATGGGAGAGGCTAAGTTTAGAAAGCTAACTGTTATGAATATCATAGCTTTTTGGGTTTTCTTTATAGTCATCATCTCTAATATCATCCAAGCCTTTGTTTCTTCTGGTCCTCCTCCTTTTGTAGGACAAGGTGACCCAGTGCGTTATAGTTGGAATCCAAAATATACCATTTGGTCTATGGAATCTTGGAGTGATATGAGATGGCCGGTTCACTTCCTTGGCAAAAGAGGCGTTAACTTGCCCGTGCTTGCAGATAGCAAGGATGCTAAGTTTGATGCTAACTATGCAGATTCTCCTTTGGTTGTAAATGAAGTTTTAAAAGTAGATTCTAAGCGTAAAAGCACTTTAAAACTTAACTCGCCGATAAGTGATTTAAACTATCAAAATGGCAAGATGTTAGTTTCTACTCAAAATTATGGTCTTTATATAACAGATAAGAATCTAGATTCTATCTCTTCATATTTTGTGCTTGATAACTACTTTTCTTCTACTATAGAAAAATTTGTAGGTGCTAACTTTATAGATGGTCATATACGTGTAACTGGTATGAATAAGGCTAATGTCGATGTTAAAGAAAATCCACATGCTAACAAAGTTGCAAATTTTCGTTACTTCATAAAAGGAGCAGATAAATTTGATGAGCTAGGTAAGTATAATCTCAAAACTAGCCGCGCTAGTAGCTACTACGTCTTAAGTGCAAGGAGTGATGGAACTCACACTTACATGATGACAGTGCCTAATAATCTATACAAAAAACTTATAGTCATCTCTACATTAGATAGCGATAAGGGCTTAGCTGCTGAGTACACTCCAACTTTAGGAGAGGGTGTTAGCTTAAAGGCTAAAAGAAGTTTAGGTGAGCTTTATATAACTGCTATGGCTTATAAAGATGGCAAGCTTTATGCAGCAAGCAAGGCTTATAATACTTTAATACTCTTAGATCCTAAAAGTGGAGAGATAGTTAAAACCTATGGTATCCCTAAAGAAGTAGCAAACATAAGTGCTATGACCTTTATAGGTGATAAGCTTTTAGTTTCTAGTTATGAAGATTCTAAAGATGTGCTTTATACTTTAGAGTTTTAGTTATGGGTTAAAAAACAACCTTAAAATATTTTTTAGTACAAGCTTTAAAGGCTTGTGCTAAATCAGAGTTAGCTTGTCATGTTTTTATTAAAAGTCATGACAAGCTAGTGTTTACATAGTTTAAATCATCACTTTATATAAGCAACTCCAATTTCTTTACACTATTAACTAAATTTTTATTCCAACACTTTCTTTTTTATATTTTTTATTGTTTGTTTGTTTGTTTTTTTAACCAAAAAGGGGTTTAACCCCTCCCCGCTCCCGCAAAGCCTGCGAAAAAGGTACTTTTTCGGCAATCAAGGGGAGGGCCTCGCTTGATCCGTTTCTAGCAAAAAAATGGCGTTCGCGCTTCTGCTTACTTATTTCCATTTTTTTACACCACGAAACAGGCTCGAGTAGTGCTTCGCCAAACAATACACAACTTAAAAAAGTGTGAAGCATTTAAGTCTTTTTGTCTTTCGTTTTTACTTTAGTAAAAACAAGCGTGCGGGGGATTAGGGGGCAATATTTTATAAAATAAAAACTAAGGGGGATAAAGGGGACTGCTTCGCTAATATAAGTCCCCTGTCCCCCTTGCCAAAAGACAAAGATTCTTTAAAAGTAGATTCTGGAATTAAAAGGCTTAAGTGCTTAACTAGTTTTTTATAAAGTTTACTAGCTCTTTATTCCAATACTTTCTTTTCACATTATTGATTATTTGTGTATTTTTTTTAATAAAAAAAAAGGGGTTTAACCCCTTTTTAACTCCCCACAAAGCCTGCGAAAGCGTAAGCTTCTTTGAAACTAGTACTAGTTGCGTAAGCAACTAGGGCTTTCTTTCAAGAAAGTCTTTTTTTAGCGTGAGCCAAGGGGAGGGCCTTGGCTCATATCTGTTTCTAGTAAAAAAAATGGCGTAAGCACTACGCTTACTTGTTTTTATTTTTTTGTCAGCACGAAACAAAGCGATAATGCCATAGGCCTTAAAAAATTATAATTATTAGCAACTTCATTGTGCATAGATAGCTGCCCGTTAAAAACCATATAAATACTTACTATTTTATAAATCTCTTACTTATAGAATCTAGATTCCATATTATTTTATAACTTTAGATGCGACATAAGGCACACCTATATTAAAAAGATTTTCTAGTCTTATCTGGCTGTTTTCATCCTTCTCACAGTCCCTAACTCCAAAGCGTTCAAAAGATGTAGGAGCGTTTATATTCCCCGCACTTAAGCACTCATTATCATTATTACTAAGAGATTCTATTTGCACTGCAGAGCTAGCTGTTGGAAGTATGGAAAAAGCACTCTCATAGTTACCTGCACGTATAAGCTTGCACGAGCTAGTATCAAGCTTGCCATCTTTTCTAACTATAAGGCAGATATCAGGCTGTGCAGGGTTTGCAAACTGTGCTACTCCAAAAGGGTATTTTCTAGCCATATCTTTAGGGAGGTTTACTTCACGCACTATCCAGTTTTGCTCTAAAAGATTATTAGGGTCTTCATCATAGCTAAGCAAACCTCCAGTATAAAGGCTTCTTATACTAACTAGTGGGTCTACATTTTCGGCTATATCAGTTTGAGGTAGTCTTATGTTATCTTTACTGCTAGTAGGAGTAGTGCTTTTAACTCCTCTAGAGGCTCCAAAGTAAGCCTCTATACTTTTAGATTCCATACTTTTACTTTCTTTAGAATCTTTACTTTGTGCATTTAAAGCACCCATGCTAAAAATTCCTACCATAGTTAAAAGCACACTTAGAGATAGGGTTTTAAATCCACTTTTTATTACTTCTTGCATAGCCTCTCCTTAAAACTTTCTAAAGTTAACTGGTATGTGATCTGAGGTTATCTGACTTCGCATATTAGCAAGCATGAGTATAGCTGCTAGGGCTGGGGCACTAAAAGTGCCAGTACCTGAGTTACCAGCTATGGCGTAATCTAGTGTGCGCCCGCTATTTTGAGTAGGAGCAGTAGTTGATATAACACTTACTCTACTTCTTATACTTGGCTCTAAGGCGTTATATAAAGAATCTGGCTCTCTATTAAAGTCCCCTCCAACTAGCCAGTTGATATTAGGCTGGCTTTGAAAGTTTCTATGTACTTCTTGTATGATAGCTGGCGCATCCCTTCCGCCACTTGCTAGGGCGTGGGCTGAGAAAAAGGCATCATTTCCTATCCTTATGCCTATGATTGGGCGAGAAGCAACAGTAGGAGGAGCTAGCACATAGACATCATCTGCTTGAGTTCTAGTAACTACTGCTAGATTTACTCTATTAGCCCCAACATCAACGCGCGAGTAGTAGATATAAACTGTATCTGGACGAGAGGCTGTGCCTAGATTCCAGGTGTATTCATGTATGGGTATACCGCCATGTTGTACTACTCTTTCAGTCTGTCTAGCACTTAGTGGTAAGCTTCCAGCTTCTTGGATAAGTAAGATATCAGCTCCGGCATTTCCAGTTATAAGTTGTCTTACATTTACATTCCACTTGCTTTCAGTTGCTGCTGAGCTTCCTTGCATATTCCATGAAGCGATGTTGTAGTCTTCAAGGGCGGCTAGTGCAAATGAGAAGCTTAAAAGTATTAAAGCTAAGAGTTTCATCTCCCCTCCTTAGTTAAAAAATCTCTAGTGTTTATATTAAAAGGTGTTGTTGTGTTAGCTGGAGGAGTTATCTGCCACTGCTGTGAAAGGTTAGTGTAGTCTTGGCAAGCTTCAAGGTTTATAGCATAGTAGCTTGCACCCTTTCTTGGATCGCTTGCTAAGCACTCACCACTTGCAAAGTTTTTTATCTGCACAGCACCATTACCAAAGGTTTTTAGTTCCCAAAACTGGGCTTGATTAGTGTCTTGACAAGTTGTGTGCACTACGCCATTTAAGTAAGCATTAAGACAAGTTCCTGTCATCTTGTTTCTTATCTGAACAAAGTCTTTTGGATAAATGATAATCTGCCATGTTCTAGCATCTCCAAAAGATAGGCTATTAAAAGGTGTATAGCTCCATACCCAGTTTCCTGCTGCTAGTGCCCACACTGTCATCATCGCATCATTTTGCCCTATGATAGAAACATAGTCAGAGACTTCTGGTGTGTTATAAAAGACTTTAGTATCATCAAAAGGATTACTTGGATCTACTGGCTCATTAGGCCCTTTTACTATATCATCTCCATTATTACTCCCCTTAGGAGGTATACTTGGCTGTTTTATAGAATCTACTTTTTTAAACATAGTAAGCTTTAAAGTGTTATCAGTGCCCTTTAGAAGGCGCATCTTTTTTGAAGGTTCCTTTGGAGTAGAACCTATGCCTAGCACGTCTCTATCACCCATAATCTTAAAGCCTTCAAAGCTTAGATTTGGTTTTGTGTTATCTTGAGAGGTGGCTTTATACTTGCTAGCACAGGCTGTAAAAAGCAAGGCTAGTAAAGGAAAGGTAAGTAAAATCTTTATCATTTAGATCCTTAAAGCTAATGATTATTAATATCTGAATGAAAAAGTATAATATATCTTAAACAAATAGTAAATAGAGCTCTAAGGCATTCATATATAAAGCTTGCTTTTTATACCTTCATCGTTTTTAAAGTTTCGGTTATAATTTTTACCCAGTTACCATAAATTTAAGGACGTATTAATGACTATAGGAATCCTAGGCGCCATGCAAGAAGAGATAGAGCCTCTTTTAAACTACTTTAAAGACTATAAAACTATAGAAGTTGGAAAGCAAAACTTCTATCAAGTAAACTATAAAAACCACACTCTTTATATCGCTTATAGCCGTATAGGCAAGGTTCACGCTGCCCTTAGTGCAAGTGTGTTAACACTAAAGTTTGATTGTGAAAAAGTGATATTTAGCGGAGTTGCTGGAGGCTTAGCAAGTGATCTAAAAGTAGGAGACTTACTACTTGGGAGTAAAACTTGCCAGTATGATGTAGATATAAGTGCTTTTGGTCATCCTTTAGGCTTTATCCCAGAATCTAAAGTTTATATGGAAAGTGATGCTAGCTTAAATGCCCTTGCAAGAAAAGTAGCTAAGAGTATGAATATAGACTTAAAAGAAGGAATCATAGCTAGTGGAGATAGCTTTGTAGCATCTGCAGAGAAAAAAGAGTGGATAAAAGATACCTTTAAAGCAAGTGTAGTTGAGATGGAAGGAGCAAGTGTAGCTGTAGTTTGTGATAGCTTAAATGTACCATTTTGCATCTTAAGATCCATAAGTGATAGTGCTGATGGAAGTGCTGATGTAAGCTTTGATGAGTTCTTAGAATCTAGTGCGAAAGTTAGTGCTAACTTTGTTATCAAAATGCTAGATATGATGGAAGGTTAAAGGTGCGACTACTTTTAACAGTTGGGCGTTACTTTAAAGCAAAGTATGGCTGCAAAGTACGTAAAATCCCTATATCTTTAAACGGCTTTACTTGTCCTAATATAGATGGGAGCGTGGCTAAAGGAGGTTGTATCTACTGCAAAAATGAAAGCTTTTCTCCAAGCCTAGCTTTAAACAAAAAAGACTTTAATAACTTTAAGATTAACTCTAGGATGAGTGAAAATCCTCTCTTAGACCTCCAGTTAAAAGACTTGCGCGACCAGTTTGCCCACCATAGCGCCTTTTATAAAAATGAATTTAACATTAGCAAGTATATGGTCTACTTTCAGTCTTTTACTAATACTTATGCGCCACTAAGCACTTTAAAAGTCCTCTATGATAAGGCTTTAAGCTATAAAAATGTAATAGGACTTAGCATAGGCACAAGGGTAGACTGCGTGGATGATAAAGTCTTAGACTTGCTTGAAGGCTATGTAAAAGAGGGTAAGGAGATATGGCTTGAATATGGAATCCAATCTGTTTATGAAGATAGTTTAAAACTTACAAATAGAGGGCATGGTATGGAGGGTGTAAAAGAGCTTTTTGCTAAGACTGCAAGTCGTGGTATAAAAGTCTGTGCCCATCTAATTTATGGTTTGCCTAATGAGACAAGTGAGATGATGCTTACTAGCTTAAAAACTATCCTTAGCTATGAAGTGCATTCTATTAAAATCCATCCCCTTTATGTCGTTAAAGGAACTAAGCTTGCTAATATGTACAAAAATGGCGAGTATGAGCCTATCACCTTAGAGGCTTACGCTGATTTAATAGTGGATTCTATGAAATTAGTGCCTGAAGATATCATGGTGCAACGCTTAAGTGCTGGCGTGCATGATGAAAGCTTGATAGCACCACTTTGGTGTTTTGATAAAAATGTACAAATGAAATACATTAGAAGTCGTCTAAGAAGTGAGGGTATAGACTACTAAAAAGCTAGCTTGTGTAAGCTAGCTTTTTAGCACTTTAATCCTGTCCTTAAAAGCTTTTTTTCTTGTAAAAGTCAATCGTTTTATATAGGTAATTCTAATATTTTTTACACCATTAACCAACTCTTTATTCCAACACTTTCTTTTTTTTTGCATTGTTATTTATATATTTTTTTAACCAAAGCGAAGCTTCCTCGAAAACGAAGCTTCCTTGGGAAAGGGGTTTAACCCCTCCTTAACTCCCGCAAAACTTGAGAAAAGGCTTTTTTTTGGCGTGAGCCAAGGGGAGGGCCTGTTTGATTTGTTTCTAGTAAAAATGGCTAAGCCTGTACTCTTGCATCCTTTTAACGCCATTTTTGTCAGCATGAAACGGGCTCAAGTAGCGTTTCGCTTTTTGTCTTTCGCTTTTTGCTTTAGCAAAAACAAGCATGTGTAGAGGACTACTAGGCAATATTTTATAAAATAAAAACTAGGGGGATAAGGGAGAGCGCCTAGTTCAAGATAAGGCCGCCTCTCCCCCTTGCCAAAGAATAAGGATTTTTTTAAAGTAGATTCTGTAATAAAAAAACTTAAGTGTTTGTTACACACTAGACTTGTCACAGGGCGTTTTTATATGCCCTTAGTACATGATAGATTGTAAAGATTACAAGAAAGATTAATACTGCTTATTAAAAACGATTCCTTCATACATAAAAAATAAACTTAAGACCACTTAAAGTATCAATACTTTAAATTTTAACCCCCTTATTTTCGCTATAATCAAGGCTTTTAACATCTCACTTTCTTATCTTGGGTTGGAATAATTTGGCAGATAAAAGATTATTTATATATGTGACTTTACTTTTAAGCATAGGCGTTTTGATGAGCTACTCGCTTAGTGCTTATGCCATAGTGTTTTATCACTACTCACAGTTCCACTTTTTGATAAGAGAACTTATCACTGGGATTATAGGGATAGTTATCATGTGGGCGCTTTCTTACCTAGATCTAAATAGACAGTTTTTTATAGTAGGTTTTATCATCCTAGTAGTTTCTACCCTTCTTATTTTTATACTTCCTTTTTTACCAGATTCCATAGCTAGTAGTGCTGGAGGGGCAAAAAGATGGATAAGATTTCCTGGCTTTTCTTTAAACCCTATAGAGCCTTTTAAAGTAGGCTATATCTTTTTTATCTCTTGGAGCTTATCGCGTAAGTTTGACTATAACAACAAGTACAACCTTTTAGATCAGATAATGATACTTATACCCCACATCTTTGTTTTTGCAGTTATGGCTTTTATGATAGCTATCTTTCAAAATGACCTTGGGCAAGTTGTGCTTTTAGGTGCAAGCTTTATTATCATCTTAATATTTGCAGGAGGAAGTTTCCAGCTTTTTGGTCTTATCATGATAGGGTTTGGAGCCATAGGGACGCTATTTATAGTAACTAGTGCACATAGAATCTTGCGTCTTAAGACATGGTGGGCAAATATACAAGATTTAGCCTTAGCCATAGTTCCTAATAGCTTCATAAAAGACTTACAAGTTAATAATCTTCCAGAGCCTTATCAAATCCATAATGCGGCTAATGCCATTTATAATGGTGGCTTTTTTGGCGTAGGCCTAGGTAATGGGACTTTTAAGCTAGGCTTTTTAAGTGATGTGCATACTGATATGATACTAGCTGGTATTAGCGAAGAGTTAGGCTTTATAGGATTAGTAGTGTGCGTGGCACTAATCTTTTTTATAGTTTATAGAATCTTGCGCATTTCTTATAGACAAAAAAATCGCTTCTATTATCTTTTTTGCCTAGGCATCTCTCTTTTAATATCAATAAGTTTTATAATTAATGCCTTTGGTATAGTAGGCATAACTCCAGTTAAAGGTATAGCCGTACCGTTTTTAAGTTATGGAGGATCTAACCTCTTATCAAACTGCATAGCCATAGGACTAGTCTTAGCCCTATCTAAAAAAGTCAAGTTAAAGTAAGTTTTAGCTTTTTTACCATGCAAAACTTAAAAACTTCCATAACCCAAGACTTAAGCTTAAAGTACGCTAAAAATATGGAGTTTTTTAAGGTTTATAACCCTAAACTTTTTAACTCCTTAAAGCTAGCTCCAAGTGAGTTTAACTTAGTTGTTAATGAAAAAGGTTTTAATATATTAAACCTTAAGACTAATGCTTTAATCTATCCTGAGATTAATGCTACTTACACTATGAAAGAAGCCCATCTTAGTCTAGCTAGTCCTTTTAGTGGTCCTATGTGGCAGCTAAATACTAATCATTTAAGCCTAGATGCAAGAGAAAATCTTATGGATGAGGTTAGATTCCCCCTAACTGCGAAGACTCATAACTTCTTACTTTTAGCTAAGCTTAACCCTAACTTTTCTTTGCAAACTAAGCTACAAAGCCTTCAAACACTGCCTAATGTTATGCTTTTTGGACTGCTTGGAGGTCTTTTTTTAGAAAGACTTTTTAAAACTTATAAACTTTCTAATCTTTTAGTTTATGAAGATAGTCTTGATCTTTTTCGTATAAGCCTTTACTTTGTAAGTTACTTTGATATAGCTTATAGCTTGCAGGATAGATTCTTACTTGTGGTTAGTAACTTAGACTTAGAGTTAAGTAAAAAGCTTTTAGAAGTTTACTTTGCTAAAAATAGGATTAATAACAACTTTTTAAGCCTAAGTTTAAAAGCTTATAGCTCACCTAACTTAGAATCTTTTTTTAAGCTAGCTAATCTTGCTTATGCAAAAAATGCAAGAGGTTGGGGGACTTTTGAAGATGAGCTTATAGGTCTTAAAAACGCTTTTACAAACCTAAAGTCTTGCTTGCTTTTAAGGCAAACTCCCAAAAAACTAGCTATGCCAGTATGCGTTATAGGCTCAGGCCCTAGCTTAGATCTTTGCTTACCATTTTTAAAGGCTAATCAAGATAGGATGATACTTTTTAGTGCAGGCACTGCTTTAAAAGTATTAAAAGCAAATGGTATAAAGCCAGACTTTCAAGTAGAGATAGAAAGAAGTGACTATCTAGATAGCATACTTCAAGATGACTTAGAAGATATACCTTTAATCATGGCACAAGTTGTAGACCCTAAAGTTAGCGCCCTTGCTAAAACTTCAAACAAAGAAGCTTTTTGCTTTATAAGAGGTGGTAGTAGCTCAGCTTACCTAAGTTCTTTTTTAGATTCTAAAACTTCAGAGTTTGCTATCTTAGAAAATGCAAGTCCTTTTGTTGGAAATGCTGCTTTTGAGCTTGCTTGTATGCTTGCTAAAGAAGTTATAGTTGTGGGATTAGACTGTGGTTATATAGAAGGTAAAAGCAAGCACTCACAAGGTAGTTTTTATGGAAAAGAAGATAGCGCCTTGCCAGAAGGAGTTATAAATATAAAGGGGAACTCAGACTTAAAAGTCTATACAGACTCCCTTTTTGCTCTCTCACTAAGAAAGTTAGAATCTAGTATCTTAGAACATAAAACAGATGTTATAAATATAGGCTATGGTGCTTTTATAGAAGGATCAAAGAGTGTTAGTTTAAAAAACTTAAACCTTAAAAAGATAGATAAAAAAGAGGATTTAAGCCTTGTAAGAAAGGGCTTTTTGCAAACTTCCCTTAAAGTAAATATAGATAAGATAGCACATGATCTTAACTCCTTAAAAGTAAGGCTAGAAGACTTAAACTGGGATAAAGACTTAGAAAATTTGCTTTATGATATAAACCAGATCTCTTTAGAGTTTAGTACTAATAAAGACACAAAAGTAGCAGGCATCTTACTTGAAGGAAGCCTAGCTTTTTTAGCACAAGGGATTAACCTAGGTGCATTTTTTGGGCAAGGATATACTAAAGAAGATTCTAAAGTAGCAAAAAAGCTAGTCTTAGAGTGTATAGCACTAATGATAGAAAAGCTCAAAAGTATATAAAGGATGTATCTATGTTAAATGGCAAAAGTATACTTATAACAGGTGGTACTGGTAGCTTTGGTAAGAAGTTTGTAGAGCTAGCATTAAGGCTTTATAAGCCAAAAAGGCTAGTGATTTATAGTAGGGATGAGTTAAAACAATACGAGATGAATCAGATCTATAATGATAAGTGCATGCGCTATTTTATAGGTGATGTTAGAGATGAAAAAAGGCTAAAAGATGCTATGAATGGTATAGATATATGCATACATGCAGCAGCTTTAAAACATGTCCCTATAGCTGAGTATAATCCTATGGAGTGCATAAAAACTAACATTAATGGTGCAAGTAACGTCATAGATGCTTGTATATATAATAATGTCTCTAAGGTCATAGCTCTATCAACTGATAAAGCAGCTAGCCCTATCAATCTTTATGGGGCAACTAAGCTAGCAAGTGATAAGCTTTTCACTAGTGCTAATAACATAAAAGGTAGTAAAGATATAAAATTTAGTGTTGTAAGGTATGGTAACGTCATAGGGAGTAGAGGTAGTGTAGTGCCTTTTTTTAAACGCCTACTACAGTCTCAAAAAGATAGTCCTATTAAGACTTTACCTATAACAGATCTTGATATGACTAGATTTTTTATCTCTTTAGATCATGGCGTGAAATTTGTCATAGAGTGTTTAAATAAAATGCAAGGAGGAGAGATTTTCATACCTAAGATTCCAAGTATGAAGATAACTGACTTAGCCCATGCCCTCTCTCCAGAAGCTACATTTGAAGTTATAGGTAAAAGGCCAGGTGAGAAGCTCCATGAAGTTATGATAAGTACTGAAGATGCCTGCTTAAGCTATGAGTTTGATAGTTTTTATGTTATAGCCCCAAGCATATCTTTTCAAAGCGGTATAGACTTTAGTACTAATGCCTTAAAAGAAAAAGGTAAAAAAGTAGCACCTAATTTCACTTACGCAAGTAATACTAATACTAACTGGCTAACTCAAGCTCAAATCAAAGACTTAATAAAGGATATATAATGAAGCAGCTATGTGCTAACTTAAAGGCTAATCTAACGCCAGATTCTACAACTACTTATCTTAAAACCTTAGAATCTAACCTTAATCCCAAGCTTAACTCTGAAGTACTAGTTTTTCCTAATATGGCCTCACTTAAAGCTAATAACTTTAAAAACATAAAGCTAGGAAGTCAAGATGCCTATCCTGCTAGAAATGGCGCTTTTACTGGTGCTATAGGCAGTGAAGTCTTAGAAAGCCTAGATATAAAAACTTTACTTTTAGGCCATAGTGAGATTAGAGAAAGAGGAGATAAACTTATAGCCAAAAAGTTTAGTTTTTTTAAAGACTTAGGTTTTAAGATAGTTTTTTGCATAGGCGAAGATTCTAGCGTGCTAGATAAAAAAACATTTTTAAGCACTCAGTTAAAAGAGTGTGATTTAGACTATGAAAACTTAGTTATAGCTTATGAGCCTATATGGGCTATAGGTAGTGGTAAAAGCGCTACTTTAGAAGATATTGAAAAAACTTATAGCATGCTTTCTTCGCTTGGAGCTAAAAAGATACTTTATGGTGGGTCTGTTAATGAGAGTAATGCAAAAGATATATGCGCTTTAACAGATGGCTTATTAATTGGTGGTTTTAGTCTAGATGCTTTGAAGTTTGCAAGCCTTGTTAATAAACTAGATTCCATAAAGTTTTAAGTTTTTATGCAAATCTTATAGAATCTAGCTCTTTAGGTTTTTAAAAGCTAGATTTTACGTCTATTAAATGACTTATTTTTTAAAAAACTACTTAAGATGATGCACTTTTTTCTTTCTCATGCAAATAGATCTAACTATTTTTGTTACTTTTTGGTTAATATAGGATTTATTACTTATTTATTACTTAAAAAAGGAAGAATGTGGGTGGATTTAGCAAGATAGGATTTTTACTGGCCGCACTTGGTAGCTCTATAGGATTAGGGCAAATCTGGCGTTTTCCATATATGGTAGCAGATAATGGAGGAGGGGCTTTTATCATCATCTTTTTAGTCTTAATCCTAACTATAGGGATAAGCATACTAATGGCAGAGATGATAATAGGAAATGCAGCAAGAAAAGACCCAGTAGAATCTTATAGGGAACTTGATACAACTAAAAGTAAAAAATGGTACATAGCAGGATTCTCACTCTTTGGTGGTATAGGAATCTTGTGCTTTTACTGTGTTGTTTTAGGCTGGGTTTTATACTATATGTTAGGTGTTAGCTGGGTGTTACCTGCTAGTGCACCAGAAAGTCTAAAAATCTTTAATAATCTTTTAAGTGATCCTTGGGGATGGCAGTTAGTATGCTTTTATGTGATAGTTATCATAACTGGTTATGTTATCTATAAGGGTGTTGAAGGTGGTATAGAAAAGCTTAACTTCATTCTTATGCCCTTACTTTTTGTCATCTTTATAGGACTAGTTATCTACTCTGCAACTTCGCCTTACTTTGGTTCTGCAGTCAAATATCTTTTTGATTTTAAGCCTGAAGCCATCACGCCTAAGACTTTTGTTGATGTAGTAAGTCAGATCTTTTTCTCCCTTTCAATCGGTATAGGGATAATCATAGCCTATGCTGCCTCTAGTCCAAAGAAGCAAAACCTTTTTAAAAGCTCACTTTTTATATCTATAGCAGGCGTTTGTATAGCTCTTATGGCAGGGCTTATGATATTCACAGTTGTGTTTCAATACACTGCAATCCACGGCAAAGAAGGTATAGAGTTCTCAGGTCCTGGCCTTGTGTTTAAAACCCTACCTTTAGTCTTTCATAGTATGGGCTTTACAGGGAAGATAATCTCGTTTTTATTCTTCCTAACACTTGGTTTTGCGGGCATTACTTCTACTATCTCTCTTTTAGAGCCTGGCGTTATGTATCTAGCTGATGTTACTAAAAATAGAAAAGTAAAACTTACTCGCACTAAGTCTACCTTACTACTTTCTTTGCTTGTAGCAGTTGTGGGGACTTTAGTTGTTTATAGTGATACAACAGGCTTTAAGTTTTTACATCTAAGTTTTTGGGACTGGCTAGATTTTCTAACTTCAGATGTCATTTTAATCGTAGGTGGATTGTGCGTGGTAATCTTTGTAGGTTGGGTTATAAAGAAAGAGACATTAAAAATCTATGCTAGCAACTCTTTAAAAGGTGCATGGTTTGAGATATGGTACTTCATAGTTCGCTACATCTCACCTATAATCTTAATCATCATCTTATATGTTTCAGTCAAAGATGGAGTAACTAGGATGATAGGCTAGAAGTCTTAAAGCTTCTTAAAAAGTTTTTTAAGAAGCTTTAAGTATTTCTTCTTTCTTTTATTATTTTATTTTCTTGAAAGTTTTCTGGCTTCTTTGAAAATACTTTGTATTTAATGGACAAAACTACTTTTTTTGCAAGTTTCATTAGGTATCTATTCCAACACTTTATTTTTTTTATTTTTTCTAACTTATATGTTTTCTTTTAATAAAAAAGGGGTTTACCCCCTCCTCACTCCCCGCAAGCCCTCAAAAAAAGTGTTTTTCGGCGTGAGCCAAGAGGAGGGCCTTGGCTCAATTCCGTTTCTAATAAAAAAAATGGCGTTAAGCACTACTGCTTACTTGTTTCCATTTTTTTTACTAGCACGAAACAAAGCGAGAATGCCTTCGGCCTAAAAAATTACAACTATTGAAACTTCATTGTATATAGATAGTTGTTCGTTAAAAATGATAGTTTTTATTTTGTCTTTATGCTAGTGAAATGAAGTTAAAAAGATAGTACGCTAGAGATTTGGGGGCGATACTATAAAAACTTAAAAAGGGTGTAAAGAGCTTATCTTGCTTATATAAGCTTTTTACCCTTTTTATCAAAAAAAACTAGAAATTTTATAAGTTTTTAAAAGGTAGATTTTTAGCAAGCAGTAAAAACACTTTTTTTGTTTTTAAGTTGCAGAATCTATCTTTTAAAGCTTATAGTTTTTTAAACATTAGATATAAAAAGCAAGGCTTTTGGCTTTTATATTCTACTCAGTCCTTCTTGCTTGGCTACTTTTACTACAGCTTGTGCAACATGAGGGGCTACTCTTTTATCAAAGGTAGAAGGTATTATAAACTCTTCATTTAACTCATCATCTTTTATAATGCTAGCTATGGCTTTAGCAGCTTCTATCTTCATGCTTTGAGTGATGACCTTAGATCTTGCATCTAGTACACCACGGAAGATTCCAGGGAATACAAGCACGTTATTTATCTGATTAGGAAAGTCACTTCTTCCAGTTGCTACAACTCTAGCCCCTGCCTTTTTAGCAAGATCTGGCATGATTTCTGGAGTTGGATTAGCCATAGCAAAGACTATGGAATCTTTTGCCATGCTTTTTACCATATCTTCACTTACAGTATTTGGTCCACTAACGCCTATTAAAACATCTTTGCCTTTAATGATATCTTGTAAGTGGCCTTTTTCATTGTGTTTATTAGTAATATTAGCCATATGAACTTGCTCAGCATTTAACCAAGCTTCACCTTTTGCAACTGCCCCTTTTCTACCTACTAAGACTACATTACCTACTCCAAAGTCAAGTAAAAGCTTAGCTATGCTTATACCAGCAGCCCCAGGCCCTGAGATTATGATATTAAGATCGCTCATTTTTTTGCCTACTACTTTTGCAGCATTTATTAGCCCTGCACAAGTGACTATAGCAGTGCCATGTTGATCATCATGAAACACAGGTATATCAAGCTCATCTTGCAGTCTTCTTTCTATCTCAAAGCATCTTGGTGCTGAGATATCTTCTAGGTTTATACCACCAAAACTAGGCGCTATATGCTTTATAGTTTTGATTATCTCTTCAGTTTCTTTTGTGTCTATGCAAAGTGGGAGGGCATCAACGTTTGCAAACTCTTTAAAAAGTATGCACTTTCCTTCCATAACTGGCATAGCAGCACTTGGGCCTATATCTCCAAGCCCAAGCACGGCACTTCCATCAGTTATAACTGCTATCATATTGCCCTTAGTTGTGTACTTGTAGGCATCTTCTTTGTTATCTTTTATAGCTAAGCAAGCAGCCGCAACGCCAGGTGTGTAAGCTAGACTTAAGTCGTAGTTGTTTTCAACTTTGACCTTTGAAGTTATCTTAAACTTACCTCTGTTGTTAGCGTGCAAATCTAAACTTTTTTCATAAACTGTTTTTTCTGGCTTATCTAAGTCGCTCATGTGTGATCCATCCTTTTTGATAAAATTGTATAGATTCTACATTATTTTAAATTAACTCTAGTAGATGTCTTTGTTGTTTTGTAACATTTTGTATAGCATAGTTTAGTTTAGGCACAAAAAAAGTTTAGTAGTAGATTCTAACTCTTAGTCCATAGCCTTTTTTGATACTAAAAAAGATACGCCAGTTATGAAGTTTTATTATTTCTTTAACTATAAAAAGCCCAAGTCCTAATGAGTGATCTCTTACTTCTTGTGAAGTTTTAGTTTTATAAAACTTCTTACCTAGCATCTTTAAAGAATCTTTATTCATAAGACCGCCATCATCATAGATTTCTAAAAAGCGTGTTTTTATCTCTACATAAACTTTTTTCTTAGCGTGCTTGCCTGCGTTTTGAAGGAGATTTATTAAAACTTGTTCAAGTAGGATTCTATCAGCAAGTAAGGTTTTTGGAATCTTTTTTAAGCTTATATCTATCTTGCTTAAAGCACTAGCACAAAGCTCTTCTAAAAGCTTATCAAGCCTTATAGATTCTAAGTTGATGTTTAAAAAACCTTGTTCAAGTGAGGAAGTAAGAGAAAGTTTAGTAAGGATTAAATCTATCTTAGCACTACCATTTTCTATCTTTTGCAAAAAGGTAAGTTGTAGCTTTTTATCCATGGAAGCAGGGTAGTTTTTTAAAGTGTGCACTGAAGCATTTATAATGCTTAGTGGGTTTTTTAGCTCGTGGGATATAGCATGTAAGCTTTTTGCTTGTTGTTCATTTAGCAGCTTTAGTTTTTTAGTTCGTTTTTGTATCTTTAGGTCTTGTTTTAATAAGGCCTTAGATATGGCCTTTAAGTCAGCACTAAAAGGGCTTTTTGTAAGTTTTAGTGTTTCATATCTTCTTCTTGCTAAGGCTTTTAGGTCTTCTTTTATGTCATTTATCATCTTTAGACTAAAGCTTAAGTGCTTCATATATATGTAGCAAGTTACACTTAAGATTATGCCTATGACACAAAAAGCTATGATTAGATAGACTTTTTGAAAAAGCACTAAGACTAAGATGATACAAAAGATAAGCAAAACTAGTGCTTGTAAGACTAGCAAAGCTTATAGCCTTCACTTCTAATAGACTTGATGTTTAAGTCTATGTGCTTAGCTTTTAGTTTAGCCCTTAGGCGTTTTATGGCGACATTAACACTGTTTTCTTGATAGTTTGAGTTGCCCCAAACCATCTCTAATAAATACTCCCTACTTAGAATCATATTTTTATTTTGCAAAAAGCATGCTATCAAACTACACTCTAATATACTTAGATCTAGGCTTGCTTGCTTGCTACTTAACTCTCTTGAAGTTAGATTTAAAGTTAGGTCTTTATACTTTATAAGCTCACTTGTTGGCGTGGCATATCTTCTTAAGACGGCATGGATTCTAGCTATAAGCTCATCCATATCAAAAGGCTTTGCTATATAGTCATCTGCAACTTTTAGGCCATCAACTTTTTCCATAGGGAGGCTTAAAGCGCTTAAAAATATACTTGGTATCATGTAGCCAAGATGCTTTAGCTCTAGGATGAAGCTTAGGCCATTTTCATTTTTTAGATTCCTATCCATGATGATTAAGGCTACTTTTTCGTTTTCTATAAATTTCATAGCCATCTTAGTATCAAGGCAGATAGCTACTTGGAATCCTGCTTTTTTGAGGTTGTACTCTAAAAGCTCTAGCAAGTCTAGCTCATCATCTACACATAAAATAAGATCCATTTTTTAATCTCTTTCTTTTAAGGATATTTTAGAGTAATTTTATAGTCATAATAGCTTATTACAATTTTAAAAAAAGCTAAGGAGTGAGAATGCAGTTTTTAAAACATAGGCCCTTGAAGGTGTTTTTAGTTTTTTTGATAGCTTTTATATCAACACTAAGCCTTGCAAACGCAAGAGATTTACAAGGTGCTGGGGCATCATTTCCAGCTGATGTGTACTATGCATGGGTTGCTAACTATAGAAAGATAGAACATAAAAACGTAAACTACCAATCTATTGGCAGTGGTGGAGGTATAAGACAGGTAAAAGCGCACGTTATAGACTTTGGGGCAAGTGATGAAGCTTTAAGTAGTGCTAATCTAGCTAAGGCTAACTTATATCAGTTCCCAACTGTTATAGGCGCTATAGTTGTAGCTTACAATCTAGAAGGCATAAAAGATGGTGAGTTAAAACTAAGTAATGAGATAGTAAGTGATATATTTTTAAAAAAGATAACTAAGTGGGATGACCCTCGTATCCTAGCTTTAAATCCTAGCTTAAAACTGCCAGATGCAAAGATATTTGTAGTGCATAGAAGTGATGGGAGTGGGACTACTTATAACTTTTCAAGATGGCTAGGTGATATATCTAAGGAGTGGAAAGATGTAGTTGGAGTAGGCAAGTCTCTTCCTTGGCCAACAGGAGTAGGTGCAAAGGGTAATGAAGGCGTAAGTCAGATTCTAAAACAGACCAAAAATACTATAGGCTATGTTGAACTAAGCTATAAGGTAGCTTTAAATCTAAGTGCAGCTAGGCTTCAAGATGGGAATCTTAAAGACTATGTTTATCCAGATGCAAAGTCTATAGCCCTAGCTGCTAGTGGAGCTATCTTTACTCCAGATAACGACTTTCAAACCTCACTTATAGCTATAAAAAAAGATGGTGCTTATCCTATAACTAGCTCTACTTTTATACTGCTTCCTAAGCACTCTAAGCGTTCACCTAAAGTGAAAGAGTTTTTTAAATTCAGCTTTGAACATAGCGCAGCTCTAACTAGTGATATGGGCTTTTTAGTTATACCAAAGTCAGTACAAGATAAGGTTATGGACTATCTTAAGTTTTAACTAGGCTTAAAGAAGTTTTAGCAAAGTTTTTAACTTCTAGCCTTTTAGGTTACTTTATTATTAAATAAGGTCTATATTTTAAAAACTACTTTTTTTTGTTACAAAACTAAACTTAAAACTTTAAGTTTAGTTTAAGTTAAACCTATCTTTTTTGCATAGCTTTATATTTATCTTCTAGCATTAAAAAATTATAAAGTTAATATTTTTTTACTAAGTTTTTTTATACATCAGTAGTAAATGATAATTTTTGTTAGATAAGAGCTATTTTTTAGCTTTTTTACATATTTTTAAAATTATTAAAGTAAATGTAGCATTAACATTCCTATTTTTCAGTTTTATTTGTATAATGTTTACATTAATTAATAAGAGGAGTTCGATATGAAAGCTAACCTGCAAAGAGGTAGTAAAAAGGGCAAGATAGTAACTAGTGTAGTGCTTGGTATTATGATAGGTGCTGGCTTTGTGCATGCAGCTGAAGACACTAGGTATACTAACCCTAAGGCTGATGAAAGAGTAAACGCCGTTAGTAACCTTGCTGCTCCAGTAAGTGAGTTTACTGAAAACCACGACGTTATAGAGGCTATCAGACAGTCTAAGTTCACAGGTTTTGCAGCTGTTAGACAAGTCTCTGTTGGTGGTAATGACGCTTTAGGTAATAGATGGCAGACTATGATAAAAGTAGATGCTACTTCAGCTAGACTTTATGGATTCCAAGCTCAAGTTGGTATCTATATGTCTCAAGGTACTACTGCTCCAGATTCCACATTTAGCGATGGAGATGTTCAAGGTTCTCGTGCTATAAGGATGGATGGAAAAGGTGTAAGTGATGCTTTTAACTTCTCAAATATAAACTTTGGTTACTACTATGATGCAGGCCCTTTAAAGTCTGAGTTAGTTTTAGGCCGTATGAATATGCGTAGTGCGCTAGTTAACCAAAGCACAGACTATGGTTTAGGTGGTATGTATAAGGGTAATCTTTCAGGATTAGATTTTTCTATAGCTTACTATGATAGCTGGGTTACAGATAATATCTATAAGTCTTTATTAACTAGAAACTGGGAAGCAGCTCAGAAACAAAATGTCGCTCAGTTTGGTATAGGTAACAACCTTATACGTGTGTCAGTTGCTAACAGTGGTAGCTTTGTAAAAGGCCTAAGCTTTGAAGCAACCTATCTAAAAGCTGTGCATTTAGTAGATATAGGCTATCTTGATGGTAGATATAAGATAGGCTTTATGGGAGATAAAGCAAGCTTTGATGTGTATGGGCAAGTAGGCTATCTTTACTTAAATGATGGCGCGCAGTTCCAAGTAGGTGGTGCTACTGGTAATGTAGTTAATGCAAACAAAGAACTTTTAAGCGGCCCTATCGCTAATCAAACTCAAAGTGTAGCTTGGGCTAAAAATGCAGGTCTTTATAACATCCAAGCTAACTTAAACTTTGACTTCTTAGAAAAACAAAATGCTGGTGGTACTCTTGGTTTTATGGGTAGTTTTGGAGAAGGTTATGGTGTGAGTTTGGCTAATGGTACTTTTAAAACAGCTGGAAGCTACTGGCAAAGTTATACTACCTACCTAGAAGGTACTCACTTTACAGGAGCTGGTAGTAAAAAAGGAAGTAATATACATGTAGCTTATGCTAAGTTCCACTACGCACCTATCAAACAAGTAACTTTTGGACTAGATCTAGCTTACATCCATGGTAAGACTAACATGCCTTTACTTATAAAAGCACAAGAAAGAAGAGGTATAAGTAATGATAGAAAAACTTATCGCTACTCTTCTATAGATACTGATAATGCTGGTCTTTTTGAAATAAACCCAAGAGTAGTTTTCAAATATAAAAAAGGTATAGCCTTTACAGCTGAGTACTCTCAAATCCTAGGTGATATGCAGATGTGGAGAGCTTACTTCGAAGCAAGATTCACTCTATAGTCTTTAATATCTACTTTTTAACCCCTCTTTATCTTTCTTTAAAAAGAGGAGTTAGCTTTATAAAGTCATACTTAAAGGCCTTTTACTAAAAAGGCCTAGTTGCTTTGATATTTCACTTTAATATCTTGCTTTGATGTCCCGCCCTTGCTTTTTTGCCTATCACTAATCTTACATCACAAAAATATCTTAGGTTTAGCTACTTTATAGAATCTAAAAGCTTAGTTTCTATCTTTGAGTTTTATTTCCCTTGCTTAAGACTTGATATATTATTTGTTTTTACACACTTGCCATGACAACATAAGAGCTTTATATAAAGCAACTTTTTCCAACTAGCATCAACTAGCGTGACCACTATTATATGCAGTAAAAAATCATCGTTGCACATAAGTAATTCCACTATCTTTACACTATTAACTAAATCTTCATTCCAACACTTTCTTTTTCATATTGCTTATTATTTTTATGTTTTCTTTTAACAAAAGCGTAAGCTTCTTTGAAAATAAAAAAGTATATATACGCAAACTATTCCATTAAAATGTGCCCGTTAGCTCGCTTTGTTTCGTGGTGCAAAAATCGTGAGAAAAGGAAGCTAGACAGTGCGACCGCACGATTTTTCAAGGAAACTTCGTTTTCAAGGAAGCTTCGCTTTCAAGGAAACTTCGCTTTCAAGGAAACTTCGTTTTGCTAGAAACAGAAATGAGCCAAGGCCCTCCCCTTGGCTCACGCCAAAAAAGGCTTTCTTAAAAGAAAGCCCTAGTTGCTATAAGCAACTAGTACTAGTTTCAAAGAAGCTTACGCTTTCGCAGGCTTTGTGGGAGTTAAGGAGGGGGTAAACCCTTTTTTTGTTAGAAAAAAGCATATAAGTTAGAAAAAATAAAAAAAAGAAAGTGTTGGAATAAAGATTTAGTTAATAGTGTAAAGAGGTTGAAACTGCCTATGTAAATCATACTAGATTATCAAACCTCTTTTAGGCTTATAATCTAGTTTTTGTAAGCATATAAGTGCTTAAAACTTTAAAGGCTTATGAACAAGAGTTGTGATGGCAAACACTTAGTGCAAGCCCACCTTTTGAAGTCTCTTTATACTTCTCGCTTATATCTTTACCAGTAGCATACATTGTAGCGATGATAGCATCTAGGCTAACTTTAGATTCTGTGTTTTGATAAAGTGCCATGCGAGCTGAGTTTATAGCCTTAACTGCTGCTATGGCATTTCTTTCTATACAAGGAATCTGCACTAGGCCATTTACTGGATCACAAGTTAGTCCTAAGTTATGCTCCATGCCAATCTCTGCTGCCATGCATACATGCTTTGCATTTCCACCCATAAGTTCAGCTAAACCTGCTGCTGCCATACTACAAGCTACACCTACTTCACCTTGACAACCTACTTCTGCGCCTGAGATGGAAGCATTTTTAACATAAAGCATGCCTATAGCGCCACTAGTTAGATAGTATCTTAGATACATATGTAAGTCTAGCTCTTTTACAAACTTATTATAGTAAGCAAGTGTTGCAGGTATGATTCCACAAGCACCATTAGTTGGAGCTGTGACTACGCGCCCACCACTTGCGTTTTCTTCACTTACTGCTAGGGCAAAGAGGTTAACCCAGTCAAAGACTACTAGTGGGTCATCAGAGTTTTTACTAACTACTTGTTTATAAAGGCTAAAAGCGCGCCTTGGGAGATTTAACCCACCAGCTAGCACTCCTTCTTTTGATACACCTCTTTTTATGCAAGCATCCATAGTGTGATAGATATCTTTGAAGTAGTTTTCTATCTCATTTTGAGAGTGCATGGTGAGTTCGTTTTGTAAGACTACATTTGAGATAGATAGGGCGTTATCATTACAGTGTTTTAGGAGTTCTTTTGCACTTTTAAAAGGAAAAGGTACTTTTTGATGTTTGGTGCTATCTTTTTTACTTATGTTGGCCTTAGTTTTAACTATACCTCCACCTATAGAAAAGTAGGTGTTTTCATAAAGCACTTTCCCCTCACTATCTAAGGCTTGTATGATCATGCCATTTTGGTGTTCTTTTAAAAAGCGTTCTTCAAAAACTAAGTCTTTATCATAGTCAAAGTCTACTTTTAATGTAGGAGAGATTACTATCTTTTTATCTTTTTTTATAGTTTGTATGATGCTAGGGATAGAATCTATGTCTATATTTTTAGCTTCATATCCACTAAGTCCTAAAAGGACTGCTTCATCAGTTTTATGGCCTCTTCCTGTTAAGGATAAAGAGCCAAAAAGTAAAACTTTTATCTTTTTAAGTGGTATTTTCTTTTCTAAAACCTCATCTAAAAACATCTTACCAGCCCTCATAGGACCCATAGTGTGGGAGCTTGAAGGACCTATGCCAACTTTGTATAATTCAAATACGCTATCCATGATTTAACCTTTAAAATTATAAGCCTATTATAGGCTTATTAGACGTTTATACTAGGATTAAATACCACTAAATATTAAGCCATAAATCGCAGCACTAATAGCTACAACTCCAAATACAACTACAAAGATGCTTATCCATATATTCCTATAAGCTTTAAGGGCTTTGTATCTCCAGATAGCATATATAGGCATTAAGAAAAGTATGGCTACTAGCACTAGACCACCTATACCTTCTATGATGTTTAGTATGTTTGGATTTTTATAAGCTACGTACCATGCTATTAAAAACATTATGACAACTGCAACTATGTTTAATGACTTATCAGAGAAGTTTTTACCACTTGCTTTTCTAACTATACCATTAAAGCCTTCTCTTGCTCCAAGGTAGTGACCTAGAAAGCTTTTTGACATGGCTACAAAGGCAACTATAGGAGCTAGGATCTCAAGTATAGGGGCGTTAAATTTATTAGCCACGTAGCTAAGGATGGAGATGTTTTGTTCTTTTGCTAAAACAAAGTCATGAGGAGTTAGGCAAAGCGCACAAGAAAATGTAAAAAACATAACTACTACTACCATTATGATATTACTTCTTGAGATGATTTTTGAAGATTTTTTTTCAGCACCTTCACCATAGCGCTTTTTCTCATGCACTGCTAATGAAGAGATAATAGGCGAGTGGTTAAAAGAAAAAACCATAACTGGTATAACTAGCCATAAAGTAAACCAGAATCCATGTCCGCCTGGCACACCACTAAAGCTTATATGTTCAAATAAAGCAGTATTCCACTGAGGGATTAAGAAAAGGGCTACTATAATCAAAAAGGCGATAAATGGATAGACTAGATAACTCATGATCTTAGTAACTACGTTTTCTCCAAGATAAGAGACTATCATTAAGATTCCAACTAGTATAAGACTTATGATTATCCTACTAAGTGAGCTTGAGCCAAAGTCTTTATAATGCATCTGATTAACTACAAAACTTATTAAGGTATTAACAATCCCAACGCTATATATTAAAACTATAGGAAAGATTGCAAAAAAGTATATAAGTGTTACGATAAAGCCACCGACTTTTCCAAAGTAGTTGCCAGCAACTTCAGTTATATCACCACTTGGATTCTTATCAGAAAGTACAAAACGACAAAGGCCTCTATGCGTTAAAAATGTTAGAGGGTAGGCTAGAATTAGTATAACTATAAGTGGTATAAGCCCCCCCATACCAGCACTTATAGGAAGAAAAAGCACCCCTGCGCCTATGGCTGTACCAAAAAGGCTTAGCATCCATGTTGTGTCATCCCTGTTCCATTTTGTTTTGTTTTGTTCTTTATCCACTTTAATGCTCCTTGTTTTGTAAGATTTAGTCTCATCAAGCTTTAGATTCTATAAAATTTTAAAGTTAAAATTATATATTCTTGGATATTTTAACGAAACTAGTTTGTAATATTACTATTTTACACTTTTATATCATTATAAGAAAAGGTTTTTGTTCAAAATGAGAACGTATATATTATATTTAAGCAACCTAAGTTGCCCAAGCTGTTGTACAGAAGTAGAATCAGCCCTAAAAAAGTTACAAGTTGTTAAAAAAGCTAATTTAGATTATGTTCAAGGGACGCTAGAAGTTATGACTAGTGACTTAGAACAAGTTATATCCACTATAAAAAAGATGGAGCCTGATAGCATAATCTCTCAAAATGAAGATTCCTTACCTAGAGAGCATTTTTTTTCCAAAGAGTTTTTCTTACTAGTTGGTCTTTTTATAGTTTTTATACTAGTTAGTGGCATAGGCTACATAGTAGATAATATGAAAGGCGAAGATAGTTTTGCTTATAAAAATATCATAGATTATATTGTATGGGTGATCCTAGCTATCATTTATCTAGTAGCTGGAAGGAATGTTTTTAAAGGGGCATATCAAAGCATCAAGAAGTTGAACTTTTTTGATGAGAATATGCTTATGCTCATAGCAAGTATTGCTGCCATAATACTTGGTCACTATGAAGAAGCCTGTGCCATTATGCTATTTTTTAATCTTGGAGAGTACTTAGAGGGCAGGGCAGTTAGTAAGTCTAAAAACTCTATAAAAGCTTTAATAGACAAAACTCCAAAGCTAGCAAACTTAGTTACTGCTGAAGGTAAGGTGGAAAAAGTATCTCCAAAAGATATAAATCTAGGAGATATCATACTTATAAGAGTAGGGGATATGGTGCCACTAGATTGTGAGATCATAGAAGGAAGCTCGCATGTAGATAAATCTAATCTAAATGGTGAGAGTTTGCCAGCAAAAGTAGTAGTTGGTGATACTTTAGAACAAGGTGTTATAAACCTTTATATACCACTTAAAGCTAAGGTTACTAAGAAGTATGCAGATTCTAGGATGTCTAAGATAGCAGAGCTTGTAAGACAGGCCTCTGATAAAAAAGCAAAGAGTGAGCGCTTTATAACTGTCTTTGCAAGATACTATACACCTATAGTGGTTATTGTGTGTTTGATAGTTGCATTTGGATTCCCATTTATCTTTGGTGGAACTATATCAGAGTGGGTTTATAGGGCCTTAGTTGTATTAATGGTAAGTTGTCCTTGTGCCTTAGTTATAAGTGTACCGCTTGCTTACTTTGGTGCTATAGGAGTTGCTAGTAAGTATGGAATCTTGATTAAGGCTTCTAAGTATTTAGAAAGTTTAAATGGAGTTAGATTTATAGCCTTTGATAAAACTGGGACTTTAACTAATGGGAAATTTAGCATAGTAGATTTTAAGATACTAGGCTATGAAAGAGGTAGTAAAGACTATGATGATAAAAAATCCTCTCTTTTAGACCTAGCAGCAAATATCCAGTCTTTTAGTAATCACCCACTAGCAAGGGCTTTTAATGGATATAAAGTTCACTCCCGTGATATAACTAATGTAAAAGAAGTAGCTGGCCGTGGTATAGAAGCGGATTTTGAAGGTAAAAAGATACTTTTGGGAAATGCTAGCTTTTTAAAAGAAAGTGGCGTTAGTGTAGACAAAGAAGAAGTTAGCTCATCTATAGTTTATATGGCAGTAGATAGTAAGCTAGTAGCTATCTTTTATCTAAATGATGAGTTAAAAGCTGACACCCTAGAAGCCTTTAGACGACTAAGAAAACTAGGTATAAAAAACACTTATATATTAAGTGGGGATAGTGAGGCTAAGGTTAAAGAGATAGCAAGTGAACTTAACTCTAGTTATAGTGCTAATCTAAGCCCTGAGCAAAAAGAGCGAAAATATTTAGAGCTTCAAAAACGCTTTAATGTAAAAAGTGCTTTTGTTGGAGATGGGATAAATGACGCTATAGTCTTAAAAAGAAGTGATGTTGGTATAGGGATGAATAACGGCTCAGATGTAAGTAAAGAAAGTGCAGATATCATCCTTACTCACTCTCTTATAACACTACCTTTAAGTATAAAGATAGCAAGGAAGACTAGGGCTATAGTTTGGCAAAATATCATTTTTGCCCTAGCTGTAAAACTGATATTTATAGTCTTAGGTCTTATAGGTATAGCTAATATTTGGGAGGCAGTTTTTGGAGATGTAGGCGTAGCACTGATTGCCTTGCTTAATTCTATGAGGATTAATAGCTTAGAGCATGTAGCTTATAAAAAAGGCTCAGAGTTAGATGATTTGTAGAATATAGTAAGTTTAGAATCTATTAAAGTAATAATTTACTGTTAGTGAAATAAAACGTGATAGAATCTGAAAATATCTAAAATTTAGGAGTATTGAATATGAAAACTGTATTAGTACCTTTAGCAACAGGTTTTGAAGAAATAGAGTTTATGGGTATAGCTGACACACTAAAAAGAGCAGGTGTTAATGTAATAATTGCAGGACTTAATGGCGCTAATGTTGTAGTTGGGGCTAATGGTATAGGCGTAAAAGCTGAAGTAAGCCTAGATGATGTAAACGTAGATAGTCTTGATGCTATAGCACTTCCTGGAGGATGGGATGGTATGGATAATCTTAAAAAAGATTCTAGGATTTTAAAAATAATCCAAACTTTAAATGAAAAACAAAAACTAGTATCAGCAGTTTGTGCTTCACCTTTAGTGCTAGAAGAAGCAAAAGTTTTACCAGATAACTATACTTGCTATCCAGGTTGTGAAGATCCTATAACTCATGGTCAAAGACAAGATAAACCAGTAGTAGTAAGTGGTAATGTTATAACTTCAGCAGGTCCAGCTACAGCTATACTTTTTGGTCTAGAGATAGTTAAACACCTAGTTGGTGGCGAAAAATATATGGAAGTTAAAGAAGGCTTATTAATACCTATGATAACTCATCACTAAGTCGCGCACAAAGGGTTTTTATAGGATTTAGATTCTAGATGCCCTTATCTTTTTATTAGCCTTAAGGAGTAACTTTAAAGTTACTCCTTAAGATTTTACTCTTACTTTTTATCTTCATACTCTTTTAAAAAAGCCTCTATTAAAGAAAAACTACCAAAAACTACATAAGTATCACTGGATTTTAAAGCCTTCCCATTATAAAGGCCATGTTTTATATCTAGCTTATCTAGCGTGCTTTGAAGTGTTTTTAGATCTAAGATTCTATAGTTATCTACCTTGTATATAAGAACTTCTTTAACTACTGGCTTTAAGATTTTTAATATCTCTTCATAGTCTTTATCTTTGTAGGTGTTATAAATTAATACTATGTCTTTAAAGATAGAAGTAAGATTGCGCGCTGCGTGTGCATTATGGCCCACATCTATATAGAGGTTTTCTTTTAGTCTTTCTAGTCTTCCTCTTAAACTTAAAGGCTTAGTTAGTAAAGGCACTTTTATGGAATCTAAAAAAAGACTAGCCAAAGTAAGGTTAGATTCTAAAAATGGATAAAGATGATATTTTAAAGCATAGGCTTTTACTTCATTACAAGGAGATGTTTGAAAGACTAGCTTTATATCTTTAGTCCTAGCTATATCTTTAGCTATGTTTTTAACTATATCTTGCTGCTTGCCTATGAAAGTAAGTCCTTGCATAGCCTTTAGTTTGGTTGTAGCTATAGATTCTAAAGTGTCACCAAGATAGTCTTTATGATCAAAATCTATAGGTGTATAAATGCTTGCTTGATAGCTTATACAAGAAGTTGCATCATACTCTCCACCAACGCCAGCTTCAGCCACTAAGTAATCAAACCCCTTAGCTAAAACTAGGCATAAAAAAAAGCTATATTCAAAGTAGCTAGCCTCAGTTATAAAATCAAAGCTTTGTAAAAACTCATGGGCTTTTTCTAAGGTTTTAGAATCTACATCTTTGTCATTTATAAAAAAACGCTCTTTATACTCAAAAAGATGAGGACTAGTAAAGTGAAGCACGCTAAATCCTGCTTCATGTAGGCTTTGAGTTATGAAGCGTCCAGTGCTTCCTTTGCCATTAGTGCCCATAATGTGCACACGGTATTTGGCTTCTTTTATGTGGGGCTTTAAAAGGGCGTAAATTCTATGAACCCTTGTTTTATCAAAAGGCGCGTACTCATTGCCCTTTTTATCCATATACTCTTTTAGCATTTTTAAGACTTAACTTATATCTTTTTTAAAAAGCAAGTTTTTAAAACCAGTGTTCCACACTTTTCAACCCTAGCTTCTATCTCGCCTTCATTTCCATTTAGACGTATGTTTTTTATAGTAGTGCCACGTTTTAGCGTAGCCTTAGCCCCACTAACTTTTAAGTCTTTTATAACGCTTACACTATCGCCATTTTCTAATATAACACCATTGCTATCTTTAACTTTTAAATCTTCCATATATAACCTCTTTTGTTTTAGACTTTAAGAGAGATTATATATAAACTATTAGAATCTACTTTTATAGTAATAGAGGTAAAACGCCATGACTTTTGTTTTTTATGATGCAAAATGTGATATCTGTCAAAATTATAAAAAATACATGGACATAAAAAAGAGGAGGGAGTTAGTTTTTGTAGACTTAAGAGATAAAGAAGAAGTTGCAAGGATTAATCCTAAAATCTTACTTTTAAACCCAAACCTTGGCATGATAGTTTATATAGAAGATAAAGACTTGCTTTTGCAAGGAAGCAAAGCACTTAGTAATCTTCATGCTAAAAATAGATTCCATGCTTTTATCATAAGAGCCATTTATCCTTTTTTAAAGCTTGTAAGAAGGGTGCTTTTAAGGATTAAGAGGGTTAAAGATATAAGCTTTAGTAGTGATATTAAGTGAGTATATTTTCTTATGTTTAACCTCTAAGTGGGCAAAACGTGTTAAGATTACAGATACAAAAAATTAGTTTTATGATGTTTTGATTAGGATTTAAATGTTTGTGGGACTAATATTTTAGTATTGAATTACATTTACCCAACCCAAAACCACAGGAGTTAAAAATGTTAGAGATAAGATGGCATAGTCGTGCCGGACAAGGTGCTGTGACAGGTGCAAAAGGGTTAGCTGATATAGTTGCAAGAACTGGCAAAAAGGTGCAAGCTTTTGCAACTTATGGCTCAGCTAAAAGAGGCGAGGCGATGGCTGCGTTTGATAAGATAGATGATAAACCTATATTAAATCATGAAAAATACATGTCACCAGATTATGTTTTAGTTATAGATCCAGGCTTAACTTTTATAACAGATATTTTTGAGTCTACTAAACCTACCACAAAATATATAATAACTACTCACTTAAGCAAAGAAGAGCTTATAGCTAAAAAACCAGAACTTAAAGATAAAGAATTTTATGTTGTAGATTGTATAAAAATCTCACTTGACACTCTAGGTAAGCCTATACCAAATGCACCTATGCTTGGTGCACTTATAAAAGTTACAGAGCTTTCTGGTGATCCATTATTAAAGTTTGATTTTTTCAAAGAGGCTTTTAAAGACGTTTTAGGTAAAAAACTACCTCAAAAACTTATAGATGGAAATATGTTAGCAGTTCAACGCGCATATGATGAAGTTAAATAACCCAATTAATTAAAGGACTGAACATGAAGAATGTACAAAAAGGTTGGAATGAACTAGCAATAGGTGCAGTAGTGTTCCCACTAGAATCTAAAGGTATAGAAAGTCTTGATATATACCCAGAAAATAGAAAATACACAGATGAAAGCTCAAGCACTCTAAGTGTTGCACACTGGAGAGTTGATAAGCCAGTACACAATGTAGATCATTGTATAAACTGCTATTTTTGCTGGGTTTATTGTCCAGATAGCTCTATCTTAGTAAGAGATGAGAAGATGACAGGGATTGATTATAAACATTGTAAAGGTTGTGGGATCTGTGCTGATGTATGCCCTACTAATCCTAAGTCTTTAATAATGTTCCAAGATTATGTAACAGAAGGCGAGGCTATAAAAAGTTGGCCTGCTAAAGAGAAAAAAGTAAAGGAGTAGGTAATGGCAAAAGTATATGAATTATTAGAAGAAGAAGTATGGGATGGTAACACAGCCGCAAGTCATGCTTTAAGACAAGCACAAATTGATGTAGTAGCAGCTTATCCTATAACACCTTCAACTCCTACCATACAAAACTATGGAACTTTTATGAGTAATGGCTATATAGATGGTGAGTTTGTATTAGTAGAATCTGAACATGCTGCTATGAGTGCATGCGTTGGTGCTGCTGCTGCTGGTGGACGTGTAGCTACTGCTACTAGCTCTCAAGGTTTTGCTTTAATGGTAGAAGTGCTTTATCAAGCAAGTGGTATGAGACTACCTATAGTTTTAAACCTAGTTAACAGAGCTCTAGCTTCACCTTTAAACATACATGGAGACCACTCTGATATGTATTTAGGAAGAGATACTGGCTGGCTACAGCTTTGTACTTGTAATCCACAACAAGCTTATGACTTTAACTTGATAGCATTTAAAGTTGCAGAAGATATGGATGTTAGAATTCCTGTTATAGTAAACCAAGATGGATTCTTAAGCTCTCACACAGCACAAAATGTAAACCCTTTAATGGATGATGTAGCCTATAAATTTATAGGTGATTATAAGGCTCATAACCCACTTTTTGACTTTGAACACCCTTCAACTTATGGCGCACAAGCTGAAGAAGACTGGCACTATGAGCACAAAGCACAACTTCATAGCGCTATCATGCACTCACCTACTGTAATTAGAAAAGTTTTCAAAGAGTTTGCTGACCTAACTGGTAGAAAGTATGACTTAATAGACACTTATAACATGGAAGATGCAGAAGTAGCTATCTTTGCTATAGGTACAAGTTATGAGTCTGCAAAAGTAGCAAGTGATACTATGAGGGCAAAAGGTATAAAAGCAGGTGTTGTTACAGTACATGTCTTAAGACCTTTCCCTTATGCTGAACTTCATGATGCCTTCCAAAAAGTAAAAGCTATAGCTATCATGGATAAGTCAAGCCCAGCAGGTGCTATGGGAGCTATGTTTAATGAGATATCTGGCGCTTTAGCTAATGGTAAAAATCGCCCATTACTAACTAACTATATATATGGCTTAGGCGAGAGAGACTTAACTCAAGTTGAGCTAAATGAAATATACACTTTAATGAATGAAGATGTAAAAGCTGGTAAACTAACTCATCCAACTCAGCTTTTTATAGGTCTTCGTGGTGCTAAATTAGCTTTCAATTAAGACTACAAGGAAGTAAAAATGACTAAAGAAATAAAAAACCTAAAACAATTCAGCAAAACAGCAGAAAGATTTGAAGGGGCACACTTACTTTGTCCAGGATGTGCGCACGGCATGATAGTAAGAGAAGTTTTAAACGCAGTAGATGGACCTATAGCTATAGGTAACTCTACAGGTTGTTTAGAAGTTTCAACTGCAGTTTATCCTCATACTGCGTGGGATATCCCTTGGATACACATAGGCTTTGAAAACGGTTCTACTGCAATATGTGGTGCTGAAGCTATGTATAAAGCCTTAGCTAAAAAAGGTCGCTACACTGGTAAAAAACCAAAATTTGTAGCCTTTGGTGGGGATGGTGCTACTTATGATATAGGATTCCAGTTTATTAGTGGATGTTTTGAAAGAGAGCACGACTTTACTTATATCTGTGTTGATAATGAAAACTATGCTAACACTGGTGGTCAAAGAAGTAGTTCAACTCCTATGGGAGCAAGTACTTCTACAACTCCAGCAGGAAGTGTTAGCTATGGTAAAAAAGAACATAAAAAAGACATGATAGCTATAATGGCAGCCCATGGCGCACCTTATGTTGCTCAAGTTTCTCCTAGTAAGTGGAAGGATATGAGTGTTAAAATCAAAAGAGCTATAGATACTGAAGGACCATGCTTTATAAACGCAGTTAGTGCTTGTACTACTGAGTGGAAGTTTGATCATAATAAAACTGTAGACATTTGTGATCTAGCTGTTGATAGTCACTTTTTCCCACTTTATGAGATAATAAATGGACATGAGTTAAACATAACTTACAGGCCTAAAAATGTAGTCCCAGTAAGAGACTATCTAGCTGCACAAGGTAGATTTAAACACCTTTTCAAAAAAGAAAATGAGCACATCATAGATCTTTTACAAAAAGAAGTAGATGAAAGATGGAACGCTCTTCAAAGAAGAGAAGAAGCTAGAGTTTAAAACTTTAAGCTTAATTTACAGCCTCCTTTGCAATGGGAGGAGGGGCTTAAGGCCCCTTTATTTTTCTTTAAGCTTTTAGTTTTACTGCATGCTCTTAAGCTTTGATTAAATCTCTACAATTTTCACTTTTAAATTTTATATTCACATAAAAACACTAAACTACGTCTTTTTTATTTTACACCTCTTTAAGACTCTTGTTAGATTCTAAAAGTAGGGATATCTTTAAGAAAAGTAAGGCAAAAAAGAACTATTTTTGATACTTTTTAAGAATCTTGTTTCATAAATATCAATTATTAGTTTTTGAAATGTAAAAAAATGCATTTTATTACACTTTATGTTTTCTTAAAATAGTTTTAGTTATCAAAATGTGCATAAAATAAAGCTTTATGTTTAATTATTGCTAGTTTTGATAACCCATAAAAACTAGCAATAAGTAGTAACTTTAATCTCAACCAAAGGAAGTAGTGATATGAGTAAAATACTATTAATAGAAGATGACTTGGATATGCAAACCCTCATAAAGACTTATCTAAACCAAGCTCATTTTAATGTCATAAGCATAGTATCGCCTAGCGAAGCACTTGATATCATACAAAGGGAAACTATAGACTTAGCCATACTTGATCTAACACTCCCAGAGATGGATGGCTTAGAGCTTTGCTGTAAGATTAGAGAAATGTCTCAGATACCAATTATCATCTCAAGTGCAAGAGATGATACTTATAATAAGATTCAAGGTTTTAATCAAGGTGCTGATGATTATATAGCTAAGCCTTATGAGCCAGCAGAGCTAATAGCTAGGATAAATGCACTTTTACGTCGCTTTAAGCTTAGAGAGATGGTCTTTGATACACTCTCAATAGATACTGAAAGACGTGTAGTTAGATCTAATAATCAAGTAGTAGACCTGACCATCACAGAATTTGATATACTAATATTTCTTATAGAAAATAGACTTCAGCCTATAAGCCGTGAAAGAATAGTAAGTGCGATAAGTGCTATACATGAAGACACAGGCCTAAGGAGCATAGATACTCATATAAGGAATCTTAGATCTAAGCTAGGAGACAGTGCTAAAGAACCAAAATACATTCAATCTGTATGGGGTATAGGCTATAAATTTTGCATTTAGTAAAGGTTAGATAATGAAGTTTTTCAAAGTGGTGTTAGTATCATTAAGCTTAAGTGGAGCGCTGTTTGCAGCAGCTAATGATGCAGGATCTGTTGATACAGATTCTACTAGTATGGGCGCTATGAATCTAAGTAGTCCTCCACAAGATAGCGCGCAAGCCTCAGCGTTAAAAGAGCTCCAGTCTTTAACTAATACTATGTCATCTTTTGTAAACTCCATGCCATCTTATATAACTCCTAGCTTAAACTATGAACTTAGTACTTTTTTATCTCTCACAGGTTTGAAACAAAGTGACTTAAAGTGTGAGCTTAATGGAGATAAGGCAAATTGTAAGATTAGCGATAGCGCTAAAAAGAAAAACTTCATACAAGACTTTAGTGCAAATGAAGCTATAAACTCTAATCGCATAGATTCTAAACTTAATCTTATAATAGATAAAAAGTCTGACTTTTATATCTCTTTAAGAGATAATTTAAAGCCTTTGATACCTAATAAGCTAGAGTGTAAAAACATAGATAAGATAGAAGGACTAGAGTATAAAAGCACATCAAATTGTGTATTTAATGCATCTAATGCCGAGTATAAGCTAAACTTTAGTGGTTATAAGCATGATAGTGCTTATAAGTCTATGAAAATCTTTGATAAGAAAAACTCTATGGCTTTAAAAGCGCCAAGTGATTATAGGATAGGAAAGCTAGAGTTAGTCTTAGATATGGGCATCATAAAAACTACCATATTAGAGTTTATGAACAATGGCAGTAATCCTAGCCAGAAGATAGACTTTAACTCAGCAGTAGCAGGTTTACAGACTATATCTATGATGATGATACCTCAAGCTGTTTCAGACCCAGAAGCTATTTCTTTAATGAATACTTTAGCTAATGAGTTCTTTTTAGCACTTAGATCTAATAAAAAGTATCTTGATATTAAGATAAGCGAAAAGCCTACTATGCATAATGCAAGTGTAGACATGGTTAAAAAATCTGCAAGTGAACTTACAAATGCTGACTTAGATAAGGGCTTAAAGATCTTTGCAAGTCAGTATGACTTTAAAATCTCTAGTTTTTAAACCCTGCATATTTTAGCTTTTGTGAGAATCTAAGATTAGATTCTTGCAAAACTTTTTTTACGTGGTATGTTGCCCTTAAAAGATTGATGGGCTGTGAATATATACTAAGCCTAGCAAAAAGGTAAAAGATGCTTAATGAAGAACAGCTTGCTGCGATAAATGCCCCCTTAGGTCATAACCTAATAATAGCAAGTGCAGGCACAGGTAAAACTTCCACTATAGTTAATCGCATAAAACATCTTCTAACCCTGGGCATAGCCCCTTCTAAAATATTGCTTTTAACCTTTACTAATAAAGCTTCAAAAGAAATGATAGCTAGATTAGAAAATCTCACTTCAAAAGATGTTGCACAAAGTATACATGCAGGCACGTTTCATGGTGTAGCTTATAAATACTTAAAAGAAACTAGGCATATAAGTCTTAAAACCCCACGCGAGTTAAAGATGCTTTTTAAAAGTATCTATGATAAGTACTTATTAAATAATAAAGAAGCCTATAGCTACCAGCACCTTTATGATAGCTATAGCTTTTATATAAACTCTGCCTTCCCTAAAAGCTTTAGTGACTTTTTGGAATCTAAAAATACAAAATCAGAAGGAGGAGGAGAGTTTTCTAATATCTATGAGAGACTTTTTTTAGAGTTTAATGACTTAAAAAAAAGCTATAACTATGCTGATTATAATGATTTACTAGTTTTTTATAGAGAAGAAGTACTTAATAAAAGGCTAAATAATGAAGTGCTTTTTACTGAAGTTTTATGCGATGAGTATCAAGATACTAACCCGCTTCAGTACTCTATCTTAAAAGCCTTAAGCCCACAAAGTCTTTTTTGCGTAGGAGATTATGATCAAAGTATATATGGTTTTAATGGCGCTGATATTCAAATAATCACTGATTTTACCAAAGACTTTAGCGATGCAAAAGTTTACTCGCTTAATAAAAATTATAGAAGCAGTGAACATATCTTAGAGCTAGCAAACACAGTCATAGAGCATAATCCTAGAATCTACCCCAAACGCTTAGAAGTTATAAAAAAAGGCGAGTTTAATAAGCCAAAATTACTAGTTTATGAAGACCTCTATGAGCAGTATAATGCCATCTCAAAAATCATAGCTAATGCAAAAATGGAGCATGATGACATAGCTATAATTTATAGAAATAATGCAAGTGCAGATGGTCTTCAAGCCTGCCTTAGGGCAGTTGGTGTGGCAAGTAAGAGGAGGGGAAGTAGCTCATTTTTTGATTCTAAAGAGATAGGGCTTTGTTTAAATATATGTGCGATTTTGGCTAATCCAAAAGATGTCATGGGCTTTTTACACGTACTTGATATAAATAAGGCCATAAGTTCTAATGTCGCAAAAGATATCTTTGATGCCCTTTTAAAACTAGGAAATGGAGATATCATACAAGGCTTGCTAAGACCAGCTACTAATAATAATCCTTACAACACCACTTCACTTTTTGAAGAAAGCAAGATAGAAGTTAGTAGACTAAAAGATGAGTTTAAAACCCATCCTATTTTAAAACACTCAAAGCTAACAACTGAAGGAGCACTTCATCTTCAAAACCTTTACTTGCTTTTTAAAGGTTACTCTACTTTTAGAGAGTTAAAGTACGCACTAGGCTATATTTATAACTCAGAGTTTGTAAAAGGCTATGTGGATTTTTTAAGTACATCTAGGGCTAGGCAAAAAGATGGAAGCATTAATGAAAGCTTGAAAGAAGAAAGTTTAAGTAGGATAAAAGTTAGATTTGATTTGCTTCAACAACTAAGTAGTAACTATACTGATATGAAGGCTTTTTTGAATATGCTTACTATGGATAGTAGTGAGGCTTCAGTTGGCAAGGGGGTTAATCTCTTATCAGTGCATGCAAGTAAGGGCTTAGAGTTTGAGTGTGTTTTTGTAATAGACTTGATGCAAGGACGCTTTCCTAACTTAAAGCTTATGGCAAAAAGTGGGTCTTTAGAAGAGGAAAGAAGACTTTTTTATGTGGCTGCAACTAGGGCTAAGAGTAGGCTTATACTAAGTTATGCTAAGTTTGATAGGTATAAAAATATAGACTATAAACCCTCCATCTTTTTAAAAGAAGCAAGGCTTATAGATACTAAAGCTTTTTTTTAGGAGAGAGATGTTTACTAAGCAAGAGAGAAAAAAAGCAAAAAGCGCAGAATCAAAACGAGAAAGAAATGCCCTAAGCCAAAAAAAGCGCTCAAGAAATAAAAGGCAAAAACAAAAAAAGTATAAAGGTAGGGCAGGTGAGGTAGCTAAAGTTTCTATAGATCTAAGTAGTATTAATCCTAGTGCTATAAAAGCTTTTATCTATGCTATATCAAAAAGTCCTATTAATCGCACTAAAGAAACACTAAGTCTAGCTTTAAAGCTTAACTCTAAGTTTTCTTGCTTTGAGATAAAGACAGATTCTATAGCTTTAAAGCCCGCTTTTTCTTTTGTTAGGGTTTATAAAGATCTAACAACTAATCTCATGCAAGCTTTTAGTATAGGCAAGGCAAAAAGAGTGCATATAAAAGGGGATGTAGGCGGTAAGGATGGAGATATCTTCCTAGCGGTTAATATAAAAAGTAAGACTGTCTTTTTGTGCAAGGTTTATAGTTTTTTAAATCTAGGGCTTTTTACTAGAGTTGATAGTAGTAGTAGTCCGCTTATAAAAGGAGTTCCTAAAACTAGCCTTGCTTTAAAAGTAGGGGCATCTTCAGTTGGTAAAAAAGTACCACTTTTTTTAAGGCTTGCTGGGCTTACTCCTATCATTACAAGCTATAAGGGAACTTCAGCTATAAAAACTGACACCTTAGTAGTCTTAAGCAAGGCTAATAATATCTTGCAAACACTAGGATGTTTAGAAGATGAGGGGACAGATTGCTTATTTGCCATGGCACTTTTTGATCTTTATCATCCAAAGTTTGATGCAGGCGATGTTTTTAATGTCCATGAAGGAAGTGATGCAAAGTTAGAGTATAAAAAAAGCGCTTTTAGTAAAGAAGCTTTAAATGAAGCAAACCACATGGCAAAAAGCCTAGCTTGTGATAAAAACTTATCCTTTGCTAGATTTAGTAAAGCTTATCTTAAAAAGACCTTAGATTCTAAACTGCGTTATGACTTAAGGGCATTTCTTTTTTGTAGTATAGACCCAAAGAGTGCAAAAGATGTAGATGATGCTTTTTACTTTGATAGTTTACGTTCAACGCTTTATGTAGCTATAGCTGATGTAAGTGAGTTTGTGCCTAACTTTTCTAGGCTTTATGATGAAGCTAAGACTAAAGGCTTTAGTATTTATATGGGAGAAGATGTTTTTCCTATGCTGCCAGCTATCTTAAGTAGTGATGCTTGTAGTTTGCAAGAAGGCAAAGATAGATTAGCTTTTGTTTTTGAGATAAAGCTTCATAAAAGGACTTTGAAAGTTTTAGATTCTAGGCTTTTTAAAGCAGTTATTAGATCTAAGTTAAAGACTGATTATGAAAGTGTTTTTGATGTGCTTAGTTTTAGTCCTTTAAAAGCAAGGTTTACTAAAAAAGGTAAGCTTAAAAAGCCTAAGAAGATAAGCTCTATCAAAGTTAGAGAATCTAAGATTCTATCAAGTGTAAGTTTTTCTTCCATAAAAAGCTTTAAGGCTTTAAGCATAAAACTTAGAAAAAAAAGGCTTGAAACTGGCTTTAACTTTGACTTAGAGGGCAAAAACTACGCCTATCACATGATAGAAGAGGCCATGCTTTTAGCAAACATTGAAGCAGCTAAAGTTTTAGCCCGCCTACCTAACTCCATCTTTAGAACTCATAATCCCATGGAAGTAAAAAAACTTAAGATCTTAGAAAAAGACTTACAACTTCTAGGACTTAAAAAGACTAATAGTCGTGATACTTTAAAGATGCTTAAAAGCTTTCAAGCCCAAGGAGAAAAGCTTGGGATTGCTGACTTAGTAGATAGTCTAACTATACGTTCTATGCCAAGGGCTATATATGATGCTACTTTAAAGCCTCATTTTGCACTAGGCTTTGAAGCCTATACTCACTTTACTTCGCCTATAAGACGCTTTAGTGACTTACTAGTACATAAGATTCTAAGTAGCTATGTTTATGGGGATAATGCCATAGGCTCTAAGTTTGCTAGGCTTGAAGTTTTAAGTGCTTTAGAGTTTTTAAATATGCAAAACTACAGCATAAAACTAGCTAGTAGAGAGTTTTTAAACATAAAGCTTGCTAGGAAGGCAAAAGAGTTTTTAGCTAGTCAAGATGAGCTAGGCTTTATGGAGGTGAGCTTAGAAGGCTTAAAAGCACAGCTTGAAGTTATAAGCAAAGAAGAAGAGTTACAAAAAGAAGAAAAGTTAGAAAAAGTTAGCCTAAAGATACAAAGGCTAAGTGAAAAGATAAGACTTTTAAGCACCAAGCTTAAAGAGGTTAATAACTTAGAGCTAGAAGTCATAGTTTTAGAAAAGCTAGAAGAAGCTTTGCTAAAAACATTAGATTCTAAAGACTACAAAGTTTATAAAGCCTATGTAAAAGAAGGGGTGTTAAAAAATGCAAATATTACACTTTTTAGTAAAAGTGAACTAAGTCTTTTTAGCACCCAAAGTGCAAGGCTTATAGAATCTGATATTTTTACCAGGGAGATTAGGGCGGTTTGTGGGTGATTTTAAGCTAAAACCTCTTTATTTTATTGCTATAATCAAGCCTGTATCGCTATAAACTTAAAGGACGATAATGCAAAAAGATATCATAAATGGCTCTTCTATGCTAGTAGAAGCCTTGCATAAAGAAGGAGTAGAAGTAGTATTTGGCTATCCTGGTGGGGCAGTGCTTAATGTCTATGATGAGATTTATAAGCAGACTTATTTTAGACACATACTAACCCGTCATGAGCAAGGAGCAGTGCACGCTGCTGATGGTTATGCTAGGGCTAGTGGAAAAGTAGGGGTTGCTATCATCACTAGTGGCCCAGGCTTTACTAATGCTATAACTGGTATAGCTACAGCTTATACAGATTCTGTCCCTCTCGTAGTTATAAGCGGGCAAGTACCTATAACCCAAATAGGAACTGATGCCTTTCAAGAGATAGATGCAGTTGGAATCTCTCGTCCTTGTACTAAACATAACTACCTTGTAAAAGATATAGCTGACTTTCCTCGTATCTTAAAAGAGGCCTTTTATATAGCACGCACTGGCAGACCAGGCCCTGTTTTAATAGACCTTCCAAAAGATATAAGCGCAGCTAAAGCGCCTTTTGTTTATCCAACCAAGATAGATATACCAAGCTATAGACCTACTTTGAAAGGTAACTCAAGACAGATAAAAAAGCTAGCTAATCTAATCATGGAATCTAAAGCGCCACTTGCTTACATAGGAGGAGGGGCAGTAAGTAGTGATGCTTATGAAGAGATAAAAACTTTTTTAACCTTAACCAAGATGCCTAGTGTTGAAACACTTATGGCAAGAGGTGTTACTCAAAATGATGAGAACTTTTTAGGCATGCTAGGTATGCATGGAACTTACGCGGCTAACATGGCAGTTAGTGAGTGTGACTTGCTTATATCTTTAGGAGCTCGTTTTGATGATAGGGTAACTGGAAAAGTAAGTGAGTTTGCTAAGTTTGCAAAGATAGCTCATATAGATGTAGACCCTAGCTCTATAGGAAAGATTATAGATGTTAAATATCCTATAGTTGGAGACTTAAGGCTAGTTTTACAAGAGCTTAATAAAGAACTTAGAATCTTAATTAGCGAGGCCTATGTTGATCAAAGCAAAGAAGAAGTTAAGTCTTTTATAGAACAAGAAAGCTTTCTAGCTAAGCTTACAAAGTGGAAGCAAACTCACCCTTTAAAGTATGCTGATAGCGATAGTGTTTTAAAACCTCAGTGGGTTATAGAAGAGTTAGGCAGAGTTTTTGGCAGCAAGGCAGTTATAGTAACTGATGTTGGTCAACATCAGATGTGGGCAGCACAGTTTTACCCTCTAGATTCTAAAAGGCAGTTTATAACTAGCGGTGGACTAGGGACTATGGGCTTTGGTTTACCAGCAGCCCTTGGAGCTGCAGTAGCCTTAGAAAATACAGATAAGATAGTAGTTAGTATAAGTGGTGATGGCGGTATATTAATGAACATTCAAGAGCTTATGACCTTAAAAGAAACTGGCATAAAGTGTATAAATATAGTGCTAAATAATGGCTACTTAGGTATGGTTAGACAGTGGCAAGAGATCTTTTATGAAAACAGGCTTTCAAGCGTTACTTTAACCCAACCAAACTTTGATGCCCTAACTTCATCTTTTGGGCTTTTAGGACTTAGTGCTAGTACTAAAGAAGATTTTAAAGACATACTTCAAAAAGCTATAGATTATCCAGAATCTAGCTTGTTAAATGTTGCTATAGAGCCATTAGAGAAGGTATTTCCTATGGTCCCAGGTGGGAATCCACTTTATAAGATGATACTTGAGTAAGGAAAGAAAATGCAAAAAAGAGTAATATCACTAACAGTTCTAAATGAACACAGCGTCCTAGCTAGAATCTCAGGTCTTTTTGCAGGGCGAGGTTATAATATAGAAAGCCTTACAGTTGCCCCTCTTATGGATGGTAATTTCTCTTATGTAAGTATATCTACTAGGGGAGATGAAAAAGTCTTAGAACAAATCATAAAACAGCTTCATAAACTTATACCAGTAGTGAGTGTAGGAGAGAGTGAAGATGTTATTACCGAGGAGCTAGCACTTTTAAAGTTTGAGATAAATGAGAATCTAGAAACGATTAAGTCTTTAATCTCTTACTGTAATCATCACATAGTAAGTATGAGTTCAAAGTATATAGTCTTTAGCGTAAGTGATACACCTAAAAAGATAAGCGAGTTAAAAAACACCTTAAAGCAGTTTAATCCAAAAGATATGATAAGAAGTGGTGTAGTAGTCATGGATAAAAACTAGCTTTATAAAAAAGTACTATAAGAGATTTATGAAAGATTTATTAAATAACAAGTTAGGCAATGTGCAAGAGGGTAAAAAGAAACTCATAAAAGCTAGAGTTCTAAACTGGTGGAGCCCAGACTTTGAAAATAATATTATAGTTAGGATCTTAAGTAAGTTTTATAGGGTTGAAGAGTGCTTTGACCCAAAACAATTAGATCTTTTAATATGCTCAGTTTTTGATGTAGAGCATACTCATCAGATGTATGATAAGGTAAAAAAGCTATTAGTTATAGGTGAGCATGTAACACCAGAGTTTAATGAGTTTGACTACGCTATAGGTTTTGATCATATAACCTTTGATAAGCGCTATATTCAGTTTTCTATATCACTTTTGCATGATACGGCTTTAGAGGCTAATATTAAGCATGAAAATATAACAGATTCTATGTTTGATAGAGACTTTGGATCTTTTGTGGTTAGTAATGGCTACTGTGAGATTAGAAACTCTCTTTTTACTAATCTTTCAAAGTATAAGCACATCCTTAGTGGTGGAAGATTTGCAAATAACTTGCCTAATAAAAAGCCAGTTGATAATAAGTTAGAGTTTTTATCTAAAACTAAGTTTAATATAGCCTATGAAAACACTTCAGGATATGGCTATATAACTGAAAAGATACTTGATGCCTTTGCTGCTAAAACTGTGCCAATCTACTGGGGAGACCCAAACATCGCCAAAGATGGAATCTATAATCCAAAGGCTTTTATAAACGCCCATGACTTTAAAGATGAAGCCTCTTTAATAGAGTATATAAAGTATGTTGATAACAACAAAGACTTATATTTAAGCATGTTAAAAGAGCCTGCTTTTTTAGATCCAAACTATGTAGATAGAAAAAGAGCTGAGGTAGAAGCATTTTTACGCTACATCATAGAAGATGGAAAGGTGTACTTTAAAGAGTGGTACCAAGCTAGAAGGGAGCACTTTTTAAAAAGGCTTGTTGAGATAAAACTTGATGAATATAACAACTTTGTAGAGTATGAAACGCTAATAAGAAGATATGAAAAACTAAAGACATACAAAAAGTCTTTTGCCCTAATGAATACTGCTTTTAACTCTAGCCTAAGCCTATACAGAACTGCAAAAAAGCTAAAAAGGCTAATTTCTCGGGGGGGGGGGGGGGGTAAGCCAAACTTGGGCTTACCTATAGATGATACATCCCAAAAAGAGAACTTATTTAGTCTGCGTTTAGAGCTTGCACCTAGTGAGGATGAACGTAGTTGTAAAAAAAAGTAGCACTTTTTATACTTTAAAATACTTTAGAATCTATACCTACCTAATAGTAACTTTTATAGTAAAGATAAAGTTTATTTTTACCTCTTTTTATATAGATGCACTTTTATCTTTGTTAAAATCAAAACAAGGATAGATAAAACTTAACTGGACTAGTAGGATGAAAAGGGTAGTTTGTGGATTTTTAACTTTGATGTTTGTTAGTACTTTTATATACGCAGCTTCAGATTTTACTTTGCCTAGCAGTATTAAAGGTTTGCAAAAAAAGTGTGATGCAGGTGATGCTATAAATTGCTTTAATCTTGCTCATTCTTATAAGTATGGAGAAGGTGTAAAGATAGATAACTCTAAGGCTGCTAAGTACTATGCTAAAGCTTGTAATCTTGGGATGAGGAATATGCAAGGACTTGGGTTTACTTGCACACAGGCGGCTTCAGTTTACTACTATGGAGAAGGCGTAAAGCAAGACTATCATAAAGCAAAAGAGTTTTCAGCTAAGGCTTGTAGCCTTGGAGATGCTGAAGGCTGCTATAACCTTGGGTTTATTTATGAGTATGGTAAGGGCGTATCAAAAAGTTTAGATATGGCAAAGACTTACTTTAAAAGGTCTTGTGATATGGAGTATGCAGATGGCTGTTTTGCTTATAAGCGCATCAACTACTAGCCATACTAAAAAGCCTTGCCTAGCAAAAAGATTCTAGGGAAGGGGAGGAGTATCTCGCCATTACACTGAGGCTTAAAGTGTAGCCTTAACTCTTTTAAGACATCTTCTAAAAACTCTGCTTGCAAGTCTCCTTCTAGCCTTTCTAAGTAGGGCTTAAGACCAGTTGCTTTATACCAAGTGATGATGGAATCTATATCTGGCAAGCGGTGCATGTATATAGTCTCTTTTATCTCAAAGTCCTTAGTGCAGGTTGCTAGGACATCAAAGTACTCATTAACACTTAAAGCGTGATAACTTCTTATATCTTTAAAGCTTTCATTCCACTTTGGCATGTTAGAGATTTCAGTTAGTATAGTATTTATGATAGCTTTTGGTTTATCAGGGATTTGCACTGCTAAGATTCCATCACTTTTTAAAAGTGACATTAAAAAAGGGAGTAAATTTTTATGGTCATTTACCCATTGTAAGCAAGCATTAGAAAAAACTATATCAAACTTACCTCCATTACTACATAGCTCCTTGGCATTTTCTACATTCATACATAAAAAGTCTATATCACTATAGGTGTTTTTTGCTTTTTCTATCATAGCTATAGAGTTATCTATACCTACTATGTAAGCATTTTCGTACTTTTTTCTAAGCACAGAAGTACTATTACCTGGTCCACAGCCAACATCTAATATCCTTAGGGCATGCTTGATATTTATCATATTAGCTAGGTCTAAGGCAGGTTTAGTCCGCTCACTTTGAAATCTTAGATAAAGGTCTGGATTCCACTGTGTTGTCATTCTTCACTCCTAAAGAATATTTATATATTTAGTTTACTAAAAAGCGATCATATTGCAAGCAATGATAGTAAGGAAAAATAACACTTTTTATCTTGATATGTAGATTTATTACTATTTTATTTACTTTTTATGCTTGTTAGTTGTAGTTTTATCGTAAATTTAACTTTATAAATATTAATATTTATTCATATTTTGATTAGAGGAGCTTATGATGAGACTTAAAACTATAGCCTTAAGCATTAGTATTTTGGCACTTAGTGGCCTTTATGCATTTTCTCCGACAACCATGAAAGAAAAACAAGAAACAGGTATCAAACTACCAGAAGCACAGTGGAAGGTGCCAGATGCTATAAATAAAGATGATGGCAGCATAGATGCTTCTAAGCTTCCTAAGTCCCCTTATACAGATGCTGTGATACTTGGCTCTAAGATAATGAATGAAACCCATCTCTACATAGGACCAGATGCAAAAGATAAAAGTAAACGCTTCGCAGGTAACCACCTTTCATGTTCAAGCTGTCATGCCCTTGGAGGCACTGTGGCTAATCAAGGAGGCTATGTTGGAATCCTAGGACGCTTCCCAGCATGGCAAGCAAGAAGCGATAAAGTCACAAGCTTAGAAGATAGGATAAATGGCTGTATGGTAAGAAGTATGAACGGTAAGATAGTACCAGTTGATTCTAAAGAGATGAAGGCCATGATGGCTTATATGCACTTTTTAAGTCAAGGTATACCAGTTGGGGCTAAGACTAAGGGGCAGGGCATCCCAAAGATAGCTAATCTTGACAGGGCAGCAAGCCCTAAAAAAGGTAAGCTAGTTTATGATAACTCTTGTGCTGCTTGTCATGGTATAGATGGTGAGGGCGTAAAAAATGTAGCTGCTGCTAAAGGGGACTACTATACTTTCCCACCACTTTGGGGTAAAGATAGCTATAACACAGGAGCAGGTATGTATAGACTTAAAAAGTGTGCAGCCTATGTTAAAGCTAATATGCCTAAAGGTGATGCTAACTTAACCTTAGAGGAAAGCTATGATGTATGTGCTTATATCAACACTCAACCTCGCCCAGTCTTTCCTAACCGCGAAAAAGACTTTCCAGACTTAAGAGTTAAGCCAGTTGATAGTGATGTTGGTCCTTATGAAGATAAGTTTAATGAAAAAGAGCATAGATTTGGCCCTTATAAAGAGATGGTAGGACACTAGTTTGTGCGTATATGCAAGAAGCCAAAAAAGCTTATAAGCCTTTAAAGGACTTATAAGACCTAGCTTCTTAGCTAGGTAGCTTTATCATAGGAAGGTAAAAGTTTTTATGAAAAAGTAGGATATGGATTAAAAAGCTCTTTATAGCCTTTGATTCCATTTTCTAAGATAGAAGCGTCATTTGCTACATTCATAGTGTCATATACGCCATAGATTTCTTCTGTCTCCATACCTAGATACTTAGCACTATGAAGCACTGAGATTAAGTACTCATCTAAATCATGGCCATTTCTACCATCTTTTGTGTACTTAGACTTTGGTGAGCCAGCACTTACTACTATCTTAAACTTTTTGCCAGCTACTAACTTTGGAGTATCGCCAAATAAGATTCCAGTAAAAACAGCATCCATGTAAGCTTTTAAAGCAGCAGGCACGCTAAACCAGTAAAGTGGAAACTGAAAGACTATCCTTTTAGCTTCACCTAAAAGTGCGCGCTCTTTAGCAGCGTCTATGTTAAGGCTTGGATATAGTTTTGCGATATTTCTAACTTCTATATTTTTTTGACCTTCTATTGAAGAAAGCAAGGCTTTATTAACTACGCTAGTTTCTATGCTTGGGTGACCTAGTATGATTAGATTTTCCATGTTGTATCCTTGTGTGAGATTTCAAATGCCCTTTTATTCTATATGAGACTTTGTAAACTCACCAAATAGTTTTCTACACTTATAGAATCTTTATCTATTTTAAAAGTTTTAAGATGCTGCTTACAACTTTTGTTGGGTTTATGCTTGAGACACTAAACTTTTTTGCTACATAAGGATAGATAAGACCGAGGTTAGAAAAAAGCTTTACTCCATTAAAGTTTTCTTCTATAGCGTCTTCATAGATAGTGTGAGAGTTAGGTCTAAGTTCGCGAGGATACTTGCTAAAACGACCTAGATTATCAGCGCTTGCTAGGGTTAAGGTAGGCTTATTTAGAGCGTTTGAAAGATGAGAGATATAAGAGTCATTAACCACGTTTAATGCGGAGTTTTGAAGTAAAAAGATTAAAGATTCTAAGTCTAGTTTTCCTACTAGGTTAGTAATGTTTGCGTGGGTTATAGAGCATAGTTTTAAGTCCTGTTTTTGGCCACAAAGTACTATATTAAGGTTAGGGCTATGTTCTAAAAGCTCTGTTAAAACTCTATCAAAGTGCTTATATCTTTTTTCTACTAGGCTAGTTTCTAAGGAGACTAGGATGTAATTTTTATCTTTAAAGGTTAAGATAGTTTTATCTTTTATAGAATCTTCTTTTATCCTTTCAAGACTATAGTTAACTTCAAAGCTTTTATTCATAAAAGCCTTAGTCATATCTATATATCTATAGTGTTCAAAGCAGATACATGGACTTGTATCAAGTGTTCTAGCATAGATATTAGCATACTCCATGTACTGTACTAGATTCATATAAGTTAAGTTTCCTTTTACCATAACTTTTGAAGTTGCATTAGTATATATGCTTAGTAGTTTGTATAAGGGCTTGTTTGAAAAAGATGTGTTAAAAAGAAAGTGTGCTTTAAGTGAGCTAAGTTCTTTAAGGCTAGCTTTAAGATAGCTTAGGGAGCTTTCAAGTTTTTGATAGTCTATGTAGATTATCTCTTTAAAGTTTTTTTCATCATAAAGCCTTATAAACTCCTTACTTTCATCTGAACTAACTAGCACTAAATCATACTTTTCTAGTAAGTGTGGTAGGGCGTTTCTAAAAAGGATATAGCCACTTAGCCCATCAAGACAAAAAAGCACTATGGTTTTTTTCTCTTTCTGCCAAAAGTTTTGGTCTATATCATGTCTTTTTAGGTTTAGTGGTAAGGTGCTTATACCTCTTAAAAAGTCATCAAACCCTTCTTTAAAGCTAGGCTGTCTTATAGCAAAGCTCATATTAACATCTAATCTTCCATCCATAAGCTGAGGTTTTAATACAGGTAGGTGTAGCAAAGTAGCTTTTTGTATAGACTTTTGGGCATCGCTTATGACTATGTCGCAGTCTTCAAGGCTTGAGTTTATAAAGAACTTATTTTCTTTAAAAAAAAGTTCTTTTAAGGGGGAATCTATAAAAAGCTTTATCACTTCTTACTCCTAAGTCAAATATATCTGTTTAAAGGTTTCATAAACCTTGCTAGGTTCTATACTCTCTACGCCAAAGACTTTAGTCTTATTACTAACATATAAGTTTTTTTCTCCTCTTAAGAGCACACGAGAAAGAGGAGTTTTTGAAAGATTACTACCACTTAGACCAGATTCTACGTTGCCAAAAAGTGTGATACTTGGTGAGTTTAGTGCCCATGCAAGATGAGTTATCCCAGTATCTCCACCTATAACACACTCCATACTACTTATTAGATACTTTATAGCATTAAAGTCCATACTAGGAAGCAAGGTAGCTTTAAGCTTACTATCTTGCAAGCTAGTAAAAAGTCTTCTTGCCCTTTCTTCATCATCATGCCAGATTAAAAAGATGCTTATGTTTTTAAAAGAGCCTAAAAGCTTAGCTAGGTTTAAAAAAGATTCTATAGGATAGGTTTTAGTTGCCTTTGAAGTTTCAAGCACAAAAAGTACTTTAAAACTAGCCTCTTCTTCTAAGGCACTTAAAGCTTCTTTTAGCACTTCTTTTGCCTTAGGTATATTACAACCAAAGCTAAGTTTGTGATTACTCAAAGCTTTAGAAACATCTATGTTTATCCCAAAAGGATTAAAAAGCACAGTTTTGTTTCTAACTAGTATATTTTCTTTATAAGGTATATGAACCTTAGTTTTATAAAAAAAGCTAGCAAGACTTTCTCTACTTGAAGCCTTATCAAAGCCTATAAAATTTTTAGAATCTAAAAACTTGCCTATAAGGCTAGATTTTATAAGTCCTTGGGCATCTATGACATAATCAAAGCTTTTACAAGACTTGCAGTATCTTCTTAACTCTAAAATCCCACCTAAACTTCTAAAAAGCTTTTTAAAAGGGAGGGCGTGGAGCTTAGTTATACAAGGAGAGTTTTCAAGCACTCCACTAAAACGCACATCCACAAACCACTCTATCATAAGGCCATCTTTTTGTTTTATATCAAACTTAGATTCTAAAGCCTCTTTAAAAGCATGTAAAAAACTAGCACTTATTATCACATCTCCTAAGGCAGATACTCTAATAATAGCTACTCTCATAAGCTCTACACAACTTCAAGCTTAATAGGGGGTTGGTTGATAGCTAAAAGCTCAGACTTAAAGGCTAAAGAATCTAGTCTTATGCGAAGCAAGTTAGATGAGAGACTATACTCATAGTTAGTAAGGCGCTGCATGATGTTTGCTACTGTTAGTATAAAGCTAAGTGATTTAAGTTTATCTTCACTTGGAAGGTAGGGTGCAAACTTAAGATTAGGCTTAAACTTAGACTTAGTGGAGTTTTCTAAAATGGTTGATATAAGCATCCTATCTTTGTGAGAAAAGCCATAAGTTAGGGCGTGCAGCGCTAGATAGGCACTATGTTTGTTAACGTGATAGAAGTTAAAACTAGCTCCAGCGTTATAGATCTTAGAGGCTATCTCTAGATGGTAAAGATACTTTTCATCAAGGTCAAGATGCTCACTTAAAAGGAAAAAAAGCTCTTTTGCCCTTTTAAAAAGTATGTTGCTTTTTTGTATCTTCTTACTTGCATAGCCCGCACTTAAAGTATCTTGCAAGGCTCTTAGGCTAGGTTTAAACCCATGGGGAAATTTATTATTAGAGTTTCTTAATAAGTCATGTAAAAAAACTCCCTCTCTAACTCCAACTCCACTTACTATAACACTTTTTATATTTAGCATTTTTAGCAAAGTAGCAAGGATTAAAACGCCTGGCCTTATAGAATCTAGTCTTGCAGCATCTATATTTAACTCTAAAAGCTCACTATCGCTAGCATGTAGTATCTTTTCACAGTACTCTATAAAAACCTCACTACTATTTTCATAGCCATGTAAGCTATCAAAGCAATAATTTGTGTTTTTAATAATGCACTTTGCTAGAGATCTTATACTTCCACCTATGCCAAAGCATTTTTTAATATTTATCCCTTTTAAAGAATCCATATTTTTAGAAATATACTCTTTTACATACTTTTTAGCGCCCTCTATATCACCCTCATCAAAGTAAAGCTCTTTTAGTCTTATACTGCCTAGATTAAGACTTAAAAGACTTTTTATATTACCTTCATCTATATAGGCTAGCTCAGTTGACCCACCACCTATATCCATAGTTATACCTGTGTTAGTGTGAAGAAGATTAGCACAAGCAAGCGCCCCAAAGTAGGCTTCCTTTGGTCCTGGGATAACCTTTATCTTAATGCCAGTTAGTTCTTTTACTTTTTTTAAAAATACATTTTTATTAGGCGCATCTCTTGTAGCAGAAGTAGCTACACAAAACATTTTTCTTGCCCCATAGCTTTTAGATATCTTATCAAACTCACACAAGGCCTTAAGCGCACGATTGATAGCATCATCTTGCAAGTAGGCTTCATGCTCATAGCTTCCAGAAGAGATTCTAACCTTAGCTTTTAACTCATATAAAAGGTGGAATCCAAACCTACTAGTTTTTTTAAATATAGCCATCCTGGCGGAGTTTGAACCTATATCTATAACACTTGTAATCTTACTCATCTTTATCTCCTTAACTGGCAAACTCTATGGCATCTACTGGACAAACCTTTATGCACTGCGGGTTAAACTTTCTGTCTTGATCTATACAAAAGTCACATCTCTTTGGATCTAGCTCATAAACTAGCCTTCCTGCTTTTATGGCTTCATTAGGACATACTTGCAAGCAAGCATCACAGGATATGCAAGCTTTTGTGATGACAAGCATTTAGTTTTTTACCAGATTCTTAAGCAACACTTTTAGGTTAGTTGGCAAGATAAAAGCACTTTCATGAAGTCTAGAGTTATAGTAAGTTGCATCTTCTAGCATATCGCTTTTTTGAAGTAAAAGACTAGCTAGAGGGTGATAAGTATCACTAGCATAAGCATAGATTTTTTTACTTAGGCTAAAAGGCAAACTAAAAGGCATTAATATATTAAAGCAAGCTGTTGCTAGGGCGATGTTTGCTTTTAAAAGGGCAAGGTTAGGAAGTGAGGAAGGAGAGTAGATAAATATACCTTTTTTATCCATCATCTTTTTTATAGCACTTAGCTCATTAGCTTGAAGCACTCCTAAGTGATAGACTAAGTCAAACTGAGTGCCCATAAAAGAGCTAAAACTAGTACTTATCTTCACTTTTCCTTCACTCATAACTTCTTTGAAGTGGGGGAAAAAGCCACTTAAGACATTTAGTGCTTCTAGGTCTTGAACTACCATATCTACTTTAAGACCAAGCTTACTTAAAAGGTAGGCTAACTCTAGGTTTAAGCTACCATAAATCAAAGCTCTTTTAGGATCTTCGTGCGTAGAGTAGGCACTAAAAGAAAGCATTTGCGCTTCTTCATTAATGCTAGTTTTATAAAAAACATCTTTTTGATTAAGCAGTACTACATCTTCAAATCCTTCTGTACTGAAAAGTTCAAGATGGATATCAGCAGCCTTGTACTCAGTGATCTTGTGTTTGAAAGTAAATTGTTGTTTATAGTCTTGGTTTAAGTTATCTGTAATCCACATTAAAACCCTTTTTTATGATTTTTGTTTAGTTTTATAAATATTAAGATTCTACCAAAATACTAAAACTCTTAAAGCCAAATAAACTTAAACCTACTAGAACTAACTAACTACAAGCTATCTTTTTTACTTAGGACTTTCACCCTCACTTTTTGGTGTGTTAGTTTCCTTGCTTTCACTTCTATCTTCTTTTGGCGTAGTTGCTTGTTTTGCAGGAGAAATAATAGGAGGGGAAGCAGTAGGAGATGAAGCAGGAAGAGAAGAAGTAGGAGAGGCAAGAGGCGGGGCATTAGTATCCTTAGTGTCATTTGGTATAGCTTCACTAGTAGTTTTATTAGTCTCATTAGTGGTGCTTAAATCTTTTGCTTCTTTAGTATCTAAATCCTTATTAGGACTAGAAATAGGAGTAGTGCTAGAGCTTGGTGAAGTTGTATCTTCTTTAGTAGTGCTTTCTTTGCTTGTGGAATCTTTAGATTCTAAAGTATCAGTCTTAGTGTTTAGCTCTGTTAAATCCTTAGAAGCTTCATTACTAGTTTTAATGCTAGAAGTTTCATCTATCTTTCCTAGTCTAAAACTTTTTACATGGTAGTACTTTGCTATATCAGTATTTGGCCACTGGCTAGCATTGCTTGAAGGACCATCCCATTCTCCTAACCTATCATAGAATCTAGTACGTTTATAAAACTTAGGGTCTATAACTAAGTCTTGTATCCCATTTGCTTTTTGAGTTTTTATCTCATGTAAAGCTTCTTTTTGAAGTGTGTAGTAGTTATAGTAGGCAAAAAGCACATAGAGGGCATATATGATAGTACCTATAGGCAGTAGCCAGTTAAGTATCTTTTTAAGATTAAACTTAGCTTCATAGTCTTTATAAAAGTAGCCTAGTACTAAAAGTAAGGTTATAAGAGAGACTATATGATCTCCCATATGTGCCCTATGAGGTAAGCCTATAAAAAGCACACTTAACCCACCTAAAAAAGCCCACGCTAAAAAGAGAAAGAAAAGCTTAGTGTAAAGCACTCTTAGGGTTTTTCTTAAGACTAGCGCACAGATTAAAAGTAAGATTAAGATGATGCCTACAAAGTATACATCTAAGAAAAAGCGTGTTAGATAGCTAAGCACTAAAAGCACTACTATAGCTACATAAAGCTTTATACCACGTTTAAAAAACTTAACTACTACAGGTAGGAAGCTAAAAAACACGCTTACAAAAACTATACTTTTAAAGAAGTGATGATAGGCCATATTTGCACGCTCTAGCATCTCTTGTGTGCTTAGAGTAAAAAACTCTTTTGCGCTCATATAACGCAAGATTCCATCTATGCGAATATTTTTTAGTGCATCAACTCTTATACTAGTACCAGGAGATAGATAAAACACTATAAAGCCTATGATTAAAAACAAGATTCCTATATAAAACCAAAGTGGGATCTTTTTACGTCTAACTAGAGTAAAGATTCCAAACACTACTAAAGTAACTATACTTAAAGGCACTAGTAGTTCACTACTAAAGCCAGAGATAAAGCCAAAGATGGCCATTAAGATAGCTGTTATTATAGTTTTAGACTTTGTGCTAGGTAGGCTTTGTTTTTTTAAGGCATAAGTATGATTAGCATAGATTCTATAAGGGATCATAAAGCCTATTAAGATAGTTATGCCCCAAAGATAGTTTAAAGCTCCAGCTCCCCAGATAAAGTTTGCTCCAAAATTAAAGAAAAGTATCATGCTTAAAAAGACTATCACTAAGGCTAAAAAGTCTTTAGTAGTTTTAGGATTCCTAGCATAGACCATATAAAAAAGTAGATAGACAAAAAGAGTAGCTACTACTGCGTTTGCTATATCAAAGTAAGGAGTGCCTACAAAACGTGCTACAAAGCTTGTATTAAGCATCTCTCCTAGTCGGCCATTCCAAGTAAAGTAAGAAAAGTTAGAAAAGCTGAAATGCTCCGTAGCATGCAAGTAGGCACTAAAATCATCACTCTGCATAGGAAGCAAGTAATTAACCACTAACATATATATAAAAAATACTGCAAAAAACGCTATAACTAACATATCAAACCTTATCTTGTGAGTCTATAAAGTAGGGCGGTCTGTTTTTAACTTGCTCATAAATCCTAGCTATATACTCGCCTATGATGCCTAGAATCATTATTTGGATGCCACCCATAAAGAGGATTATAACGATAATTGAAGGATAACCTTTGACTGGATTCCCAAAAGCTAGGGTATTTACTATCATGTAGATTCCATATAAAAAGCTTAAAAGGCTAATCACAAAGCCTACATAAAAGGCTACTTTTAAAGGCAGGGTTGAAAAGCTTACTACCCCAGATAGACCATAGCTAAAAAGCTTTCTTAGATTAAACTTTGAAACTCCTCCTGCACGCTCTTCAAAAGGACAGATTAAACAAATACTACTAAAGCCAACCCATGCAAAGATCCCTTTGCTAAATCTATGATACTCGCCTACTTCTAAGATGGCATCTATCACTTTTCTTGAAAGCAGCCTATAGTCTAAGACATTATGTTCTATCTTTACATCTACTAAAGAGTTATAAACTGAGTAATAAATCTTAGTTAAAACCTTTCTTAGTGCTCCTTCAGGGCGGTTAGGGCGTTTGGTATAAACCATATCATATTTGCCAGTTTTATAAGTCTCTAGTAAGGTTTTCATAAAACTTGGAGGCATCTGAAGATCAGCATCAATGATAACTGCTATATCTCCCTTGCACTCTCTTAAACCACAAAGCAAGGCACTTTCTTTGCCAAAGTTTCTAGAAAAGTTTATGAGTTTAGATTCCACATAGCTATCACTTTTAGGCTGCAAGTTTAATATCTCTTCTTTAGTCTTATCTTTACTTCCATCATTAATAAATAAGACTTCAACACTACTTAAATCTTCCCTCATAGAATCTAGTGCACTAAGTAGCTCTTTATAAAACTTAGCCACTACATCTTCTTCGTTATAACAAGGGACTATGACTGAAAGCTTGTAATTTTGCATGGAATCTCTTTGTTTTGAACTAATTGTTGAGCTGATATAGACTGGTTGCATAGCTTGTTATTATAGGCAATTTTTAAGCTTAGTGATTTTTATGGACACAAAATTGTTAACTTTGTTACAATGTGAGCCTTTATCAATAAAACTTTAAGGGTATAAATGTGCGCTCAAAAACACACAAAACTAAACAACCTATATATATATATATATCAAAGTTAAAAAAGGCCTATAAGCTAGCCTTTAGTATCTGGATAGTTCTTGCCATCTTACTTTTTATCTTTACTATAGTCTTAAGTGCCCTTTCTTATAATAAAACTTATAAAGCAAACCTAAATGTTATAAGTGTAAATCAAGTAGGCCTTAGCTATGAGTACCATGCAAAACTTCACTTTAAAAGCAATCTTTTTCGTGTGCAAGAAAACATCTCTACCATGACTATCTTAGATATAAACTATAAAGAAAACATAGCCAAATCTAGCATCACTAATCTAAGCACTCATTTGCAATATATAAACTTTAAAAGCCCCCAAAAGTTAGAGGGTAATATAGCAAGCATTAACTATAAGGTTTCTTTCTTACCCTTATATAAAAAGTTAGCCCTAGCTTTTATAGGAGGACTTATGCTTATCTTTATAGTTAGTGAAGTAAGAACTTGCTTTAAAGTAAGGGTGTGTGAGTTTATAGCTTCTCCTAACTTTTTAAAAATCTTTATTATTTCAGTAGTTATTTATCTAGTCGCTTTAAGTGCACTTTTAAGAGGTGATGTTTACTATATAGATGATTTTGGTAGGGCTGTAGGGCAAGGAGATGACTGGATAGGGTTTAGTAGATACATAGCAAAGTATCTATATAACATCATTAATAGCTTTCAAAGTTTCCCTTACACTGATATCTCTCCACTTCCTCAACTTCTAGCAGTTATCATCTTAAGTCTAAGTGGGATGCTTGTATCTTACATAGTGCGTAAAAAGCTTGATATCTTAGGGATAATCGCTACTTTACCCCTAGGCCTAAGCCCTTACTTTTTAGAAAATCTTTCTTATAAGTTTGATTCTCCTTTGATGAGCTTTTCTCTTTTTATACTTTTAGTGCCTTTTTTATTTAAAGATAACTTAAAGCACTTTATCTATATAAGTTTTATAGCCCTCTTACTTTCTCTTTCAACCTACCAAGCAAGTAATGGAATCTATATAATCTTTACTCTCCTTTTAGTGCTTACAAACTATCTTTATAAAGAAAAAAGTATCAAAGAGAATCTAAAGTTTTTAGGCTCTGCAGTGCTTTCTTTTATAGTTGCTATGCTGGTTTATAAGTACTTTATAGCCACTCAAGTTAATGGCTATGTAAGTAGCTATGCTATGAGTTTTACTAAGATCTTAGAAGGGGGGAATCTTAAGATTTATTTAAGTTATATCTTTAGTGACTTAAAAGACTTGCCATTTTTTATCTTTAGCCTAGTTATAGCCTTGCTTTTTATACTAGCTTGTACTTTTAACTCTAAGCAAACTAAGCTTTTATCCTTCATCTCTTCTATAGTTTTTTTAGCCTTAGGGCTTTGTCTTTTTAGTGGGGCTTACTTAGTGCTTTCAAAACCACTTTTATATCCTAGGGCATTTATAGGTTTTGGGGCTTTTATAGCCTTAGTTTATATAAATCTTTTTTATATGAAAAATTCTAAAATTTTAAAAGTCTTAAACGTAGTTTTTGTAGCACTAGGAAGCTACTCTTTAGTAGTTTTTGCTAGTAGTTATGGTAATGCTATCTCAGCCCAACAAAGCTATATGATGCAAAGGGCAGGTTTTTTAGCTAAAGATCTAAGCACTTTAGTTTCAAGAGAGGCACAAACTAAAACTGGTATAGTTTTTGAAGGTAGTATAGGCTACTCACCAGTTACTGATAACTTTATAAAAAGATATGGAAGTATGGCACAAAGGCTTATACCTATAACTCTACTAGGCAATCCATTATGGCCGTGGAATAGACAGCCTCTAATCTACCAAGGCACTAACTATAAAAGCTACAATGAGGCTGTGTGCGCACCACAAAACACCACTGCTAAAAAAAAGCTTGTGTTAGATAACGCCTATCAAAGTATATATAAGTCTAATAGCTGCTACTTTGTAGACTTAAAACCTAGCACATGGAAGGCTAGATAAAGCTAGGGATAAAAAAGTAAATATCTATTTATCTATATACTAAAATGCTGTTATAAAAACAGACATTAAGGCTACTATAAAAAATGACTACTTACAAAAATATGTCTAAAGGCTACAAGTTAGCCTTTAGTGTTTGGATCTTGCTAGCCATCCTAGCCTTTATCTTTACTCTAGTTTTAAGCCTTAGTTCTTTTAATAAGTCTTATACTGCTTTTTTAGACATACAAGGAAGGGTTCATATAGGCGAGATTTATAAGTACAGTGCAAAGATAGAGTATAAAAGCTTACTTTTTAGAAAGCTAGATTCCATATCTAGCATAACTACGCTAGCTACTACTTATATAAAAGGTGTACAAAAAGAAGATATATCTAACTTTCAAAATGAGTTTCATCATATCTACTTTGATAGCCCTAAAAAACTAGAAGTTGGCAACCTTGCTACTTTTAGTTATAAAGTTTCTTATCTAAAAGCTTATAAGAATCTACTTGTACTTTTTATATCTGGTCTTATAATAATTTTCATAGTTAGTAAAGTAGCAAGTAGCTTTAAGCAAAAAGTTTATGAGTTAGTAACTAAGCCTAAGTTTTTAAAGCTTTTTATCTTAAGTGTGATTATCTACCTAGTAGCTTTAAGTGCGCTTTTAAGAGGTGATGTTTACTATATAAACGACTTTGGAAGATCTATAGGACTAGGAGATAACTGGACAGGATTTAGTAGATACATATCTTTATATCTTTATACGTTAATAGATAGCTTTAAGGTCTTTCCTTACACTGATATCTCTCCACTCCCTCAGCTTTTTGCTATAGTGATCTTAAGTCTAAGCGGGATACTTTTAGCTTATATAGTGCGTAAAAAACTTGATATCTTAGGGATAATCGCTACTTTACCCCTAGGCCTAAGCCCTTACTTTTTAGAAAATCTTTCTTATAAGTTTGATTCTCCTTTGATGAGCTTTTCTCTTTTTATACTTTTAGTGCCTTTTTTATTTAAAGATAACTTAAAGCACTTTATCTATATAAGTTTTATAGCCCTCTTACTTTCTCTTTCAACCTACCAAGCAAGTAATGGAATTTATATCATCCTAACTTTATTTTTTATCTTTACTAATCTTATCTACAAAGAAAAAAGCCTAAAAGAAATACTTCAGTTTCTTTTTGCTGCAGTTATAACTTTTATAGTGGCCATACTTTTTTATAGATACTTTATAGTCACGCCAGTTCCACTTAGCTTAAGTGGTTATGTAAGTAGTAATACCATGCAAGCTACTAAAATCTTAGAAGGTGGCAACCTCAAAATCTATCTAAGTTTTATTTTTAGTGATCTAAAAAGCTTGCCATTTTTTACTTTCTTAGTAGTAAGTGCTTTGCTTTTTATTCTAACTAGCATGCTTTTAGGCAAGAGAAACTTTATAGTCTCTTTTATAGCTTCTTTAGTCTTTTTAGCCCTAGCTTTAAGTCTATCTTATGGTGCTTATCTAGCCTTGCAAAATGCCCTCTTTGCCCCAAGGGCCTTTATAGGTTTTGGAGGATTTGCAAGCTTAGTCTTTTTAGGTGTGCTTTATAAGAGTAAGTTTAGATTCTTGAAAGGCTTAAGCATAGTTTTTGTAGCACTAGGAAGCTACTCTTTAGTAGTTTTTGCTAGTAGTTATGGTAATGCTATCTCAGCCCAACAAAGTTATATGATGTATAGAGCAGGGTTGGTGGCTAAAGATTTAAGCGCTTTAGTGCCAAGAGAGGCACAAAATAAAGTAGGTGTAGCTTTAGAAGGAAGTATAGGCTACTCACCAGTAACACTAAACTTCATAGATAGATACTATGGAGGTATAGCAAAAAGGCTTATACCTAATGTCATGATAAATAAAGCCTTCCCTTTTACTAACTACCCACTAATCTATCAAGGAAGTAACTATCAAAGCTTTTATGGTAGTGCTTGTGCACCTGAAAATACCTACATAAAAGATAGCAGTGCTAAAAAAGAACTTTTATTAGATAACTCCTATCAAAGTATATATAAGTCTAATAGCTGCTACTTTGTAGATTTAAAACCTAGTACGTGGAATCCTAAAAAGTTTTAAAAGACTAGAGCTTAAAGCTAGTCTTTTTGAGATTTAAAAAAAAAGCTTTATGCTTTTCCTTTGGCTTTATGAATCTTGTCTATATACTTATAGCTTACTTTTATAAGTTCATTTTTAGGTAAGTTTAAAGCTAGGGCGTTTAAAGAGGCGTTGATATCAGTAAAAAGATAGTTTGCAAGGCTACCTGGGACTGGATTTATCTCATTAATATAAACTTCATCATCTATAACAAAAAAATCACATCTAATCAAAGCTCCAGCAAAGATATCACCATAAAGCTTATCAAAGTTTAGTTTTAGTCTAGATTCTAAGCTTTCACTTAAGACTGCCTTACTTACTTCAGTAGTCCTTGAAAAATCAAGATACTTATTTTCAAAGTCTAAAAACTCCTTTTTAACTGGCTCTTCTACTACTGAGTGCACCATACCTTCTTTTGCTAAAAAACCTGCTAAGTTAAACTCTTTTACATTTTCCACAAAAGGCTCAACTATGACCTTATTATCAAACTCAAATGCAACATCAAGTGCGTAGTCAAGCTCTTTTATATCACGCACCACACTTACTCCTAGGCTACTTCCTAGTCTTAAAGGCTTAATGATAAAAGGAGGCTTTAAAGTTACAACTCTATCTTCCCTACTTACTATTTCATAGCGAAGAGTTTTTACATCACAAGTAGCAGCATAAAGCTTAGTTAAGCTTTTATCAAAACTAAGCATAGAGGCTTCAGCCCTAGGACCTATGTATCTAATCTTATAAAAATCAAAAAGTGCACTTAAAGTGCCATCTTCTCCATCTTTACCATGTATGAGATTTATAACTATGTTAGTTTCTAAAGGCACAACTTTACCTAACATACCTTTAGTGTAAAAGCCTTCAACTCCCAAAAAAAGCTCTTTAGCGTCTTTGTACTTGCCATTTGAAAAGTAAGTTGACTTCATGTCTTTTTTGTCTATGAGATAGAATCTATGACTTCCATCTAAGAAGATACACTGCTTTATAGATAGCCCTTTTTTAAGTAAGGAGATAGCACTAACTATACTTATCTCATGCTCAAAACTTGCTCCACCAAAAACTATACTAAACTCCATTATTAATCCTCCCTTGCTTTATAGTTTGCAAATAGCGCTTCTAAGGCTTTAAGTGCTTTTAGGCGATGTGAGATTTTATTTTTTTCACTAGGATCTAGCTCACCTAGTGACTTGTGAGTTTCTAGGAATCTTTTTTCATCATCTTTACTTGTGAAATCAAGCCTTAGCTCTTCTTCACTTGGATAAAACATGCCATCATAGCCAAAGCCATTACTTCCTCTTTCTTCTACACAAGCTACTCCAGAAAGACTTTTTCTTAGCACACCACTTTCTTGTTTACCTTTTTCTAACCTATCTTTATACATTTTATCTTGAGTTTTTATGGCATAGGCTATAGCGCATTCAAAGCTTGCAAAACTTCCCCAAAGACCTTTTTTTTCTAGCTCAGCTTTTAGTTTTGCACAGTTTGCTTTAGAATCTGCCTTAGCCCCACCAAGTATATTGTCTCCAAGGGCAGCATATCTTGCACTATAAACTCCAGGTGCGCCATTTAAAGCCTCTACACTTAAACCACTATCATCAGCTATAACTATGAACTCTTCTAGCTTTATATCCCTTAAAAGGGCTTCAACTTTAAGCATGGCATTACCTTCAAAGCTATCTTTGTTTTCATCTACATCAAAGCTATCTACTCCTGCATCTTTTAGGCTTAGTACTTCTGAGTTTAGTATAAGCCTAACTTCCCTAAGCTTATCTTCATTACCCGTAGCTAAAACTATAGGTAGGCTATACTTAGATGAGTTATCTTTTGGCATATTTAGTTTCCTTATAAGTTGTGAATATTCTTAAGATTGATTAGTTAAAATTATACCTATCTTATAACTTTTAAACCCCATTTCGCCACCACAAAAGGATCTTTGATTATGTTTGTAAAAATACTGCCTATGCTACTTACTTTAATGTTTCGCTTTTTTGGACTTTTTATCATCTTGCCAGTTATATCTGTAACTATAGATTCTATAGCTAATGCAACTTATATGAGTGTAGGTATAGCACTTGGAGTGCCCTACTTAGTGCAAATCTTTACTCAGCCTATATTTGGGCGTATAAGTGATAAGTTTGATAGACGTCATGTCGTCATAGTAGGAATTATCATCTTTGTTATAGGTAATATAGTCTGTGCCCTAAGCCCTAACATAGAGATACTAATATTAGGGCGTGTTATAGAAGGTATAGGTGCTATAGGTGGGGTGCTTAGTGCCATGGTAGCAGATAGTGTAAAAGAAGAGTTTAGAATCCGCGCTATGGCGATAATGGGTATAGGGATCTTTGTAAGCTTTGTTGTAGCCATAATAGTAGGGCTTGTAGTAGGAACTCACTTTGGACTAAGATCACTTTTTTGGATAAGTGCTATCTTAAACCTCATATCTATACTTTTTGTTTTAAAAGCCAAAAAGATAGAAAAGATAAGATATGACTATCACAGAAAAGATAGAGCTACTTCTAAAAGCATCTATCTTCTTTCAGGCAGTGTTTTATTAGAAAAGTTTTTTATGACAGCAACTTTTATGATAGCTCCTCTTTTATTAAGCGAAACCTTTGGAGTAAGCAAAACTAATCTTTACATGGTCTATATACCGGGTCTAGTGCTTGGAATCTTAGCTATGGGCGTAGGCTCTATGCTGAGTGAAAAAAGAAATAAAAACTATCTAGTTTTAGTACTAAGTGTATTTATGTTTGTAGTGGCTTATGTGTTTATGTACTACTCTATAAGCTTTGTTATCTTTGGTATAGGCTTAATCTTTTTCTTCATGGGCTTTGTTGTACAAGAAGCCCTCTTACAAGGCTTAGTAAGCAAGCTATGCCTTGCAAGTCAGAGAGGGAGGGTCTTAGGTGACTTTAACGCCTTTGGCTTTGCGGGGTCTTTTTTAGGCGCGTTTTTAGGAGGCTTTGCTCATGCAGGTGCTATAACATCTAGTTCTTATAACACTATCTTTATCATAGCTATCATAGTTGCAGCCATATGGTTTATCCTAGTAGCCCTAATCTTTAAAAACCCTAAGAAAAACGCCACCTTTTATGTAGAAAGCTCTAAGGTTGATGATGCTGATTTAAAACAACTAGATTCTTTAAAAAGCATAGTTGAGTACTATAAAAACGAAACCCAAGGCGTAGTTACTATAAAATACAGGGCAAATGAGTTAGATCCAAAAGAGCTAAATGCCATGTTGCACTTAAAGGCTTAAATATGAACTTGCATAAGTATGTAGCTTTTTTAGTTTTGCTTTTTAGTCTTTCTTTTGGAAGCCCTCTAACTAATATAAAGACTTTTAAGGCAAACTTTACACAAGAGATAAAAGGTGAAGTAGGTGCAAAAAGTATCTTTTATCAAGGAAGTCTTGAAGCTACTAGTGATAATTTAGCCCTTTGGAATTACACTTTGCCTTTTAAAAAGCAAGTTTATATAGAACATGGAAAAGCTTATATCTATGAACCCATGCTTAATCAAGTAACTATAGGCAGTTTTGATAGTCAAGCTGACTTTTTAGGCGTGCTAAAAAATGCTAAAAAGATAGATGAAGATACTTACGAGGCAACTATTAATAAGCATGTATATACTTTAAAGCTAAAAGATTCTAAGCCCTATATCCTAAGCTATAAAGATGACTTAGGTAATGAAGCCATAATAGTCTTTAAAAACGTAGAAATAAATAAAGACTTAAAAGCAACTGACTTTGACTTTCACATACCAGAAGATGCCGAGATAGTTCATATAAACTAGTAAAAACTACTAGCTAATAGCGTGCTTGCTATAAAGCTATAAAGGCTAACTAATTCTCATAATCATATACAAATCTTAAATTAAGCTACAATTGTTAAGCAAAACCTCACAAAAAAGGATAAATCTTGCTTTTAAAAAGTAGCACCCAACTTATGATAAGCCAAAAACCTACAAGCAAACTTAACCTAGAAAATGGGGGGGGGGGGGGTGGACTTTGTCTTTTGCTTTTCCTCTTGCCTTTTGCCTTGATAAAAACACCCAGCTTTTTTACCCAGCCTTTTTCCAAAGCCCATCTCTTTTTAAGAAAGTTTTTAAAAAAGAGTTAATGGCTACTTTATTTTATCTAGGTCTATAGAGTTAACTTTCATGAAGCATTTACAAGATAACTCAACATCTACTACTAACCAAAGCTTGAAGGATAAAAACTTCCATACTATAGAATCTAACTCGCTTTTTGCCATCACTTTAGAAGAGATTAATGCACTAGATAAAAAACGACCTTTTGGACTTAGTGGGCATATGAGGGTTAAAAATGAAGAAGCCACTATAGAAGCAAGCGTGCACTCCATCATGCCAGTCTTAGATGAGCTAATCCTCTCAGTCCAACCAAGCGAAGATAAAACTTATGAGTTAGCACTAAAACTAAAAGATACCTATAAAGATAAACTTAAGCTAATCTACTACACGCCAAGCGTGCTTCCAGCCCACTCTTCACATGTAAGAGTAGGTGAAGAGATGAAAAGTGTGCTTAAAAGATTTGAAGGGGTCTTGCCGGCTAAGTCTATCCACTCTCTAGCGCATTTTTATAACCATGGCATGATTAAGGTAAGTTATAGCCACTATATGAAAGTAGATGCAGATCAGATCTACCTAACTAGAAAGTGCCAGGAGTTAAAAGAGGCTTTAAAGCTTATATATGACTTAGATTCTGCAGGTTTTAAGATCTCTAAGCTAGGTAAGTTAAAAGCAAAACTTATAGCTAAATATTTTTTGAGACCTAACTTAAAGCTTACTGTTTTATCTTACTATCTAGCTTATAAAAATACTGCCTTTGCCTTAGGCGGGATAAACATAGGCTTAAGTAAGGCTCAGTTTAAAGATATCTATAAAGACTATGATGATAAAAAGAATGAAAAAAGATACGCACTTGGAAGCTTTTCAGGACCTTTTAAAAATGGTGCTTTAAAGGATTTAGATATCACTAAGCTAAAAACTAGTTTTTTTAAAAGTGGTGAAAAGTGTATGTTAAAAGAGTGTTTAGTCCCTCTTAAAAACAACGACTATCCACCTTATAATGGAAGTGAGCTTTTAGTTTTAGAAGTAACTAAAGATAATCTTTACAAGATGGATAAAGACTATAAGTATGAAGTTATGCCTGTTGCTAATGTTAAAAGCTTACAAGCCCTTGGAATCTTTTGGCTGCACTTTGGGCTAGTAAAAAGGAACTACTTTATAAGTGGGGAGTGTTTTAAAGATTACATCCCTATAAAAAACTATATAAAAGCTAGTAAAAGCTTTTTGCTAAGTAGCATTACAAACGCTACTTCTCACACCTTAAATCATATAAAAGTTTGGCATAAGAAAGATAGCAAAGATTTAAAAAAGCTTTTAGAGAAAAGTTTAGATTCTATGCAAGATTAAAAAGGTTTATGTATTATAAGTCATAGGCATGATTATTCTGTGTGCAAGGTTAGCTAGCTCTTTATTCTAACACTTTCTTTTTTTTATTTCTTCTTACTTATATATTTTCTTTTAATAAAAAAAAGGGGGTTATCCCCTCCCTTACTTTTTGCAAAACTGCGAAAGTGTAAGCTTCCTTGAAAGCGTCAGCTTCCTCGAAAAAGAAGTTTCCTTGAAAGTGCAAGTTTCCTTGAAAAATCGCGCTTTTGCACTTCTGCTTACTTGTCTTTGCTTTTTGTACCACAAAACAAAGCGAGAATGTCTTTGGCTTAAAAAAATTATGACTATGGCTATTTATTCACATAAAATAACTGTCTATTAAATATGATGCTTTTTGGTATGGTTACTTTTTGTAAGTTTTATTTATTTGTTTTAAGTATTTTTTAAGTTTAATCTTATTTTTTTAGTTACTTATAGTTACTTTTAGTATAAATAAATTTTAGCTATAAAAATAATGTTACTTAAGTATAAGCCATGAAGTTTTATTGATTCTTTTTAAGAAAAATGTGTTTTATTGACACAATATTTTTTCAAAAGCATTATTATTGCCTTCACAAAAACTAATCATGGAGTTTCAATAATGAAAAAATACGATGTTGCCATAATCGGAGCAGGGCCTGGTGGCTACTCTTTAGCAGTTCAGCTTGGGAGCAAAGGTAAAAAAGTAGCACTAATAGAAAAGGCTGAGCTTGGAGGTACTTGTGTAAACGTAGGTTGTATACCAACTAAAAGCCTTATAACTTCTGCAAGATATGCATCTAAAAACTTACATAAGTATGGGGTAGAAACTAGTGAAGCGCTTTTAAACATTAAAACAGTAGCAAGTAATGCTATTAGAATCTCAAAAACACTAAATGGCTCTATAGCTAAAGCCTTAGAGGGCGCAAAGGTTGAACTTTATAAAGGTAAAAGTGCTAAGTTTGTAGATGCCCACACTCTTGATATCGAAGGCGAAAAGATAGAAGCTAGCAAGATAGTTATAGCAACAGGTGGAAGAAATAACACCTTTAATATAGAAAATGCAGACTTACTAACCAAGCAAGGCAAGCTGCTTTACTCAACTGAGGCTTTAAGAACTGAAGTTTTACCTAAAAAACTAGTCATCATAGGAAGTGGGATAATCTCTTTAGAGTTTGCTTACTACTTTGCTGCTATGGGCTCAGAAGTAACTATGCTAGAGTTTGCTCCTAAACCTTTCCCATCTTTTGATAGAGATGTAGCTAGTGAGATAGAAAAAAGCCTTAGTGGATTAAAAGTAAGCGTTAGAACTAATGTTAAATTTATCCGTTTTAATGAAGACTTAAGCTTAGAGATAGAAGTAGAAGGTAAAAAAGAAAAGATAGAGGCTGATAAGTTTTTAGCAGCAGTTGGTAGACGTCCAAATAGCGAGCTAGCACAAGGTATAGTTGATATAGATGAAAGGGGTAATATAAAGATTAATGATGCTAATCAAACAAGCCTTCCTCACATCTATGCTATGGGAGATGTAACTGGTAAAAAGCCACTTTCTTCAGTGTCTTATAAGCATGCTGATACTATCTATGAACACATTATGGGTAAACAAGTAGATGTAGTAAAAGTAGATCATATACCAACATCTGTATATATAGGGGTTGATATAGCAGGAGTTGGTAAGAGTGAAGAAAGACTTTTAAAAGAGGGGATTCCTTATAAAGTTTTAAAAGTCTCAGGGATGAATCTCCCACGTCTTCATGCTGAACAAACTCCAGAAGTTGGCTTAGTAAAACTACTTATTGATGAAGAAAATGATAGATTACTAGGAGCACACCTTGTATTAAAAGATGCAAGTTTAGTTATAAACACACTAGCTTTAGCAGTAAGTGATAAGATAAAACTTAGAGATCTTTATAATATAGGCTATACACACCCTTCAGTGGCTGAAGCAATCTATTACGCTTTGCGCCCGCTTTATCTATAACAAATCTTATAGAATCTAAAAGCTTTTAGATTCTATAAGATTAAATATTTACTTAGCTTGCTCATAAAGTAAGCTTTTATACTCTTCGCATGCTTTTAAGCTTCCTGCTTGACACTTACTTTTTAGCCCTTTTAGCATAGCTAGTTTTTCTTTCTCATCTGCCTTATCCCACTTTGCTTTTAGTAGCCTAGCTTCTTTGGAGATAGGAGGAGTTTTTATAACTTCAGATTCTACTGGTTTAGATTTTGCTGGTTTAGATTCCACTGATTTAGATTCTACTTTGGCTTGGGTGGTTTTAATTTCTTTAGCAGCATGAGTTATAGTGTAGTGCTGATAGAGATAAAAGATAAGGGCTGCTACTGGTATGATTAAAAAGTCTGCTTTTCTAAGTTTTAGTCTAAAGCGTGACCTTGGTTTTTCTTCTTGTGACATTTTTTAACCCCTCTTTTTTAAACACACTTAGAATCTAACATATATAAAACTTACTCTGGACTTACTTTTAAGATCTGATAGTCTTTATCTAACTCTATATCTAGCATATCGCTATCTTCTAATAGTATGCTTGATTTAACTTCTGTTGGAAAGTGTCTATGAAGTAGTATCTCGTTATTATCCCTCCAGCTAGATTCTGTAGTGATGCTAGCATTTAGCAGCTCTCCTTCTATACTTGAAGCAAGATTTGCATTTTGTATCCTTTCATCTTGAAGCTTTATGGCTGTGTCTTTTTGTAAGTGGACTTGTTTTAAAAGTGCTGCGTAGTACTGAAGCATCTTTTTAACTTCAGGGTCTAGTGGAGAGGCTTCAGCCTTGCTTTTAGCTATAAGTGGTTTTAGTGTTTCTATTACAGGTCTTAGCTTTTTTGCCTTAGTGATTAAGACTTTGCAGTAGTTAACGCGTGATTTTACATGCTCTTTTAAGAGGGTATCTTTTGCAAGCAAGCCTAAAAAGTGAGGTTTTTCATCAATATTAGCCATGATATTAAACTCTAACTTGTTTTCTACTCCATCTATTAGTTTTAAATGTATGCTTTCTGAAAAGTAGATATTGCAATTATTTCTCAAACGTGAAACTACTACTCTTTTTGCTACTACCTTACCTCCATTAAGCTGGAGTATGTTTGCATCTTGAGTGAATATACGCCCAAGCTCTAGATACTCGACATTAGCTTCAGTTTTGGCATAAAGTGTGCCTTTGTGTATGTTTATAAAGGCTTCATTAGCATATATAGTAGAACTTTGGTGTGTTTGGCCTTTTATATTTAGATTATTAGATCTAATTAGTGCGTTTTCGCCGACATTACCAGTTATATTTACTACATCAGCTTCTATGATAGCTCCATTTTGTATGGCATCTTTTGAGTTATCGCTACATTCAACGTCTACTTCTATGCCTTTTTCTAGGCCTCCTAGTATGCTTCCTGTTTTATTACTCACTGTTTCAAAAGTAGCTATGGATATAACTTTTAGTCCATCTTGAAAGTCAACTAAGCCTTTAGACTTTGCCTTATAGATTATCTTTCTATCAGTTTCTTCTTTGTCTATATTTTCATCTATACTAGGTGGGTTAGCATAGATAGCGCCTTCTTTTTCTTTAGTCTCTTTGGTGGTTTCTCTGCTTGCTATAGCTTGCATGTTCATAAACTCACCTTTAAGATTACGCCCATTAATTATCTCATCGTCTTTAAAAAAGATAGCTACTTCTTCGCCTTCATTTGCAGCATAGAGGGCATTATCTATAGAATCTGCATTATTTTTTTTAACCCAAGCTTCTTCTAAGAGATTAAGCAAGCCTCTTTGTTTATAACTAGCCTTACTCCTTAGTATCTCGTAGTTTAAAGTACTAGTTAAAACACATAAGTCTCCAAAGTCATTTAGTATATGAACTAAAGTGGCTTTTAAGAATTTAGAGTTATGCAAGATAACATTTTGTTCTACTAGTTTTGCTAGCACGTAGTCTATAAACTGCATTTTATAAACTTCAGAGCTATCTATGAAAAGGCCCTCTTTTAAGATAAGTGTTGCAAAAAGATTGTTTCTATCTATCTTTATATCTATAGCACTAAAGTCATACTCTCTAGGAGTTATCTCTACTTCATATTTTTGATATATCTCTTTATCAGAAGTCTCATACTCGCTTTCAAAGTAGCCTGAAGGCACAGGCATATCGTTAGTAAAAAAAGTCCTTGCAGAGTTAATGTGGATGTTACAATTATGCAAGTTGATATTTGCACTTTTACTAAAGGTGCTTAGGTCCTTCTCCCAGTTCAAGATACTAAGTTTTTTCTTAGAGAAGAAGTCCATGTTTAAGCTCCTATAAAGTATATATTTTGGTATTTCTGATAGCTAAATAATGCCTAAAAAGAGTAGGTATTTTATACAGAAAGTTAACTTATCTTTAAATTATATAATCTAAAAAGCTAACACATTCATGCAACTTTTACCAATATTGTACTAAGCTAAAACATAAAAATAGTAATGAGGTGTAAATATGAAAAAAAATGTAGTGTTTTTTGAAGTTAGAGGCGGAAGTGATAAAGGAAAAGATGGTTACAGACCAGATACTATGCCTATGGTTGATGCCCTTAAAAGTAAGGGTTATGATGCCGAAGTTATCTTTTTTGAAGTAGGTAAAAAAGATGAGATTTATGAGTATGTGAAAAATAATGCTATAGCTTATGTCTCTCGTATAAATCCTGGGAATCTAAAAGAAGAAAATGAGTACTTTGATATGCTTAGAAAGCTTTGTAAGGATGGAATCATTCCTATGCCTCATCCTGATGCTATGATAGGTTATGGTGCAAAAGATGCCCTTGTGCATTTAAATGACACTCCTTTAGTCCCAAAAGATACCTATGCTTATTATGATATTCAAACTTTTAAAGAAAACTTTCCTAAAACTTTAGCTAAGGGACAAAGGGTTTTAAAACAAAACAGAGGCTCAACAGGTGAAGGAATCTGGCGTGTGCAACTGCTTCATCCACTAAGTAAACCAGTAGATTCCTTACCACTTGATACAGAGATAAAATGTACTGAAGCTAAAGATAATCACACTGAGATTAGAAAGCTAGGCGAGTTTATGGACTTTTGTGAGCAATATATCACAGGGGAAAATGGCATGCTAGTAGATATGACTTTTTTACCACGCATAGTAGAAGGTGAGATAAGGCTATTAATGCTTTATGATAAACCAGTAAATGTAGTTCACAAAAAGCCAGCAGAAGGAGGAGATAACTTCTCAGCTACGCTTTTTAGTGGCGCAAAGTATAGATATGATGACCCTAGCTTATGGAAAGACTTAGTAAGTACTTTTTTAAGTGAGATTCCTATGATAAAACAAAAGCTAGGTAATTATGACTTGCCTTTAATTTGGACGGCTGACTTTATACTAGACACTGATAAAGATGGCAAAGATAAGTATGTCTTAGGTGAGATAAACTGCTCTTGTGTAGGCTTTACATCTCAGCTAGAGCTTGCTCCAAAAGTAGCAGATGAAATCATAGCTATAATAGAGCGAGCTAAGAAGTAAGTTTTAAAACCTATAAAATCACTGTAGAATCTAAGCCTTGAAAAACTTTTACCAACAAGGCTCTTAGTGCTACTTAGAACTGCTTTTTTAATAAACATAAGTGGGATTTTAACTTCTCGCATCTTTGGATTCTTGCGTGATGCTATGCAGGCTTATGTTTTAGGAACTAGTATCTATAGTGATATATTTTTTCTAGCCTTTAAGTTTCCTAACGTCTTTAGACGCGTTTTTGCTGAAGGAGCTTTTACTCAAAGCTTTCTTCCTTACTTCCTTCACTCTAGAAAAAAAGGTGCTTTTAGCATAACTATAGCTTCTATCTTTGGAATCTTTCTTATAATCTTAAGTCTTATCATCATGTTTTTTAGTCCCTATGTAACTCGTGTTTTGGGTATGGGTTATAGTGAAGACATCATCAAGCTTGCAACGCCTATAGTTGCGATTAACTTTTGGTATCTAATCTTTATCTTTTTTGTGACTTATTTCAGCACACTTTTGCAATATAAAAATATCTTTTGGGTTAATGCTTATAATACTGCCCTTTTAAATATAGCTATGATTTTAGCCCTTTTCTTCTCACGCCATAAAGATTTGATAGATATAGTTTATATACTAAGTTATAGTGTAGTTATAGGTGGTGTAGCTCAAGTAGTTTTGCACTTTTACCCACTTTACTACTCTCACATCTTACGTCTTCAAATAGTTGGCTTTAAAAGTTTTTTTGCATGGAATCTAAAAAAAGATAAAAAGTCTAAAAGAAATCTTGCCATTTTAAAAGAAGATATAAGACACTTTTTTGGAGGCTTTTTCCCTGCTATGCTAGGAAGCTCAACTGCACAAATAACTAGCATGATAGATACTATCTTAGTGACATTTTTGCCAGTAGCTGGAGGAGTAAGCATACTAAGCTATGCTAATAGAATCTTCCAACTCCCACTAGCACTTTTTGCTATAGCGATATCATCTGCACTTTTTCCCATGATAGCAAGGGCTTTAAAAAATGGCGAAGAAAAAAAGGCTCTAGCCCTCTTAAAAAAAGCCTTTACTTTTTTACTTTATATGCTTTCTTTTTGTGTGCTAGGTGGCATCATGCTATCAAATGAAATAATTTGGCTTTTATATGAAAGAGGCCACTTTACAAGAAAGTCTACTTTAGAAGTTGGTCTAGTTTTTATAGGCTATCTTATTGGACTTTTGCCTTTTGGATTAAGCCGTATTTTTTCACTTTGGCTTTACTCACAAAAAAAGCAAGCTTTAAGTGCTAAGATCTCAGCTTTTTCTTTAATTATAGGATTAGCATTTTCTTTGATACTTATGTGGCACTTTAGTGTCTTTGGGTTAGCACTAGCTGGCTCTTTAGGGGGCTTTGCTTTATTTTTTATGACGATTTATTTTTTTGGAGTGAGGAAGTTTCTTTCCTTGCTAGATTACAAAAGATTAGTATTATTGTTAGTTTTATTAGTTATTGAGTTTGTGATTATTTATCTATTCAAATTGAAATTTAGCATTACTTAAAAGGAAGTCCATGTATATATTTGATTCTAATAGTAAAGAAAAAGTAGAGTTTAAACCTATAAAAAAGGGCGAAGTAAGGATGTATGTATGTGGCCCTACAGTTTATGATGATGCCCACTTAGGACATGCAAGAAGTGCTTTAAGCTTTGATTTACTTTCGCGTCTTTTAAGAAGACTTGGATATAAGGTCACTTTTGCTAAAAACTTTACAGATATAGATGATAAGCTTATAGCTAAGTCTAAACAGACTAATAAAAGCGTGCCAGAGCTTGCTTCTTATTATTCCAAAAGATATCTAGAAGATATGGAAGCACTAGGAGTTAAAAGGCCAGATTTAGAGCCAAAGGCTACAGAGTTTATAGATGAAGTAAGTGAGTTTGTAAAAGGACTACTAGATAAGGGCTATGCTTATAAGGTTTCTAATGGAGATATCTACTTAGAGGTTTCTAAAGACAAAAAGTATGGCAGTTTAAGTAGGCATTATGCAGATGAGGATTCTTTAAGTCGCATCGATCATGAGCATGAAAAGAAAGATAAAAGAGACTTTGCCCTTTGGAAGGCCTATACTGGTGAGGGAGATGTAGGTTATGAAAGCATCCTTGGTAAAGGACGTCCTGGCTGGCATATAGAATGCAGCGTGATGATAGATTCTGTCCTTGCTTATAAAAATGAGCCCTATCTTATAGACATACATGGAGGAGGGGCAGATCTTTTCTTCCCTCATCATGAAAATGAAGCTAGTGAGACTAGATGTGAGTGTGGTAAAGAGCTTTCAAAGTACTGGATGCATAATGGCTTTGTAACAGTAGATGGCGAAAAGATGAGTAAAAGTTTAGGTAATAGCTTTTTTATAAAAGATGCTTTAAAAAGTTATGATGGTGAGATTTTAAGAAACTATCTTTTAGGTACGCACTATAGGGCGTCTTTAAGTTTTAATGAAGTTGATTTACTAGCAAGTAAAAAGCGTCTTGATAGGCTTTATAGACTTAAAAAGCGTATCAACTTTACTTCAGAGTTAGAACGTAAAAAAGATATAGAGTTTGAAAGTGCCTTTTTAAATGCTTTAAGTGATGATTTAAATATCTCTTTAGCTTTAAGTGCTTATGAAGAAATGCTAGCTAGGCTTAATGAAAGTTTAGATAAGAATCCAAAAGATAAAGAAAGCATATCTAAAGCTGCTAGTAATATAGATCTTTTGCAAGATATCTTAGGCATAGGCTTACTTTCTACTACTACTTACTTTCAGCTTGGAGTTAGTGAAGAAGATAAAAAAGAGATAGATACCTTAGTGGCTAAAAGGCTAGCAGCAAAGGCTAATAAAAACTATGCTTTAAGTGATGAGATAAGAGATACTTTAAAGGCTAAAAACATTAATGTTATGGATAAGCCAGGTGGAGTTAGTGAGTGGGAAGTTATAAGCTAGATCTTAATATCTAGCATCTTTAAGTCACTTCTTGGACTTAGGTCAAAAAGCATTCTAGCAGGCTTTATATTTATATCTACCTTAGAAAAACCTTTTAGAGTATCTAACTTAGATGCTAGAAAGGTTTTTATCTTTTTACTCATTACATTCATACTAAGACTTAGATCTTTTTTAGAATCTACATACACCATGCCATCTATCTCTCCTAAGCTAGAAAAAAGGGCATAAAACTCAAGCTTTACTTTTTGCTTTTTTATCTGCAAAAGAGAATCTTTTTCTTCATCTTTAATAACCAAACTTATAACACCTTTTTGCAAGCCTAAAAGCATCTGGGCTAGTTCTAAAAACTCTTGCTTGCTATTAACTAAAGGAAGTTTGTCTAAAAGTAAATCTTTATAGTTAGATTCCATACTTTTATCTTTGTGGTGTTCATTTTTAAAAAGCTCTTCTAAGCCCTTACTATCAAGCTTTAAAGCAAAGTTAGCAAGCGCTTCTAGTGTTTTTGGCTGAGCTATTAGATTAGTTATATTTAGTCCACCTAGCTTGTTTTGGGAGACATTAGCCCAGTAAGTTTTACCTAGTTCTAAAGGAACATCACTTTTAGTTTCTAGTATGAGTTTTCCTAGCTGAATTTGATAGGAGTTGTTACTTGTTTGTGAAAGGATTTTTAGCAAGGTTGGAAGGGTGGTGTTAAGCTCTTTTGGGCTAAGTTTACTAAGTGCATTAAGCAAGCTTAGCGTGCTAGTGTTTAAGGTGGCGTTAGTTTGAGGGATCATCGTTTTGATTCTAAGGCTCTTTTAACTTGCAATGCCTTTTGTTCTAGTATCTCTTTTGTACTTAGTTTAGCCCTTGCTACAGGCTTAGCCTTTACTTTAGAATCTACTATTTTAGAATCTACTATTTTAGAATCTGGTTTGGGCTTAGTGCTAGGCTCTTTAGTGCTTAAGGAAGCACTTTTTTCTAGCAACTCTTTTTTTTCTATAAAGTTTGCTATCTCAAAGCTTATTTCTAACTTACTAAGAAACTGCGTTTTTTCCATGGCATTTAAGTCTTTAGCATCTAAAAGCACCATCTGATTACTATCTTTACTTTCAGTAAAACTGTCTTTATTAAGCACATTTAAACACACATAAGAACAGCCCTTGGTAGTGATTAAAGAAGTGGCACTTTTTAAGGCATCTTGTGGGCTACTAGATTCTATATGCTCAGCCTTAAAGCCAATTTTTATGATATTTTTTTGTTTTATAGAGCTTAGTAAGTCTTCATTTAAGCTTAGGTCTAGTTTTAAGCCATTTGGATGGTCTAGTTTTTTTATCTTGCCTAGGGTTGCTTTTGGTAAATAATCACTAATAGCTGCTGCCATAAAAAGATAGCCTTTAGATTCTATAGAATCTAGCACAGAGACTAATTTTTCTTTATACTCTTTTGAGCTTTGAACGCTATAAGTTTTTATATCTTTTGGCAAGCACAGTGGAAACTTTGAAGAGATAAAACTAACGCGTGCACCTAGGAAGTAAAGAGCTAAGGCTAGATAGCTAGCTTGAAGCCCACTTGAAAAGTTACTTACACATCTTATATCATCTATCTTTTCTACGCTGCCTCCACCAGTTATAACTACATTTTTACCACTCCAAAAAGCATTTTTAAGTAAAGATCTTTTTACTCTAAAAACTATCTCTTCAGTATTAGCAAGAGCGCCTTTACCTTCATCCCCACAAGCTAGTAGCTTAGTTTCAGGCTCGATAATCTCATATCCGTAACTTTTTAAGACATTAAGAGAGTGCATAGTTTGAGGGGCTTCTAACATGAAGTTATTAGCACTAGGGGCTAGAAGTTTAGGTATATCTCTTAGGGCTATGGCTGTGCTTAAGTAGACATTATCAGCTATACCATGGGCTAGTTTATTAAGACTATTAGCACTTAGTGGTGCAAAAAGAGCTATATTTGCCCACTTAGCAAAGGCTATGTGATTAAGCCCATTTATCTTATCACTCCAGTCTTCACTCTCATCGCTTAAAAGCTTAGTATTACTTAAAGCTTCAAAACTTAAAGGGGTTATAAAACGAAGTGCTGCACTAGTTGCAACTACTCTTATGTTTGCTTTTTCTTTCCTTAAACTACTTATAACATCTAGTATCTTGTAAGCTGCTATGCTTCCACTTACAAAAATTAGCACATTTTTACCTTTTAGCATACAATTCCTTTTAAACTCGTATATAAGATTATAGAATCTTTATTATCAAAAAATCACCAAAGGGGCTAAATGGACTATCTCCACAGCTTAAGTTATGAAAATTTCATCTTGCTAATTATTGGCATAGTTGTTTGCTTCACTTTTATTATGGTCTTAGTCTCGCTTCAAGTAAGCTATAGCCTTTTTAAAAGACTAAACATTTTTATGCATAATGACTTACTTATAATAGGCGGTTGGAATATCTTCTTTATGCTTTTAACAACGACTATCTTCCCTCTAGAGTATAAAAATGTAAACTACACAGCAGTTAGTGTTCATATCTATGCTATAAGTTTTGTACTTTTGTTTTCTAATCTTTTATCTGGGATTAAAGGGCCTATACTTCGTGTCTTAGCCTCCCTTTATTTCATAGTTTTTATAAGCTACATCACTAAAGACTTTATTGGCAATATCTATGACAACATAGCAGCTTTTATCATGCTTTATATCATCATTAAAGGCTTTGCTAGCTTTGTTGAAACTAAGCATGGTAATGGCAAGTTAGCAGTTTATTCTTTATTTTTAAGTGTAGTTATTTTCTTGCTTTGCTTTTTCTTAGGCTTTACTTATGGCTTCTTGTTTTCTTCTGTCTTGGTTGGAGCAATACTTGGCTTTATGGTTTTTAACATCTTAGGCTTAAAGGTTGTGTTAAATAAGGGTGGGGCTTATTTTATGGGCTTTATCCTCTTTTTCTTAGTGTACTTACTTGTAAAAGTTTATGATTTAAATCTTTTATTTCTCCTAGCTGTTTTTATCTATCCACTTTGTCTTGGTATAAAAGCCCTTGCTAGACTTAAATTTTTAGCTAGTAGCTCTGTATTTTTAAGCTTTTTGTATCTAGTTATAGTCATACTTGCTTTTTACTTTTATGATGAGATATTAGCCCTTGGAATCTTGAGTGCTATTTTTGTTGTGGTTTATGTTATAAGTAGTTTTATATTTAAGCTTATAAAAAAGGAGATTTAAAAAAGTTATGGATTATTTACAAATTATTGGAGGGAAGCCTTTAAGTGGTGAGGTTTATATATCAGGAGCAAAAAACGCTAGCCTTCCACTTTTAGCCCTCTCTCTCTTAGCAAAAACTCCTTTTAAGTTAACTAATATCCCTAGTGTTGCTGATATAAAAACTTTTATAAAGCTTTTAGAAAACCTCGGAGCAAGGTGTGAGTACCCAAGTAAAAATGCCATCTTGCTTGATACAAGCTATGTCAATCACACTAAAGCAGTCTATGACATAGTAAGAAAGATGAGGGCTTCTATACTTGTTTTAGGGCCTTTACTTTCAAGATTCCACCACTGTGAGGTAAGCTTGCCAGGGGGTTGTGCTATAGGCGCAAGGCCAGTAGATATGCACTTAAAAGCACTTACTTCTATGGGGGCTGAGATAGATATCAAGTCAGGCTATATACTAGCGCGTGCACCTAAAGGACTAAAGGGCACAACTATAGTTTTTGATAAAAAGACAGTTACAGGAAGTGAAAACATCATCATGGCAGCAGCCCTAGCACAGGGCAAAACTAGGATAATAAATGCTTGCAAAGAGCCAGAAGTTGTGCAGCTGTGCCAGATTCTAAGTGATGCAGGTCTTGAGATAGAAGGCATAGGCACTGATGAGATAAGTATAACTGGAAGTGAAAGAAGTCTTTTAGACTTAAAAGAAGTAGCAGTTATACCTGATAGGATAGAAGCAGGCACTTATCTATGTGCAGGGGCTATAACTAACTCTCCCATCACAGTTCATAACGTTATAGAATCTCATATGGAAGCTATCACCATCAAACTTCAAGAAATAGGCTTTGATATAAACTACTCTTGTGATGATGATTCTGTATGTTCTATGAAGTTAGTACCAGCCAAAAAAATTAGTGCTTTTAATATCACAACTAGTGAGTTTCCAGGCTTTCCAACTGATATGCAAGCTCAGTTTATGGCACTAGCTACGCAGTGTGAAGGCACTTCAGTTATACGTGAGACGCTTTTTGAAAACCGCTTTATGCATGTTAATGAGCTTCAACGCCTTGGGGCTAATATCTCTCTAAATGGCAACGTTGCCCAAGTCACAGGCAAAAGCGAACTTTTTGGCACTGATGTTATGGCTACAGATTTACGCGCTAGTAGTGCACTAGTGCTTGCTTCACTAGTTGCAAAGGGCATATCTAATATACATAGAATCTATCATCTTGATAGGGGTTATGAAAACTTAGAAGAAAAACTTAGAAGCTTAGGGGCTGATATAAAACGCTTAAAAGAGCAGGCTTAAGTTAGTACTTAAAAGGAGCTAAAGATGGGTATAGAAGAAAGTAGCAAGGCTTTTTTTGAAGACTTTTTTAAAGCTATAGGCGAAGAGGGCACAAGAGAAGGCTTAAAAGATACTAGGAAGCGTTTTTTAGATTCTATGACAACGCTTTTTAGTGGCTACCATGAAGACCCAAAAGAAGTTTTAAGCACTACTTTTGTAACTGAGTGTGATGAGATGGTGATAGTTAAGGATATAGAGTTTTACTCTATGTGTGAGCATCATTTGCTGCCTTTTTTTGGGCATATAAGCATAGGCTACATACCTAGTGATAGACTAGTTGGGATTTCATCCTTAGCTAGATTTGTTGAGATCTATTCAAGGCGCTTGCAAATCCAAGAGCGTTTAACTACGCAGATAGCAGATACCATAGCAGATATCGTAAAACCAAAAGGCATCATGGTAGTTTGCAAAGCACGCCATATGTGCATGGAGATGAGAGGGGTAGAATCTAAAAGTGCTAGTGTTTTAACCTCAGCCCTCCGCGGACTTTTTAAAAAAGATTCCAAAACTAGGGCAGAGTTTTTAGAGTTTATAAAGGGGTAGGATGCTAAGGATTATAGGTCTTATAACTGTTATTTATCTAATTTTTCAGTTAATAGTTTTTATAGGCATTGGTTGGATTTATATCATAGGATTTATTATATTTATAACTCTTCTTGTACTAGCTATAAAACTAGTTATAGCCATTTTTAAGGCAATCCTTAAACCTTTTGAAAAACAAAACTAGATGTAATTTATAAAGACTTAATTTTAGGGGTTATATTTGATAACAAAAGATAAATTTAAAGCGCTTTTAAAAAGCTTGAATTTTACAAATGAACAAGATGTGTATGCAAAAACCTTTAAGGACTACGCTTTAAAGGTTGATTTTAAAAATGAAAAGCTTATCTATCCAGAGGGACTCATTATAAACGAAAAACAAACTTGTAATTTTTCTCAAAATGAAAATTTTGTCGTTTTTGAATGTGTGCACAGACTCCTTGAAAAAGGCTATCGTCCAAGAGACTTAGAGCTCGAACCTAAATGGCAGTTAGGGCATAGCCAAAAAAGTGGAAGGGCAGATATTTGGGTTAGGATAAAAAAAGAGGACTTTATAGAATCACTACTCATCATCGAGTGCAAAACCGAAGGCAAAGAATTTAATGATGCGTGGAAAGATACCTTAGACGATGGCGCACAACTTTTTAGCTACTTGCAACAAGAACGAGATACAAAGTTTTTGTGTCTTTATGCAAGTGATTTTACGACCGTATTGCAAGTGGACTATAAACTGATAAAAGTGCAAGATAATGAAGCGTTTATTAAAACATTAAAAGAGCCCAAAACCTACACAAAGGCAAAAAATAATAAAGAGCTTTTTAATGTATGGAAAGAAACCTATGATAGAAGTTTTGCCACACGCGGACTTTTTGAAAAAGAAATTGAAGCCTATCACATTGGTAAAAATAAATATACTTTGAGTGATTTGCAAGAGGTAAAAAGTGAGACAGAAATACAAGCAAAATATCATGAGTTTGCCACTATTCTTAGAAAATATAATGTTAGTGGACACGAAAATGCTTTTGATAAATTAGTCAATCTTTTTTTAGCCAAAGTGGTCGATGAGACGGAATATAGCGATGAAAAAGGTTTGCAGTTTTACTGGAAAGGCGTGGCTTATGATAATGACTTTGACTTGCAAGACCGTTTGCAATTGCTATACAAAATAGGTATGGAAAAGTTTTTGAATGAAGAAGTTACCTACATAGATAATAAAACCATTGAAGATGCTTTTACGCTTTTCAAAAACAAGCCCGATGAGACTAAACGCACCGTACTGAACTATTTTCGTCAATTGAAATTTTACACAAACAACGATTTTGCTTTTATTGACGTGCACAATGAAAGGTTATTTAAGCAAAATGCACGCGTGCTCAAAGAAATCGTAGAAATGTTTCAAGATATAAAACTAAAAACTACTGAACAACACCAATTTTTAGGCGACCTTTTTGAAGGCTTTTTAGACCAAGGAATCAAGCAAAGTGAAGGGCAATTTTTTACACCTATGCCTATCGTAAAATTTCTTATTTCCGCCTTGCCACTTCAAAAAATTATTAAAAGCAGTGAGATCCCAAAAGTAATAGACTATGCTTGCGGTGCAGGACATTTTTTAAACGAATATGCACATCAAATAAAATCCATAATCCCCGAAAACACCCTTATTGAACATTATAAAAATATCACGGGCATAGAAAAAGAATATAGGCTTAGTAAAGTTGCCAAAGTATCTGCGTTTATGTATGGGCAAGATGACATTAACATCATCTATGAAGACGCGCTGGCAGGCACTATCTTATCTGAAAAACATCACATTAAAAATCACACCTTTTCCGTACTCGTTGCAAACCCGCCTTATAGTGTCAAAGGCTTTTTAAATACACTAAAAGAAGATGACCAGAATCTTTTTTCCTTAACAAAAGAAGTCGGTGATAAAGAAAAAAATAACGCCATAGAAACCTTTTTTATAGAGCGTGCTCACCAACTCTTGCAAGAAGGTGGCGTAGCGGCAATTATTCTGCCGTCTTCCATTTTAAGCAATGGCAATATCTATATCAAAGTACGAGAGATTATTTTAAAGTACTTTGATCTTATAGCTATCGCAGAATTTGGCAGTGGCACTTTTGGTAAAACGGGCACTAATACGGCTACTTTATTTTTACGCCGAAAAGCGCAAAACCCAGATCTTGCCGCACATTATAAAAACCGTGTAGATGCATGGTTTAGTGGTGATTTTAACGCAGATAAAGTTTTTGAAGATAGCCATTTACTGCAAGCATATTGCGCACATATTGGCGTGGAGGTAGAAGCGTATAAAACTTTATTGCACGGTAATCTAAAAGAGAGCTTGCAAAGTAAAGACATATTGAAGGCATATAGAAAAACATTTGAAGATGACAGCAAAGCACGTGCCATAAAGAAAAAACGCCTTAGTGCTAAATACACACAAGTTGATAAAAATACCGAACTTGAAAAATATATTACGCAAGCCATTTGTAATGCCGAAAAAGAAAAATTATATTTTTTTATGTTGGCAAAAAGCAATCCGCAAGAGGTGATAATCGTAAAAAGTCCCACAGAAAACAAGGAGATGAAGCAATTTTTAGGTTACGAGTGGAGTGGGGCAAAAGGAAATGAAGGTATTAAATATATCGGTGCATATAAGACAGATGATGATGAGCTTATGAGCAGTAAAAGTATAAGGCAGATAAAAACCCCACTTTTTAATCCTAATGATTTAGATGATACAAGCAAGATAAACACACTCATACGCCAGAATTTTGTGGGGGGGGGGGGGATTTTTATCTCTGAAAATTTAAGCACGTATGTATCTATGGTGAGTTTAGTAGATATACTTGATTTTTCACGTGTGGAGTTTGATAAAGCCTTTAAAACGAGTGGTATAAAAAAGGTAGAGATTGAGAGCAAATATCCGTTAGTGAAGTTGGGGGAGATTGCAGAAGTTTCAGCAGGGAATAGTGCTCCACAAGACAGTCAAATGTTTGAAAATGGTAAATATCCGTTTTTTAGAGTATCTGATGTTGCAAAAGAACATATATCAAATAATTTAATAAGTACAAAAAGCTATCTTAATGATAAAGGTATTTTAAAAATGAAATTATTTAAAAAAGGCACTATTTTATTTCCAAAATCTGGTGCATCGACTTATTTAGACCACAGAGCGGTTATGGGGATAGATGGTTATGTAAGTTCTCACTTATCCACCATTTTTATAAACACTAAGATAGTGCTTATAAAATATGTATATGAAAATTTAGTTCTAGTTAAAGCAAGAGAGATAAAACCCAACTCCGGATATCCTTCATTAAATGAAATGGATATAAAAAACATAAAAATTCCACTTCCTCCGCTCGATATTCAAAAACAAATCGTAGAAGAGTGTGAAAAAGTAGATGAAGATTACAACACAAGCAGAATGAGCATAGAAGAGTATAAAAAGAAAATAGCAAAAGTATTTGAAGATTTAGAAGCATTAGTTAAAGCAAGGAAAGTAACCCTATATAAACTTGGCGAAGTATGCGAGCTTCTAAAAAGAGGAAAGGCTACAAAATATGGAAATTCTAATATTCAAGTAATTAAATCAGGACAAGCACGTGGTTACTTAGAATTTGATTTTAAAGAAAGATACTATGCTACACGTGAGTTTAAAGCAGATGAAAGAAAACTTATAAAAGGTGATATTCTCATAAACTCAACAGGTGTGGGAACAGCTGGTAGAGTTACATTATTTGACTTAGATGGTGATTTTGTAGTTGATAGCCATATAACTATTTTTAGGACAAATAAAAGCGTTATTCCAAAATTTGCTCTTTATGCATTAGCTGATATTGGTTTTGATAAAATAGAAAAAATGGCAAATGGAGCAAGTGGTCAAATAGAATTATCTTTATCAACAATATTAAATATCCAAATCCCCGTCCCGCCCCTTGCCAAGCAAAAAGAAATCGTACAAGAGATAGAAAGCTACGAGGCAGAAATAAACAAAGCAAGACAAGTTATGGCAGGCTGCGCTAGTCGTAAAGAGGCTATACTAAAAAAATATCTTAATTAAGTAGTTTTAGATTCTAAGTTGGAGTAAGTGTGTAAATGGCAATCTTGGTAGTGTTTATAGGTGGGGGAGTTGGTAGTGTTTTAAGATTCCTAGTAGGTAAGGGTGTGTCAAAATTTGCTAGCTCTTTTATAAGCGCTTTTTGTGTGTCGCCAGTTTTATCCTCAGTCCTTGCTACATTTATAGTTAACGCCCTTGGTAGTTTTGTGCTAGGCTTTTTAAGCGTGCTTTTTTTATATAAGTTTAGTATGGCTGAGAACTTAAGGCTACTTTTGATGGTAGGACTTTGTGGAGGCTTTACTACTTTTAGTACTTTTTCACTAGATGTTATAAATCTTTTTAAGTTTAATCTTAGCTATGCTTTTATTTATATCTTTATAACGCTTTTTGTATCTATCTTTTTAGCTTTTCTTGGAATCTTACTAGCTCAAAACATAGCTCTATCACTCAAGCTATAAGGCACTTTAAAAGTGCTTTGTCTTTTAGCTTAGTTTGTATTTAGTTTCGTCTTCTTTTAACTTTGGTCTTTCTTTAGCACTAGTAGCTGGAGGGTTTTTATATATATCCCAGTTTGTCATTATCACATCTGCTTTTCTTAAAAGTAGATTATAAAAAACTATGCTCGGTATAGCTACTATTAGTCCAAGGGCTGTGGCTTTAAGGGCTAAAGCAAGTCCAGTCATGATGCTAGTTGTGTCTATGTTTGAGTTACTTCCTATATTTATGAAAGTTATCATTATCCCAACTACAGTTCCTAGTAGTCCAACATAAGGAGCATTAGATCCTATAGTTGCAACTAGGGTTAGGCGTCTATGCAAGTCTAGTTCTAACTCTCTTTTATCATCGTAGTCATCTAGTCTTATGATGGAGTAAAACCAAACTCTTTCTATGGCTATAGCTATAACGACTATGCTTAAAAAGCCTAAAAATCCGAGTATGGAGTAGTCTATGATGTGAGCATAAACTATGATATTTTGCATTAGTTATACTCCTTTAGTTGTTTTTTGTTTTGGCGTTAAAATTTTTTGGCAACGTATATTCTACTCATTATTTATATGTTCTTAATCATTTATACTCTTTCATAGCCTGCGCTGCTTCTTTATCTAGAGTTTTTTTCTTTAAAGTCTCTCTTTTGTCATACTCTTTTTTACCACGGGCTAGTCCAAAAAGCATCTTAGCCTTTCCTCTTTTGCTAAAGTGGATCTGTAAAGGAACTAAGGCAAGACCTTTAGTGCTTACTTGCCCAAAAAGCTTATCTATCTCTCTTTTATGTAAAAGTAGCTTTCTAGCGCGTTTTTCATCTGGCATAAAATAGCGATTAGTAGTAGCAGAGTAGGTTATATGCATGTTAAAAACCCAAGCTTCGCCATTTATGATTCTAATAAAACTATCTTTTAAGTTGCATCTTCCAGCTCTTATGCCCTTAACTTCAGAGCCAACTAAAACTAGGCCTGCTTCAAAAGTACTTAGTATAAAGTACTCAAAATTAGCTTTTTTGTTTTTGATAACTTTAGTGTTGCTTGTTTGCATGCTAACTTATCCCTTCTAAAGTAAAAAAGCTACCACCACTTCCGCTAAAGTAGATGTCTTTATACTCTTTTATAAGATTTGCTTTTATCTCTTTTAGTTGTGGGTAGAGTTTGAAGGCTGGTATTTGTAAGTCATTAGGAATGCTAAAGTGTTTTAGTAAAAAAGGAGAGGTATTAGTTGCAACATCTAAACTTATAGTCTTAGTTTCTTTTTGCATCTTGCCAAACTCTTTATAAACACTAGCTGTATTACAAGATATATCATTAGTAAAGATTCTAACTTTAAAGTTAGGCTCATAAAAAGGCTTTATCACTTCTCCAAAGTTAGAAGCATCAGCACTTAAAAAAAGTTCTTCTTTGTCTTCAAGACTGCTTAGAGGAAACTTGCCATTTTGAGTATAAACACAGATAAAAAAACATATATCCATACCTAAAGTCTTAGCGTGGGCTAGTAGGGTTTCATACTCTAGGTTTAAACCTTCAATGTGGTTTAGTGCTAGTAGTGTTAAAGCAGCATTAACACTGCCTCCACCAAGCCCTGCTCCAAAAGGGATGTTTTTTATAACACCTATCTTATAAGGTGAGATATCATAAGTATCTTTTAAAAGTTTATAGGCTTTAAAGATTAGATTAGATTCTATTTCAAAGTTAAAGCCACTAAGGCTAAAGTCAGTGCTTTTTTCAAAGCTTAAAGTATCAAAAAGACTTCCGACTACAAGGCGCATCCTAGAATCTATCTTGTGTAATCTAGCCTCTTTATCAAAGTCTAAGACTTTAAGGGTTATATTAACCTTAGGGTAGGCTTTAAGCCTTAAGCTTTTCATTAGCTTTTGTGCCCCTTGCTAATTTGTGCTCCTAGTTCATTTAAGCTTTCATCAAGTTGCACTGAGGCGTTAGAACTTGCTTTTTTGTTTTCACTGCTTATAGCTTCTTTTAGTTCAGCTCTTAGGATTAAGGTCTCTACTGGGGCATCAAAGCCTAGTTTTACGCTACCTCTATCTATGCTTATGACTTTTAGTACTATGTCATCGCCTATGACTATACTTTCTTCTTGCTTTCTAGATAAAATTAGCATTTGCTTATCCTGTTTAATATATATCTAATCTCTTTGTTTTCCATTACTTCTATAACGCCAAAGTGTGATCTAAAGTCTACTAGATAGATTCCAGTGGGTGTGCTTTCTAGTTTAAACTTTGCGCCATTTAAGGCAAGCTCTTCGTGACTAAAAAGTTTAATTGTAACATATGGCAGTGTCTTTTCTAAGTCTAGGGGCAAGAGTTTTGTGCTAGGCTTACTTGCAGTGTTATTAGAGTTATATAGGTTTAGATACAAAGGCTTAGTTGTTCTAAGTAGGCTTTGATAGCTTAGGTTTCCTTCACTTAAACGCTCTAAACTACAAAGTGCTCCTTTAACACCTAGCTTATTACAGATTATCTCACTTAGACTTCTTATATAGCCTCCTTTACTAACGCTTACTTCAAAGCTTAAAAAAGGATGTGTGTAGTTTAGTAGCTTGAGATTAGAAACTTGCATAGTTGTATCACTTAGCCTAACTTCTTTACCTTCCCTACTTAGTGCATAAGCCCTTTTTCCATCAACTAGTTTAGCACTAAAGCTTGGTGGGGTGTAGGTTAGATTCCCATTTAGCGCTTCTAATGTGTTTATAATGCATGCTTTTTCTAAATGCTTTTCTTCATTAAGACTAAGAATGTTTTCAGTATCTAAACTCTTACTACTTAGCCCTAAAAAGATAGTAGCCTTGTAAGTTTTAAAAGGCATATTTACATGAGATAAAAATCTAGTATAAGAGTTAAAAGCAAGTAAGAGCTGTCCTTTAGCAAAGGGATCTAGTGTACCACTAAAGCCGACTTTATCTATATTAAATCCTTGTTGGTTTAGTGCTTTTTTAACAAGCTTAGCAAAGTAAAAGCTTGAGATATTAGGAGGTTTATAAGCAAGGGCTAGCATCTTTAAGCCTTTAGCTAGTTTAGTATAGTTTTTAGTTTAGCTTTTCCTAGCTCTACTGCTGGTTGATTGTAAGTGTTTATATCAAATATGCAGCCAACTGCTGAGGTTAGTAACTCATAGTACATGATAAGAGATCCTGCACTTTCTTCATTTAAGTGGTCTAACTCTATGGAATCTAAAGGTATACTAGCCTCTTTTATAGTTTGCATAGTTGCAACTTGCTGGGCACTTAAAAGCTTCGCAAAAGAGATTCCATTAACAAAGTTAGTGCTTTCTAACTCTTTGAAGTCTATATTTGGGATAGAGGGCTCATTATAACTATCTTTGTGTATGCCTAAAAAAGTTACAGTTTTATCTTTAGAGCCTTGTAAGATTAGCTGTAAGAATGAGTGCTGATCTATACTACCTATGAGGCCAATGGGTGTAAGACCTACATTTTTACCTTCTGCATTAATCTTACCTAGGCTTTCACCCCAAAGCTGGGCGTACCATAAGTTAAAGTCACTAAAAGAGCTTGAGTAAGAAAACAAGATATTGATTCTATAAGTATCAGGATGCTTGGCCATGAAGAGAGCTTTTTGTAAGATATGTTCTTCATGCCTGTTAAAAAAGCTAGTTGCTATAAACCTAGCACCTCTTAATATGGCATTAACATCATAACCAAGGAGTAATAAAGGCAAGATTCCCACACTACTTAAAACACAAAACCTCCCACCTATGTTTGGGTTGATGCATACATGTTCTACTTCATAGTTTTCTGCCCACTCATGAAGCTTGGAGTTTTTATCAGTTATGATTAAAAGTCTTTGTTTAAGATTTTGATCAAGAAGTGAAAAAGTATGAAGTGCGTACTTCATAAGTGAAGTTGTCTCTATGGTAGTCCCAGACTTTGATATAACTATAAAAAGCGTGCTTTGAAGTTTTATCTTTTTTATAGACTTTTTAATCTTAACTGGATCGGTGTGTTCTAAAAATTTTAAAGATATATCTTTTCTATTAGGTAGGTGATAGAGCATATTATCTAGTGCTTTTATACCAAGAGAGCTTCCACCTATACCGATTATAACAATGTGAGAGAGGTTATCAAGCACGCTAGCATTCCTCTTTATATAACTAGCAGCATCATCAAGAGCTTTAGTTTCAAAAGGAAGGTTGTAGTACCCGCTTATATCGCTATCTCTTTCCTCTACTATCTTATTAAAAACGTAGTCTAAGTCTTTTTTCTCATAAGTTTCTGGGAAGAACTGCTTAAACTTTATCATCTCACATCTTTATAAGACTAGATTTTATTACTGCTACCTAAAAGTTCCATCCTCTCAACTATGACTTTAACCATAGCTTCTTGAGCAGGTGCGAAGAACTTTCTTAAGTCAAACTGCGATCTATCATTGTTAGCAACTTTTCTAACTTCAGCCATAAAAGCTATGCGTAAGTCTGTATCAGTGTTGACTTTGTTTATACCACCGCGAACTGCTTCTTGTAAAAAAGAAAATGGTACACCTTTACTATTACCTAACTCGCCGCCACTTTCTATGAAACTTTCTCTTACATAATCTGGGATAGCACTAGCACCATGTAAAACTAGCGGAATCTTAGTTAGTGCTTTAACTTCTTTTAGCCTTTCAAAGTCAAGCTTTGGCTCTCCTTTAAACTTAAATGCACCATGGCTTGTGCCAATTGCTGGGGCTAAAAAGTCTACTTTGCTTTTTTCTACAAAGACTTTTGCTTCTTGTGGATTTACTAAGACAGCATCTTTTTCATCCACTGATATATTATCTTCTATACCCATCAAGCGTCCAAGTTCAGCTTCTACGCTTACGCCTCTAGCATGCGCCATCTCTACTACTTGTGAAGTCATCTCGAGGTTTTTATCAAAGTCATAGTGAGATGCATCTATCATAACAGAGCTAAAACCAGCCTCTATAGCATCTTTGCAAGACTGAAAGCTAGTGCCATGATCAAGGTGTAAACTAACTGGGATATGAGGATATCTTTGAGATAAGGTTTGAACCATACTCACTGCGATATCTGCACCCATATACTTTATAGCCCCTTCACTTGCTTGCACAAAGATAGGAGACTTAGCGATGTTTGCAGCAGTAAAGATGGCGTTTAACATCTCAAAGTTCACAAAGTTAAAAGCACCTACACCATAGTTTTCTTTATTGGCCTTATCTAAGATCTCATGTCCAAATACCAACATTTAAAAGTCCTTTTTAATATGTAATTTTTGCACTATCGCGGAATTTCTTAACTTTGCTTTGTATAAGCTGTTGCACTTTTGCTTCTCTTAAGTTATGCATAATCTCATTTTTAGCTTCATCAAAGCTTATAAGCTCAGGCTTTTTAATAGAATCTAGATAGATTACATGGTAGCCAAACTGAGTTTGTACTGGAGTTTTTGTATAAGTCTTAGGCTTCATATTTTTCACTGCTTCTGCAAAGGCTGGAACCATGCTATTAAGGTTAAACTCACCTAAAGATCCACCATTTTGATACTGTTTTGAGCTTGGGTCTATAGAAAGTTGATTAGCTAGTTCTTTAAACTTATCTTCTACTTTAGTTTTAGGTTGTTTGTTTAGCTGGTCTATTATGCTTTTTGCTTCAGCTTCAGTTGAAACTAAAATGTGTCTTGCTACAGCTTTTTGTTCTTCAAACTTAGATTTATTATCGTTATAAAACTTTCTAGCTTCAGCTTCAGTTACTTGTGGCACGCCTTTTGCGATATTAGCTATCCAAAGTTGCACTAGTAGTTGGCTTACAGCTTGTTTGTACTCTGGAGTTTCATCAAGTTTTTCTTTCTTGGCTTCATTTGATATTAAAACTGTGTCTATTAGTTGATCTAGTATTTTGCCTTGTTCTTGAGGGGATAAAGCGTCATAGTTAAACCTTGGATTTTGCTTTTTAATCATCTCGAAAATCTTATCATCTATAACAGTTCCATTAACTGTGGCAAGAGTTTTCGCAGTTGCAAAATTTAAGGCTAAAGTTCCGCTAATGGCTAATGCTAGAGTGCATTTCAACATTTTGTTTTTCATATAGTTTACTCCAAGGTATTTTTAGAATTTAGATTCTAAATGATACAATACTTTAATGATGCAAAAATATTTTTTTGTTTCCTTTGAGCATGCTTGGATGTGAAACTTGCAAATTTTCATAATAAATCTTAAGGAAGACCATGAAACTTTTTTTACTAAAACAGTTGCTTGGGGCTGGGTTTATAGGCAGAGCATTTAAAGACTTTTTTTCAAAAAAGATGTTATTTTTAAACTTCATCTCTTTTGTGATTTTAATTGTAGTTTATATCCTTAGCTTTATCTTTTTGTATGAAAACTTTGATCATTTAGTCAATCTCTTTCCACAGTTTATAGTAACTTATATGCACAATAGCGGTAGTTTTAACATCCTAACACTACTTTTAAAGCTAATAGTTTGGATAGAGATTATATTAATAAGTGCTTTTGTACTAGTGGTAGTAAATATCATCATGTCTATGTTTTATACTCCTATAGTCATAAGCCATATACATAAAACTTACTATAGTCACATTAAAATCTCCCCTGCTTCTTTTAAAGATAGCACTATCACATCTATAAAAGTGCTTATTAATACTGTTGTAAAACTATGTATTCTTGGTGCTATATTTGGCTTGCTTCATTTTATAGGACTAGGGTTTATTAGTGCTTTAGCTTTGCTTTATCTCTTCTTTAGATTCCAAGCTATTAATCTAAACTATGAAGTGGCTTTAAGCTTGATGGATTCAACTAAATGCAAGCAGTTTTTAAGATTTAATGCTTTAGCACTGTTTTTCTTAAACATACCACTTTACCTACTTAGTCTTGTGCCTATAGTTAACTCACTAAGTGTTGCGTTTAAAAGCCTTTTAATAGGCCACTACATGTTTTCAGTACTAGATATGAGTACTACTAACAATAGAAGTGATGAAGATGTGATAGATGTTGAGATACTTTCTTAAAGATAAAAATCGTTTTTGATGGGCAGCTATCTATATACAAATAAAGTTTTAATAATTATAGTTTTTTAATGCCTGTGGCATTCTTGTTTTGTTTTGTGGTGCAAAAATAGCGTTAAAAAGATGCTAGACAGTGCAGACTTAGCTATTTTTCAAGGAAACTTCGTTTTCAAGGAAGCTTGTGCTTTCAAGGAAACTTCGTTTTGGTTATAAAAAATCTACAAATAATAAATAATGTAAAAAAGAAAGTATTGAAATAAAGATTTAGTTAATAGCGCAAAGAGATTAGAGTTGCCTATTAAAAACGATTAGTTTAAAGATTCTAGTAAAGATAACTTGCTAATACCATATAAAAAAGATAGATACAAAGAAGTAAGTAGTAAAGAAGTAGATAAAAGATAAAGAGTAAGGCTTTTAAGAAGTTAAGATGGGGCCTAGCCTAGGCTAGGTTTTTAAAGGCTATTTAGTTACTTCATTAACTAGGTTAGTTAAGAAAGTGCTTATATTGTCTACTACTTTTTGGTTTTTAAGATTGTAGATTTTTTGTAGTTTTTTCATGTCATTAACTGCTACAAAAACTTGCCCTTTAGAATCTTGCCATATAGACATTCTTAAAGGTAGCTCAAAAGCTATCTCTTGGTTATCTTGCATTAAGAAAGTACCAACTTTTGGATTGCCAAATATCACAACGCGAGTTGGATTTAGCTCTAACTTAACATCAACTGCATTTTGTTTGTGATCTATATCTGCAAATATAGGTATGTCTTTAGCTTTTAAAAAGTTTACTAGGGCGTTATAAGTGTCTTCAAAGCTTTTGTTGCTTTTTTTTACTAGTAGGTCATACTTTGGAGTGAAGTCATTGGCCATAGCCATGCCTTGCCATATGAAGAGTCCGATGATGAGGGCTTTTAACATTCTCATTGATTAATCCTTGTTTTTAGATGTGTGGTCTACCTCTTTATGTGATGAAAGGTAACGTTTGATGATAATAGCAAAACATCAATAATAATTAATATTATTAGTCTCTATTATCTTATTTTTAGTGAGTAAATGAAACTATATGGAATCTTATCTTACAAAAAAGCCTTTGGTGAGGCTGTAAGTCTTAAGTTAAAAAAAAGACTTACAACTAGTTTTTTACACCCTTAGTATAGGATGCAAAAACTATCTCTAGGCTACATGTGAGATATCATAACATCAGCAAACTCAGAGCACTTAACCTCTTTTGCACCTTGCATCAACCTTGCAAAGTCATAAGTTACATTTTTAGATTCTATAGCTTTTTTCATAGAGCTTACTATAAGTGCAGCGGCTTCATTCCAACCCATATGTTTTAGCATCATCTCAGCACTTAAGATTATAGAGCCTGGGTTTACTTTATCAAGGCCTGCGTATTTTGGAGCTGTACCATGAGTTGCTTCAAACATACCTACAGTGTCATTTAGATTAGCTCCTGGGGCTATACCTATGCCTCCTACCATGGCAGCTAAGGCGTCACTTATATAGTCTCCATTTAGATTCATAGTAGCTATAACATCATATTCTTCCGGGCGAAGTAATATTTGTTGCAAGAAGGCATCGGCTATAACATCTTTTACTATTATCTCATTACCAGTTTTTGGGTTTTTAAACTTGCACCATGGGCCTTTGTCTATCTCAACTGCACCAAACTCTTTTTTAGCTAAAGCATAACCCCACTTCATAAAAGCACCTTCAGTGTACTTCATGATATTACCTTTGTGTACTATGGTAACAGACTTACTGTCGTTGTCAATTGCGTACTCTAAAGCTTTTCTCATTAATCTATCAGTACCTTCTTTGCTTATAGGTTTTATACCTATACCACTAGTGTTTGGGAATCTTATCTTGGTTACACCTAGGTCTTTTTCTAAGAAATTTATAAGCTTTTTAACTTCTGGAGTTCCTTCAGCAAACTCTATACCTGCATAGATGTCTTCGCTGTTTTCACGGAAGATTACCATATCGACTTTACCTGGTTCTTTTACGGGACTTGGACTTCCATACCACTTAACTGGTCTTAGACATACATATAGATCTAAAGTCTGTCTTAAGGCGACATTTAGGCTTCTAAAACCTTCTCCAACTGGGGTAGTTAGAGGTCCTTTTATAGATATTTTATAGTGAGTTAGGGCGTCAAGCGTATCTGGTAAAAGCCACTGCTCCATAGGAGTTAGAGACTTTTCATTTTTGAATTTATTAAAGCACTTTTCTCCAGCATAAACTTCATACCAGCTTATCTTTTTAGTGCCTTTATATGCTTTTTCAACTGCGGCATCTACGACTTTTATCATAGCTGGAGTGATATCTACTCCTATGCCATCGCCTTCTATGAAAGGTATTATAGGGTTGTTTGGAACATTTAATTTACCATTAGAATCAATAGTAATAGCCTCACCACTTGTAGGCTTTTGTAAAAAATTTGGATTATAGGTACCCATAAGTTCTCCTAAAAATAATATTATGTCTTTAATTGTAACTACAAAAGATATAAAGTTGTTTAAAAAGGTTATATTTTCGGATATTTTTATCTTTAGCGTGTAGAATCATATTCAATTCAAATTGAAAGGCGTGATAAATGGGTACTGTAACTCTCACCAATAATGAAACAAAAGAAAGTTTTGATTTTGATTTAATAAAATGCACTAGAGGGCCTGAGGCTATAGACTTTAGTAAGCTTTATGAAAAAGCAAAGATTTTCTCTTACGATCCAGGATATGGGTCTACTGCTGCATGTGAAAGTACTATAAGCTATATAGATGGCGATAAAGGCGAGCTTTACTATAAAGGGATCTTAGTTCAAGATCTAGTTAATAAATACCACTTTACAGATATATGCAAATTTTTAATAAGCGATAATGATTTTTTACCAAAGACTGCTGATGAGTCTAAACTTTTTGATCTTGAGCTAAGGCATAGAAGCTTTTTACATAGACGCCTAAAAGAAATCTTCAATGTATTTCCAGATAAAGCTCACCCAATGGCTGCTCTTTCGGCAATAGTAAGCGTGCTAGCTACAGTTTATCATGAACACGTAAGACTTAATCTTTCAGAATCAGAAGAAGAAGATGCATATCAAGTGATGGCAAGAAGAATCATAGCTAAGATTCCAACTATGGTGGCTTACTGCTATAGAAATGCAGTTGGCGCTCCTTTCATAGATCCAGATATAACTAAGCCTTATGTAGAAAACTTTTTATACATGCTTAGAGGCTATCCTTATGGAAGACTAAAGCAAACTTTACATGGGCAAGAAGACATTAATCCTCTAGAAGTAGAGGCACTAGATAAGATCTTTATCTTGCATGCTGATCATGGACAAAATGCTTCAACTACTACTGTTAGAAACGTAGCGAGCACAGGTGTGCATCCTTATGCTGCTATAAGTGCTGGTATTAATGCACTTTGGGGACCATCTCATGGCGGGGCTAATGAAAGCGTACTTTCCCAACTAAAAATGATAGGTGATGTAAAAAATGTAGATAAGTACATAGAAAGAGCCAAAGATAAAAACGATCCATTTAGACTTATGGGCTTTGGTCATAGAGTGTATAAAAACTACGATCCACGCGCAAAAATCCTAAAAGGGCTAAAAGATTCTTTAGCGAGCAAGGGTATTAAAATGAACACTAAACTTAGTGATATAGCAGATAAGGTAGAAGAAGTAGCCTTACACGATCCTTATTTCATAGAGAAAAAACTATATCCAAACGTAGACTTTTACTCAGGTATCATCCTAAGTGCCTTAAAGATACCAACAGAGCTTTTCACTCCTATCTTTGCTATAGGTAGGATGCCAGGCTGGTGTGCACAACTACTAGAACATATGAAAAACTCAAAAGCTAGGATCACTCGTCCAAGACAAGTCTACCTTGGAAAGTAACTAGATCTTAACTAGTTTAGAGCAAAGCTTTTAAACGCCTAAACTAGTTTTAAAGAAAGTAGGACATCTTAATAAGAAGCATTTTAAGATGCCTATATCAAAACAGACTACTTTCGATACTAAACTTCGCTTTTTGCAATAAGCTTTTTTATAGCGTCTTGAATATACCTTGCAACTATATTATGTACAGTTTTTAGCTTCTTATAATATTTCTTTTGTCTTATATCTATATGTTAGAATCTATAAAAGCACCTAATATCAAATCTTAGATTCTATAAGTTTGTAACCTAACTAGTATGGAAAGAAGTCGTATATGTTTGAAAACTTAGTAGCCTACCTTAGAACCAAAAGCTTAAAAGAGCTAGTTGTGTTATATATAGTTAGTTTAGTTTTTATAGTTGCGCTGTCATCTAAGTTTGACTCTTTTCTTCAAGAAAAGTTTAAATATTTCTTTAATGAAGAGAAAAATATTCACAACATTGATACAAAAAGTGTAGATTTGGAATCAAATCTAAAAACTTTAATGCCCTCCATTTTGCAAGAAATTATTTTATTAAACAACTGTAAAGAATCTTTTTGCAAAGCTAAAAAGATAGATTTATCACCTACTTTAAGCATACAAAGCTATGAGCTAAACTACCAAGGAAGGCTTAAAGACGCCATGGAAGTAGTAAGAAAGTTTGAAAATCTTAGTTTTGTTTATATTAACTCCCTAGTTACAAAAAAAGAGGGTGATATAATAAGAGTTAGTCTTAGATTTATATTGCTATGAGGGCTTTGGTGCTTAGGGCTTGAAGTCACTTAAAGCTTAAACTTCGTGTTATAATCCAGACTTATAAATTACGTATTTACGCATAAAGGCAATAGATGCTCGATTGGATGCAGAGGCATAAGAAATATCTAGTTATTACTGTTTGGGTTAGTGTGATCGCACTAGTTGCTGCAGGTGTTGTAGGATGGGGGGCTAATGCTTTTAGTTTTGGTCATCCTGGTTCTGTTGCTAGGGTAGGGGATATTTACATATCGCAAGAAGAGTATCAAAATGAGTATCAAAACGTGATGAGCACCTTTTCTCAAAATGGTCCTCAGATAGATGATACAGAAGCTAAGTCTTTGGGTCTTGATAAGATAGCACTTGATAGGCTTATAAGCGAAGCACTAATTAGATCTTATGCACAAAAGCTTGGTATAAAAGTAACACCTGAGCAGATTAGAGGCTATTTGCAAAATATCCCAGAGTTTCAGACCAATGGAGTTTTTGATCCACAAAAGTATAAAGACTATGTAGCTAGTACTCATAGAAAGCCTAGTGAGTTAGAATCTCAGATAGCAACAGAGCTTTTAAGACAGACTATGATATCTATTAGTCTTTTTCCGGCTTCTAGTTATGAAGTAGATGCTTTTTTGAGTGCATTTAATATTAAAGATGAGCTAGAGTTAAAGTATCTTGATGCTAGTAGTATGAAAGTTAGTGCGAGTCAAGATGAGATTAAAAAGTACTGGGAAGCACATAAGTCAGCTTATACCACCCCTATAAAATATGATGTAGCCTATATAAATATAGATGCAGATTCTTTGCCTATAAGTGATGAAGAGATAAAACACTTTTATGAAGAAAATAAATTTAAATACTTAGATTCTAATGGAGAGGTTTTGCCTTATGATAAGGCCAAAGATAGAGTTATCTTAGATGCTAAAAAGCAACTAGCTAGTAGCCTAGCAAAGTTTGCAGAAGTTTATTTAAAAACTGCTGATTTATCTAACTTAAAAGCGAATACAAAAGATGATACAAGTGTTATCATAGACGCAAGTAAATCTGAGATAGCCTCTTTAAAAAATGCTAGGGATAATGGAGTAGATATAACAAAGGGTTCTATAAAAGTGCATGTTTTAAGCTTTGATGAAAACACTAAAGTCTTATCACCAGCTATAGTTGCTAGTATAGATAAGTTACATAAGACAAACTCTAAACTTTTAGAGCCACATGCAAATGGAGACTCTTATATAACGCTTAGCATTTTAGATTCTAAAGACAAAGAACCTCTAAGTTTTGAACTAGCACAAGATGCAGCAAAGAAAGATTTACTAGTAAGCAAGAGGGCAAGTTATATAAAAGAAGTGGCAAATAAAGAGTTAAAAAATCTAAATGGTCTTATAGACTTTGGATTAGTTAGTGCAAATGATGCAAGTAAAATTAACATTAATGGCTTGAGTAAGCAAGATATCACTACTGCTTTGAGGGATATTTTCCAATCTCATGATAAAAAAGGCATAGTTTGGCTGGCAAATAATACTAAAGCTTTGATTTATAATATAAAATCTCAACAACTGCCTAGCTACTCAGAGCTTATGCATTTGGTTAGTTCAAGTGGGAGTGAGCAAGTTCAGCAGTTAAAAACTTCTATGATTTTAGATTCTTTGATACGACATGCTGAGCTTCATAGTAAAGTTACTAGATATTAGGAGTAAATTTTGAGTAGAGTTATTTTAGGTATAGACATCGGGTCTACCAAGATTTGTTCTGTAATTGCAGAAGTGAATTCTCAAGGTCCGCATATTATAGGAACTGGTATATCTAGATCGCAGGGGATAAGGCGGGGTGCTGTAGTTAATATAGAACAAGCAAGTAAAGCTATAAAAAATAGCATAGAAGATGCCAAAAGGATGGCTGGAGTTGAGATATCAAAAGCCATCATCTCACTTTCTGGCGCTTATACTAAAAGCTATATAAACTCAGGTGTTATAAATGTTGGAAACTCACAAATTGATCTAAAAACTATAGATAGAGCTATAGATAACGCACTTTATGTGGCTGCTATACCATCTGATTATGAAGTGATACATCTTTTACCTTTTAGGTTTAAGCTAGATGACCAAGACTATATAGAAGATCCACTAGGTATGACTGGAACTAGACTTGAAGTCTTTGTACATATAGTCACAGCTCAAAAAGCAAGCCTAGAAAACTTAAGGCGCTCTGTAAAGCTAGCAGGAGTTGATATAGAAACTATAGTGCTTTCTGCCTATGCTGCAAGTATTGCTGTTTTGGATGAAGATGAGAAAAAACTAGGCGTTGCCTGCATAGATATGGGTGCTAGTACTTGTGAACTTATGGTTTATAATGGCAACTCTATGAGATATAACGACTTTTTGGGAGTTGGATCTAGCTATATAACTAATGATATAGCAACTATTTTAGGTACATCTTTAGTTGCAGCTGATGAGATAAAGATAAAGTATGGCAACTTATTTCCAAGTGAGAGTGAAAAACAAGGTGCACTAGAAGTGCCAAGTATCGCTGATGAGCGAGAGAAAAAAGAAGTAAGACTTGATATAGTTCAAGACATAATAAGCACTAGGGTTGCAGAGACTATAACTATACTTTCTAAGTCTTTAGAAAAGAGTGGTTTGAAGGATAGTTTATGTGGAGTAGTATTAACTGGTGGTATGGTTAATCTTCCTGGTATGAGAGAGTTTGCTTCAGCCCTTTTTAGGAATCTATCAGTTAGAGTTGCAAAGCCAGTTGAGATAGGTGGCCTTTTTGATAACCTTAAAGAGCCAGGAAGCACTGTCGCAGTAGGTCTTATACTCTATGGGGCTGGTAAATTTACCAACTATGAAAAAGATTATCAGAGAAATATCAAAAGCAAGCATACCGATTTAAATATGTTAGAATCTGAGCCAGTACCATCGCTGCCAACTGGTGCGCCTTTTGGGGAGTTTGAGGTAGATTTATCTAATTTGAATCAAAAAGTCGGGGGAGAAGAAAAGATAGAAATTGACATAAGAGAAGAAACACAAGAAACCAGACGAGATGGATGGTTTAAAAGATGGATTACAAACTTATTTTAATAAATAGATTTTATAGGAAGTGGATTGATGGATGATATAGTTTTAGAAGAGGTTGCACCTAATATGAATGCAAATATAACAGTGGTTGGAGTTGGAGGCGGTGGCAATAACATGATAAGTCACCTTAAAAGAACGGGCGTTAATAGCTCTGTAAAGTTACTCATCGCAAACACAGATGTGCAGCATATGTCTAAGTGTAATGTTGAAAACAAGATAGTCCTAGGACAGAAGTTAACTAAAGGTCTTGGTGCTGGTGCTAATCCAGAAGTAGGCAAAGAAGCTGCAGAAGAAAGTTACGACAGTATAAAAGAAGCCTTAAAAGGCTCAGATCTAGTCATCATCTCAGCTGGCATGGGTGGGGGCACTGGAACTGGTGCTGCACCTGTGTTTGCTAAAGCTGCTAAAGAAGTTGGAGCTTTAACAGTGGCTGTAGTGACTAAGCCTTTTAATATAGAAGGTAAGAAAAAGTCTAAACTTGCAGAAGAGGGCCTAAAACGACTTTGTGAGTCTACAGATTCTATAGTGTTAGTGCCTAATGAAAAACTTATGGCCATAGTTAGTAAAAATGTGGGTTATAGAGAAAGTTTAAAGCTAGTAGATGATGTACTAGCAAGGGCGGTTAATGGCATAGTTAATATCATCTTAAAAAATAGTGAAGATGGCATGAATGTTGACTTTGCAGATGTAACTACTGTTATGAGATATAAAGGCTTAGCGCTAATGGGCATAGGTGAGGCTAAAGGCGAAGATGCTGCTGTGCACGCTGTTAAAGACGCTATAGAATCTCCTCTTTTTGATAGCATGTCTATTAAAGGATCTAAGGGTGCTATAGTTAACTTCGAGTTTAATCCAAACTATCCTTTAGTTTCTATCTCTGATGCTATGGCTATAGTAGAAGGGGCAGCAAATGAAGACGCAGATATCATAATGGGAACTATGACTACAGAAGATCTTGATATAGATGAAGTAAGAGTTTCTATCATAGCTACTGGTTTTGATGAGGAAAATAAAGTCCCTGATACTACCTTACAAACTGTAAGTAATGAATCTAGTTCTGATATGGATAGCGTCTTACATAAAATGGTAAGAAAAGTTAGCAGTGGTGAAAACTTCGATGATATGGACTTGTCACTTCCTTCATATCAACGCTATAAAAAAGACTAACTTTCTTAAAAACTAGTTTTAATATCAAGTCACTTCTATAATATAAGCCCTTTTATAACATACTTTAAAGGGCTTATATATCATCTTTTTAGCTCATACTTTTTTATTTACGCATTTTCGTACTTGCTCTTATGCTGATTGCTAGCATCTACTAGTTATATGTTAGTTTTTAAAGCACACTAACTTCACTAGATTTAGATTCCAAAATGTTTTATAAAACATCTCTACTTCATAAATATTAAACTTAAAAATTTGCTATTATGTACTAGCAAAATACTAACTTTTGACTTTTATAAAAGGATATTTCATGAATGAAGATATAGAAAACATCATAAAAGTAAGGCACCAAGGCATAAAGGTTTTAATAACAGGAGCTGCAGGCTTCATAGGCTCTAATATTTTAAACTACCTTTCAAGAAACTATCCTTTTATGCATCTAGTGGCTCTTGATACTTTTGGGGCTAATAAGTTTCATCTAGGCTCTTTTAAAAATATAGAGTTAAGACCTAATATTGAAGTGCTTTGTATGGACTTAAGTAAGAGGGATAATTTAAAGTATCTAGAATCTAATTATAAGTTTGATTATATCTTTCATCTAGGGGCTATTTCAGATACTACTTGTACTGATGTGGAGTTGCTTATGGCTACAAACTATACATCTTTTGCTCTTTTGCTAGAGTTAGCAAGCACACATAGAGCTAAGCTAATCTATGCTAGTAGTGCTGCAGTCTATGGAAAAACTTCTGCTCCTAATACAGTAGGCCAAGGTGAGATTCCAGAAAACATCTATGGCTTTTCAAAGCTAGCTATGGATAATGACATAAGACGTCTAAACTCTAGTAATGTAGTTGGCATAAGGATATTTAACGCTTATGGCAAGGGAGAGTACTTTAAAAGAAACACAGCAAGTATGATCTTACAACTTGGTATGCAAGCTATTAATAAGGGTGAAGTAAAGCTTTTTGAAAGTGGTGATCAAAGAAGAGACTTTGTATATATAGATGACATAGTGCAAGGTTTTTTAAAGGCTATGGCACCTGAAGCCCAAGGAGTTTATAACTTAGCCACTGGAACAAATGCAAGTTTTAATGACATCCTAGATGCTTTAAAATCCTACCTAGGAGACTTTAAAGTCACTTATATACCTAATCCTTACCCTTTCTTCCAAGATGCAACCATGGCTGATAATACTTGCTTTATACCAAACTATAAACCAGCCTTTGATATAAAAGCAGGGATTAGCGCTTATATACCAGATATTAAGACCTATGCTGCTTATCAAAAGTTAGGAATCTAGATGCATAAAAAAAGCATTTTAGTAATAGGCGACTTGATGCTAGATAGCTACATATTTGGTAGTGTAGATAAGATATCTCCTGAAGCCCCAGTGCCAGTTTTACTAGCTAAAGAAAAAAGCTTTAGTCTAGGAGGAGCTTGCAATGTGGCTAATAATCTAGTAGCACTCAAAGTAGATACAAAAATATGTGGCGTTATAGGGGATGATGAAAATGGCAAGAAACTTTTAGATATCTTAGAATCTAAAGGTATAAACACAGATCTAGTTTACAAAGATGAAAGACCAACGACATTAAAGTGTAGGATAGTAGCAAAAACTCATCAAATGTTACGCTTTGATGAAGAAAAGATTCTGCCTTTAAGTAAGGAACTAGAAAGCAAGATACTAAATGCTTTGAAGTTAGAAAAAGTAGACTGTGTTATCCTAAGCGACTATGCTAAAGGTGTGCTAAGTAAGCCTTTTACACAAGAAATCATCTCTTTTTGTAATGCTCATAATATCTTAGTGCTATGTGATCCAAAAGGCAAGGATTTTACTAAGTACAAAGATGCTACGCTTATAACACCTAATATCAAAGAGGCCTCTTTTGCTACGGATATAAATATAAAAGATGATGATAGTCTTAAGCAAGCCCTTACTTATATGAAAGATATCTGTAAGCTTAAATATCCTCTAATTACTCTTAGTGAAGATGGCATAGGATATATGAAAGATTCTATCTTTTATAAGTCTAAGGCTAAGGCACAAGAAGTTTATGATGTAAGTGGAGCAGGGGATACAGCCATAGCTGCACTTGCTTTTAAACTAATAGAAGATAAAGAAGATATAAAACAAGCTTGTGAGTTTGCAAACATAGCTGCAGCCATAGTTGTAGGAAAGCTAGGCTCAGCAGTTGCCACTTTAGAAGAGGTAGAAAATGCCATAAGCCGCTCTATAGTAAGTCATAAGATTCTAGATATAAAGTCTTTAAAAGATAGAATCTTAGATAAAAAAGTGGTCTTTACTAATGGCTGTTTTGATATATTACACATCGGACATGTTAGCTATCTTCAAAAGGCTAAGACCTTGGGAGATGTTTTAGTAGTAGGTGTTAATAGCGACCTTTCAGTTAAAAGGCTTAAAGGTGATACGCGTCCTATTAATAGTGAGTTTGATAGGGCTTATATCCTAGCAAGCCTAGCTTGTGTTGACTTTGTGGTTATCTTTGATGAAGACACACCTTTAAAGATTATAGAATCTTTAAAGCCTGATGTATTAGTAAAGGGTGCTGACTATAAAGGAAAAGAAGTAGTAGGAAGCAAGGTAGCAAAAGAGGTAGTTTTAATAGATTACATAAAAGATAAAAGCACAACTAATATAATTAATAAAATAAAAGGATGATAAATGTCAAATATACTAGAAGATAAAATCCAAAAAGAGTTAGATAAAAACTTAGAGGCTATGCAAAAAGCAGGCCTTTTAAAGTCAAGTCTTGCAAATGTTGCTTCACTGTTAATAGATGTCTTAGTAAGGGGTAATAAGATCTTAATCTGTGGTAATGGAGGCAGTGCAGCAGATAGCCAACACTTTGCCGCTGAGCTTACTGGAAGATATAAAAGAGAAAGAAAAGGCCTTGCGGCTATAGCTTTAAGTACTGATACTTCAGCTTTAACTGCTATAGGTAATGACTATGGATTTAAGTACGTTTTTGCTAGACAGGTTGAAGCTTTAGCAAAAGAGGGTGACTTATTATTTTGCATTTCAACTAGTGGTAACTCAGAAAATATCTTAGAGGCTTTAAAGGTTGCTAAGGCCTTATATTGCCCAACTGTAGGTTTAAGTGGGAAAGATGGTGGCCTTATGAGTGAGCATTGTAATATTAATCTAATAGCTCCAAGTGAAGACACCCCACGTATACAAGAGCTTCACATACTCTACATTCACATGCTTTGTGAACTTATAGAAGAGCATTTTGCAAACTGTGGTTGTGGCAACTAGAAGTTTTTAAATAGCCTTAAAGATTAGATAAGCAAGCTAGTATCTTTATGTTGATAAGGTAAAGATAAAAACTTGCTTTTTGCTAGTCTTTTTTATGTTACTTTTTACTTTGGGGGCGTCTTTTAAAGCCTTTTACTATCTGGATTAGGGAAGTTACTACTATTATAAATATAGCTATATAGATAAATATATTAGAGATTAAAAGCATTGTGCTATTAAGTTTTAAAAAGAGGTTTATACCTAAGATGATAACGCTAATTAGCGCTAGGATAAAGGCTATTAGGACTACTATAAGGCTTATGATCACGCCTTTTTTACTCTCCTTAGTCCTATCTTGATTTATGGCTTTTATCTTTTCTTTCATTTTCTTCCTTAGTAGTTTGGTTAGTAAGTGCGTGTAAATTATAGTTTGAAAAGTGCTGATTTTTAAAACTATTTTAGTAAGTCTTTAACCCCTACTACTTTTATAACAGTTCTTTTATAAACTCTTTTTCCCACGAAGTTCTATTTTCATCTATAAAAAATGGCAAGGCAGTAAGGCTTATTTTTTTATCCTCTTGTATGTGTAAGTTTTCATCAGTGTTAATAAGCATTTTTTGCTGGCTAATCTTTTCTAAAAAGTCTTCTTTCCACTTTTCATAGCCTACTAAGTGGCTTCCTTTTGGCTCTATAAAACACTGCACAAACTTAAAGTTCTTATCTTCATACCTTTTGCCAAAAAAGTAAAAGTCAGGCTCAAAACGCCTAGCATCTTCACTGTAAATAGCCATAAAGTTATTTCTCTCATTTCTTACTAGATACCATTTTTCATATACTTTACTGATATCTTCTTTCTTGCTTTTTATAAACTCTATTAACTCACACTCAAGGGAAGTGCCATTAAAAGTTTTAAATACAAACCATTCTTCATTGCCAACGGAGGTAGTTTCTCCTTTTTTTAGGACTATTTTATTTTTAAGTAGTTTAAGTGGTTTTAATCGCCACTCATTAACCCTATAAGATTCTAAAAGGTTTTGTGAGTTTTGCATAAACTCATTTAGCACGTAGTTAAGTATCTTAAAGATAAAGCTAGCTTGCTGTTTTTTACTAACCTTTATATTAAGCTTAAAGATATATTTTTCTATAAACTCCTCTTTAGAATCTATATCTTTAAAAATACGCCTTAAGTTATCAAAGTTATAAAAATCCCCTAGTTTATTCATAACTTTTATGATTAGTTTTTTATCAAGCCTATCTAATACAAACTCTTTTATCTCGCCCCTTAAGTCCTCTTTTATTTCTTCTTGCATAAGGCTAGCTTCACTTATATCTTTGCTAAAAAGAGGCACATTTATTACCTTTTCTCTATGGCGTTTTATCTCTATGCTATCCATCTCAAAAAGGCCATTAGTATCTTTTAAAACATCTTTATATTTAGTAACTGAGTTAGTGCTAAAGTACCACTCATTATAGGCATTACTTTCTAAAAAGTTTTCTTTTAACTCTAGTTCCATTATCTCTTTATCATCATTTATTAGCCCACTTTTTACTAGCTCACTTTGGAGGTTTTGTATAAATTTATTTTCATTAAAAGTGTGATAGTCTAGGGTTTCTAGAGCCCTTAGCTTATTGTTTATATCATCATCAAACTTACGTTTATATCTATCCATATTTTCATATTTAAAAGGATAAAGCCTTGCACCCCTTCCTATTAACTGGGCCTCACGTGGTGTATCTTTTAGTGATCCACTACCTAGTCTTACTATGTCAAAGAGGTTTAGTACATCCCAACCTTCATTAAGCCTATCTACTGCAAAGATATAGCGTATAAAGTTAGTAGTATCTTCTAGGGAGTTTATAAGAAGTTGGTTTCTTTCTAGCTCTTTTTCTTCATTCATATTCACTCCAAACTGGGGAGCAAACTCTGCTTTTATATCCTCGCATAACTTAGTATTAATCTCTAAAAAGTTAATGGCATCTTTCATAAGCGCACTATAACTAGCCTTATTGCTACTAAAGTTTTGTAAGATATTTACATCTAGATTTTCTATAAGGGAGTTAAAAGCTTGATGATTTTTCTGGCTTTCTTTTATAGCCTTACTTTTTAAAAGTACTACTGGCTTTAGCCTTATGTTATGTTTACTAGCTAGCTTTTGTCTATACATACTAACTAGCAAACTTCCTAGCATCAAGGTTATATCATCGTTATCACTGTACTTTTGTAGCTCTATATTTTTAGAGTAACCTTCAAAGTTAAACTCTTTTAAAGTGTACTCATAGACTATTTTATCTTCGTATTTTTCTAGTACGGCCTTATCTTTTGGCAAAGTTGCAGAAAACTCTAAAAGCTTATTATCTTTGTTTTGCTTTAAGATTTTATTTATAACGCCTTCCCAACTTTCTTTATTTTGTTTCTCACTAACACTTAGCTTAGACTTAGTTTCAGCGTTTAGATGGTGGGCTTCATCTGCTAAAAGTACCACTTTTAGATGTTCAAAGTCTTCAAAGCTTATAGCATTTTCTCTTTCTTTAGTTAGTGTTGTAAAAAGTGCTTGGATAGTTGTAAAAACTATGTTGATATAGCCTTCCTTGCTATCACTAAGTTTATCTATAACGTTTATCTCTACATTTGTAGAATCTATATTTATCTTACTTGCAAAAAGGTACTTACTTGAAAAAGGAGAGTTAAAGTTAGCCTTAGTTTTTTCTACTATAGAGTTAGAGTTTACAAAAAAGATAAAGTTAGAAAAGCCTTTTTTAAAAAGCTCTAAGATTAAAGCTACCATGATTAGCGTTTTACCACTGCCTGTAGCCATGTTAAACATTAGATGATTAGTGCTTGGTTTTTTTTCGTGCATTAGATAATGCTTTAGTGCATTTTTTTGATACTCTCTTAACTCTAATTTAGGATTTAGATTACTAGTTATGTACTCTGGTATTTCTATGTCACTAAACTCTAGCGCACTTTTTAGCTTATCACTTAGTTTCATATATCCACCTATTTAGATTTCTACTAGCTTCATCTACATTAAAGCTAGCATCATCACACTCACTAACTGGCAAATAGTTCATATTAGAATCTAGACATTTTAAAAGCACTTCTTTTTGTTCTTTTAAGCTAAGATCTTTAAAGTCTTTATCACGTATAGCTTTTATAAAGTCTACTTGATAGTTTAAAAATGCCTTTTCTTGTAAGATTTTTATAACTTCTTCTATATCACTAGATTCTAAAATCATCTTTTTATAAATCTCATTAACCTCAAACATCTCCATATAGATAAAAGAGTTATTTTCTAGTTTTTCTTCTTTTGGATTCCAGTTAAGCGCTTTTGAAACTCCCCCTTGCTCACCAGCTACTACTTTTTTAAGTCGCTCTTTTGTGATAGATTTTATATACTCCATCTGTTCTATGCCTATCCAGTGGCGTTTCATCTTATGGGCTACTGCCAAAGTCGTCCCACTGCCAGCGAAAAAGTCCATTACTAAGTCGTTTTCGTTAGTGGATAATTCTAAAATTCGTTTTAATAGCGCCTCTGGTTTTTGACCATCAAACTCTCCCCTTTCTTTAGCCATAGGGTTTATGACTTTTATATCATTCCACAAACAACTGATGGGCTGTCCTTTATATTCATCTAAATAAATTTTTCTATTTATATTTTGTGCTTTATTTTTTGGAAAACATAATTTTCCTTCCTTATCCCATTGTTTCATTACTGCTTCAGAAATAGAATATCCATTATGTGGTGTTTTATATCCTTTATAGTCATAAATTAAATTTTCCCTATAATTTGGGCTTTGCAGTGGAGATTTCATAAATCTTCTACCGTTCTCATCCATGTTATTGAACCGTTCTTTGATGTATTGTTGTGTATTATCATCATCTATAGAATAAATATGATTGATGTTGTACTTATCGCTATTGGAGTACCAAAGTATGTAGTCTATAACTATATTTAGTCTATTTTTTGGATTTGCACTTCCACCTCGTCTTTTCCATACAATACAATTTACAAAATTCTCCCTACCAAATATCTCATCCATTAGCACTTTTAAATATGCTTGCTCGTTATCATCGCATTGCACAAATATCACGCCATCATCTCGTAAAAACTTTCTTGCAACTTCAAGGCGGTTTTTCATAAAAGTTAGCCACGTACTATGGTTAAAGCTGTCATTATAGTTAAAACTATCATTTCCAGTGTTATAAGGTGGGTCTATGTAGATAAGTTTTATTTTAGAGGTAAAAAGTTTAAGTAAGGAGTGCAAGGCTAGGAGGTTGTTGCCTTTTATTAAGAGGTTAGATTCTAAAACTGAAGAATTCCCCGCCCCCCCCCCCCCCCCCCCACCCCTCCTCGATGGGGGGGGCCCTCACGGATCCCTCCCCCACCCCTTCCTCCTTTCATCCCTTCGCATACCCCTCCTTTATTTCCTTTTCTCCTTCTCCTCCATCTCCTAATACTATCTAATAAACTATGATTCTTCTTATTTATTCTTTTTTTCTTCTCGT
>NZ_MLAR01000028.1 GCF_002272925.1 Helicobacter sp. 13S00401-1 | reverse complement strand
GTACAACCAAAAAGCCCAAAGCTTGTTAATAACTAAAATACTAAAAAGTATTAAAAAAGAAAGAAGAATTAAAAACTAAAAAAATTAAATAATTAAAGAATCTAAAAAAATATTAAGTGTTATAAGCAAGCAGCTAAACACTAATTAAAAAAAGTTATATAGACTATATTAACCATAGACTATCTACAACATTAAATATAAAGTTTTAAATAAAATTTAGAAATCAAGAACTAAAAAAAGTAGACTTAAGAAGAACTAAAATATTAAAAAGGAGAAGAGAGATTAAAAGAGTAGTTAAAGAATTTAAAACTCAAGAAGTAATTAAAAAACAAGCAAGAAAATTAAGCACTAATACAATTTTAAAAAGTTGTATAAACAATAAAGTAAAGCAAGTAATTAAATTGAGTGCTAAAGAACAAATAAGAGCTCTTGTATATTAAAGATAAGGATTAGAGAGATTAAGCAAATTAAGCAATAAAAAAACCAAAGCCATGCATAAAGCAGTATTAAAGAAGTAATAAAAAGAAGTTAAATAAATCCAAGCACTAAAGTAAATTGAGTAACTAAAAAAATAAGCTTAGGAAGGATTAAAATACTAAACAGAAAATAAGCTTTATATAGACTAGATTTTATTGTTGTTATAAGAGCCTACCTTACTTAACTATAATTTACAATTTTATGAATTGCCAGGAATGCTAAATAAAATGATTGTTTTTATTTAATTTTAACAAGAAGCATTGCAGCGAATCTTAATTAATATTTATAAAAATTATAGATTAGACTTAATAAAAAAGATTGGAAGATTAAAAGCATTTAACATTATTAATCTCCCCTTATCCCTGCATCGTTCTACTTTCCCACACCTGAAAGATGCAGTATCATTGACGAAAAAGAGCTTAACTGCCAGGTTCGGAATGGGGACTGGGTGTTGCCTCTTTTCTATAAACACAAGGAAAAAAGGGAATTAAAAGTAATTAAGAGAGTTTAAAACTTTGCTTTAATCTAAAAGCTTTAGTAAGCTTTGCAAGTAAAGCTTTAGAAGTTTGATGACCTTAAATAAAAATCTTCAAGGTTTAGAATTTAACTAAATCTTAAAGGCTTTTAAAGTTTTATATAACTAAATAAATAGTTATATCATTACTCTTAATTCCCTTTTTTAAAAGAGAGATTGTAGCCTAAAAATAACTAAATTATTATGCTCTAAGTAAGATTTTAAATTAATTAGTTTTTTAACCAATCAAATATAAAATCTTATATTAAAGAATAAAATCTAGCCTAATAGTAAAACGATACACTCAATAAGACAGTATAAGTTACTTATAACGTTTAAATAAGCCAAACGGTCTATTAGTAGTAGTCAGCTAAACATATTACTATGCTTACACATCTACCCTATCAAGCAAGTAGTCTTCTTGCGACCTTCAGGGATTATTAATCTTGGAGTTGGCTTCCCGCTTAGATGCTTTCAGCGGTTATCACATCCATGCGTAGCTACCCAGCGATGCTCTTGGCAGAACAACTGGTACACCAGTGGCATGTCCATCCCGGTCCTCTCGTACTAGGGACAGCTCTCCTCAATAATCCTACGCCCACGGCAGATAGGGACCGAACTGTCTCACGACGTTCTGAACCCAGCTCGCGTACCGCTTTAAATGGCGAACAGCCATACCCTTGGGACCTGCTCCAGCCCCAGGATGCGATGAGCCGACATCGAGGTGCCAAACCTCCCCGTCGATGTGAGCTCTTGGGGGAGATCAGCCTGTTATCCCCGGGGTACCTTTTATCCTTTGAGCGATGACCCTTCCACACAGAATCACCGGATCACTATGACCGACTTTCGTCTCTGCTCGACTTGTATGTCTTACAGTCAGGCTGGCTTATGCCATTACACTCTACAGACGATTTCCAACCGTCTTGAGCCAACCTTTGCAAGCCTCCGTTACTTTTTAGGAGGCGACCGCCCCAGTCAAACTACCCACCAGGCATTGTCCTGCTAGAGGATAACTCTAGCCAGTTAGCAAACAAAAACATTAAGGGTGGTATCTCAAGGATGGCTCCATCTTCACCGGAGTAAAGATTTCAAAGCCTCCCACCTATCCTGCGCATAATGTTCCCATCTGCAGTACCAAGCTGTAGTAAAGGTCCACGGGGTCTTTCCGTCTTGCCGCGGGTAGGAGGAATTTTCACCTCCACTACAATTTCACTGAATCTCTCTTTGAGACAGCTCCCATCTCGTTACGCCATTCATGCAGGTCGGTATTTAACCGACAAGGAATTTCGCTACCTTAGGACCGTTATAGTTACGGCCGCCGTTTACTCGGGCTTCAATTCAAAGCTTCATCATTACTGACTGACTAATCCTCTTAACCTTCGAGCACCGGGCAGGCGTCACACCTTATACTTCCTCTTACGAGTTTGCAAAGTGCTGTGTTTTTGGTAAACAGTCGGGAGGGACTCTTTGCTGAGACCACTTTCGTGGCACACCTTATCGCGAACTTACGGTGTTAGTTTGCAGAGTTCCTTAAAGAGAGTTCTTTCACGCGCCTTAGAATACTCATCTCATCTACCTGTGTTGGTTTGCGGTACGGGCAATTATTGCTAAACTTAGAAACTTTTCTTGGCACGACGGTATCAATGATTCCTCCTCCAGTCCGAAGACTTTTAAAGGCCTGTAAGGTTTCGAATACAGAAGCGGATTTACCTATCTTCCAATCTACGCCCTTCGAGCAGCTATTCCATCAGCTGCCTCACCTAACCCTATGCGTCCTTCCATCGCACACAATAATTGGTATAGGAATATTAACCTATTTGCCATCGACTACCCATTTCTGACTTGTCTTAGGACCCGACTAACCCTACGATGACGAGCATCGCGTAGGAAACCTTAGATTTACGGCGAATATGATTCTCACATATTTTATCGCTACTCATTCCTGCATGCTCACTTCCATCCGCTCCAGTACTCCTTGCCGGTATACCTTCAGTGCTGAATGGAACGCTCTTCTACCACTTATGCATCAGCATAAATCTACAAATTCGGTGTCTATCTTAGCCCCGTTATATTTTCAGCGCAAAATCACTAGACCAGTGAGCTGTTACGCTATCTTTAAAGGATGGCTGCTTCTAAGCCAACCTCCTGGTTGTCTAAGTAACTTTACATCTTTTTCCACTTAGAATAGAACTTTGGGACCTTATTTGGTAGTCTGGGTTGTTCCCCTTTTGACGATTGATTTTATCACCCACCGCCTGACTCCCAAGATACGCTAATAGGTATTCGAAGTTTGACAGGGTTTGGTACCACGGTGAGTGGCCCTAGCCCAATCAGTGCTCTACCCCCTATTAGTATTACTTGAGGCTATACCTAAATATATTTCGAAGAGAACCAGCTATCACTAAGTTTGTTTGGCCTTTCACCCCTATCCACAGCTCATCCCAACCCGTTTCAATGGGTACGAGTTCAGTCCTCCATAAGCTATTACACTTACTTCAACTTGGCCATGGATAGATCACTTAGCTTCGGGTCTGCAGCATCTGACTAAACGCCCGTTAAGACTCGCTTTCGCTACGGCTTCACATTTCGCTTAACCTTGCCAGATACCACAACTCGCAGGATCATTATGCAAAAGGCAGTCCATCACCCTGTATTGCTACATAGGGCTCTGAATGATTGTAGGCAAATGGTTTCAGGTTCTATTTCACTCCGCTCACTGCGGTTCTTTTCACCTTTCCCTCACGGTACTTGTTCGCTATCGGTGTAGTAGTAGTATTTAGGGTTGGAGAGTGGTCTCCCCGGCTTCAGCCCGGATTTCACGTGTCCTGGCCTACTCTGGATACTGCTAAGTATGAAGAACTTTTCGCATACGGGACTATCACCCTATATTGTCTTACTTTCCAGAAAGTTCTGCTAAATTCTTCAAGTCTATATTACAGTCCACAACCCCAGTAGCAAGCTACTGGTTTGCCCTCTTTCCCGTTCGCTCGCCGCTACTAAGGAAATCTCAATTGATTTCTTTTCCTCTGGTTACTGAGATGTTTCACTTCACCAGGTTTGCTCCATTAAAGGTAATACACATCACTATGTATTGGGTTGCCCCATTCGGAAATCTAGGGATTAATGCTTCTTGACAGCTCCCCCTAGCTTATCGCAGTCTAGTACGTCCTTCATCGCCTCTACTACCCAAGGCATCCACCATTTGCCCTTAAAAGCTTATTTAAGGTTTATGTTATGAGTAATTCTTATACTGCCTTATTGAATGTATCTTTAGATTCTATAAGTTATAAGTTTGATAGTTAATACTTTAACTTTGGAGTTAAGATTTTAACTTCACTTAAATATCTTTAGCTTTAAATAGTTTTATCTTTCTTATATTCTTACTTATGTATATAAACTTATAAATATTACTTTATATGAATATAAACTTTAATAAGGCTACTAAAATAATAAATCTCTTTTAAGATAAGATCTTTTTAGAATATAAAAACTAAACAATAAGTGTTCGTTGTAGTTTTACTATTATTTTTAGGCTATTAACAATGTTAAGTCAAAAAACATTAGACGCTTAAACAAAGGTCTAATATAAACTCTTAAACTTTCTTAAATCTATAGTTTTCATTATTTAAACTAAAACTAAATAAATCTAAGAGCTTATATTAAAGCTTTGCAACATCAATCAATAAAGCTTTACTAACTAATATAAAGTTGTTTTTTAAAACTAACTAACTTCTAAATTGATACTTAAATAAAATCATTACTGTTCACTTATATAACTCATAAATGGTGGAGAATAGCGGGATCGAACCGCTGACCTCCTGCGTGCAAAGCAGGCGCTCTCCCAGCTGAGCTAATTCCCCTTTTTAATGGTGGGCTTAAGAGGACTTGAACCTCTGACCTCACCCTTATCAGGGGTGCGCTCTAACCACCTGAGCTATAAGCCCTTTACAATAAGCCTTTAAGATAAAGAGCTTAAGTTATAAGCTATTTTGAACAATAAGAATTCATTACAGATAATCTTTGAAAACTAAGCAAGAGCAATCTAGTTATATCTAAATATTTTTATAGTAACTTTAATTTCTTAAAACTACTTGATTAAATAAATAATCTTTAAGGTTAATAGAGATTTTAAATTTAAGATTACTCTTAAGTTTAAAAGAGCTCTTAATATGAACTAAATGAATAGTTACATATACTCTTGAAAGGAGGTGATCCAACCGCAGGTTCACCTACGGTTACCTTGTTACGACTTCACCCCAGTCGCTGCATCCGCCGTGGGCGGTAACTAATTTAGTATTCCGACTTAAGGCGAATACAACTCCCATGGTGTGACGGGCGGTGAGTACAAGACCCGGGAACGTATTCACCGTAGCATCGCTGATCTACGATTACTAGCGATTCCAGCTTCATGAAGGCGAGTTGCAGCCTTCAATCCGAACTGAGATTAATTTTTGAGATTTGCTCCACCTCGCGGTATTGCATCTCTTTGTATCAACCATTGTAGCACGTGTGTAGCCCTAGGCGTAAGGGCCATGATGACTTGACGTCGTCCTCACCTTCCTCCTTCTTACAAAGGCAGTCTCCTTATAGTGCTCAGCTTAAACTGCTAGCAACTAAGGACGAGGGTTGCGCTCGTTGCGGGACTTAACCCAACATCTCACGACACGAGCTGACGACAGCCGTGCAGCACCTGTTTTCAAGCTCCCCGAAGGGCACTCCGCTATCTCTAGCAGATTCTATCAATGTCAAGCCTAGGTAAGGTTCTTCGTGTATCTTCGAATTAAACCACATGCTCCACCGCTTGTGCGGGTCCCCGTCTATTCCTTTGAGTTTTAATCTTGCGACCGTACTCCCCAGGCGGGATGCTTAATGCGTTAGCTGCATTACTGGAGAGACTAGCTCCCCAACAACTAGCATCCATAGTTTAGGGCGTGGACTACCAGGGTATCTAATCCTGTTTGCTCCCCACGCTTTCGCGCATCAGCGTCAGTAATGTTCCAGTAGGTCGCCTTCGCAATGAGTATTCCTCTTGATCTCTACGGATTTTACCCCTACACCAAGAATTCCACCTACCTCTCCCATACTCTAGAATAACAGTTTCAAATGCAGTTCTGTAGTTAAGCTACAGGATTTCACATCTGACTTATTATCCCGCCTACGCGCTCTTTACGCCCAGTGATTCCGAGTAACGCTTGCACCCTCCGTATTACCGCGGCTGCTGGCACGGAGTTAGCCGGTGCTTATTCCTAAGATACCGTCATAATCTTCTCTTAGAAAAGGAGTTTACAATCCTAAAACCTTCATCCTCCACGCGGCGTTGCTGCTTCAGGGTTTCCCCCATTGAGCAATATTCCCTACTGCTGCCTCCCGTAGGAGTCTGGACCGTGTCTCAGTTCCAGTGTGTCCGTTCACCCTCTCAGGCCGGATACCCGTCATAGCCTTGGTAAGCCATTACCTTACCAACAAGCTGATGGGACATAGGCCAATCCTTTAGCGAAATTCTTTCCCCCGTAGGGAGTATCTAGTATTATTCACCATTTCTAGTGACTATCCCAGACTAAAGGGCATGTTACCTATGCATTACTCACCCGTGCGCCACTAATCCACTTCTAGCAAGCTAGAAGCTTCATCGTTCGACTTGCATGTATTAGGCACGCCGCCAGCGTTCACTCTGAGCCAGGATCAAACTCTCCATAAAAATAGAAAGCTTATATCAAATATAAAAATGATGCAAACTATCTATAAAATGTTGTTGTTTTTTCCTAAACTCTTTAAATATCACAAAAGACTAAAAACTAATAAGTTATAGTCAGAGTTGTATAGATATAACAATAAAAAGAGTTAGTTTAGATATAAACTAAACCACTCTTGCTTAGATTTCAAAGATCATCTCTCAATATTGAAGTAGTAACTTTAAAATTACTAGTAATTCAAATTTAAAAGAACACAAACATTATTAAAGATTAAATTCTTAAGATTAAAAAGCTAAAATTTTAAGCAAAACTTATTTAAAGTTATTAAAAAAACTTTAAAAAACTTAAAAAATTAAACTAATCAAAACAAGAAAAGTAAGCCTTAATCGCTTGAGAAATGAAACTATAGTGAAGTGAAGCTTAAGGTTAGCTTAGAGGAAGGGGGGAA
>NZ_MLAR01000027.1 GCF_002272925.1 Helicobacter sp. 13S00401-1 | reverse complement strand
TAGTTTAAATTCACATAGTTACTAATATCAATTTATATAATTTTTAATCTAAAACTTATATAAACTTTAATTTCAAACTCATATAAATCTTAAGATCAACTTATACAATCCTTAGTTTTAACTTAAAGATAAGTCTTGATGAAAATGGGAGTTTTATTAACGCATCTACTAATGTAGCAGGTGCTGCAAATGTCCTAAATGGCGCGACTTTTTCAGTAAATGGAACTGTTCTTTCTGGTGTTAATCCAGCATTAAATGCTAACCTATCTTCTCAATTAGATGCTATACAAGATATTCAAAAATCATTACAAGATATCTCTAATGACGTTATAGCTGGACAGACACAAATCGGAGATGCTAGAACTATTATCGATAATGGATTAATTGGTATTACTACAATGTATAACGGAATAGTGACTAAAGTGGGAGACACTGGACCCTACAAGAATGGTTCTCCAACTAATAATGATGCTACAAGATCATATGCTAATGGCCAGGGAGTTGTGATAGCAGACAGTATTTCTAAACTCTTTAATTCGACAGATCCTAATCTTGCAACGACTGTTAGTAAAACTGCTAATAATTTAGTTAGTGCATTTAACAAAACTACAGCTGGTAACTCAACATCGCTTCAGGATAAAATAGCATCTTTTCAAAATGCTTTATCTACAATAAGACCAACCAATATAGAGCTAAATAATCCTTTGTATGTCACAGCAAGCACTAACTTAAGCAATTCACTAAAAAGTCTAACAGATCCAAATAATGGTGCTATTGCCCAACTTCAAAGCGCTATAAATGAATACCAGGCTAATGCAAACATATACAACGCTGAGATAAAAAAGTCTCAAAGCAATTTGCGCACTATAATAGATAATGGTTCATGGTCAAGTGAATATGCAATACAATCTATATATCAGGTAGTATCAGCTTTAAAATCTACTGTACTTAATGGAGTTCAAACAGATTCTAAACACAAAACTCAAAACGATATAACAATCAATGTCGTTAAAGGCATTGATCCTACCGCTACTAGTAACTTTGATAGCAACACTGCCAAAGTTACTACGCAAGATCCTAAAACATCTTTAGAAAAAGTACAAATAGCTTTAAACGATGTGGAGACTGCTGTAAAACAAGTTGGCAAAGATGCGCAAGCTTTGGCTATTACAAGAGCAGTTATCTCAGCACAAAGCTCAGCCTCTCAAGCCTCGCTTAATGCTGCTGCCCAAGATGCAGCAAGACGCAAAAACTCAGCACCTACCATCCTCCCTACAGCTAAGGCTGGATTAATAGCTTTCTTTGGTAAGCATCAATCTGTATCTGTAGAGTATCAATACTATTTTAGAAATACTAATCCATCTTTTACTAGTGGAGAAGTAACACTTAATTATGCTTATTACTTTGGTGGTAAGTAGGAAGTAAAAAGAGGTAAGTAAGTTTTATATTTAGTAAGTGTATTTAAGTAGAGTTTAAAAAGATTTAGAATCTAAAATAAAAAGTAGATTCTAAACTTTTCAAATAACTAAAAACAATATTAACAATTACAAAGAATGTAGTTATAAAAACTGTAGTTATAAAGACTATTTGGACTATTTAGATTACAAAGACTACAAGCAATAATCTTTGTAATCTAAACATTAAAACTCTTTGTAGTCTCATTATTAAAAGTCTTATGAATCTTTTATAACCCTATAGAATCAATCTAACTTCATAAGGTTTAGAATCTAAGATTTAGGATTCTAAACTTTCCTCACATATTGACCACGTTATATCACATGCTATGCTATATGAGGCGCTACTTCTAGTATACAACAAAAGATTATCACCCAACGACTATTGCTTAAGTAGCGCATTACACACACATATAGCCCTGTGCTATATAAAATATTTGCTTTTTAAGATAAGTGTTTTGGTAAGGTTTTAAAGTGGGCAAAGTAGTTTTAAGTTATTAATAAGGCCTAGTTAAGATTAGATAGTCTTAGTTTAACTTTTATATACCCTAACATTACTTCTATCTTAAAAATCATCAACTCCACCTCAAAAATCCTTCTAAAATTTACAAAAAATATAAATTTATATAGAGTTGAAAAACTGTTTTTTAGACTATAAAAAGCAAATTATTTAAACTTAAAAAGGATTCCTTAAAGTATGGATATGATTAAAAAAGCTCTCTTAGCCACTGGCTTAATTGCAAGTTTTACTACCTTAACTTTTGCAAAAGAAACTAAAAGTATAAATAAACACCATCACACAAAACACAAAGAAAAAACTAAGCACAATATAGAATCTAAGTCTATTACACCCAAACTAGACCCTTTGCAAAGCAGCCCATTAAAACTAACCAAGCTTCCTACTAAACTAGAAGGTTTTAATCTTTCTGTTGGACTAGGAGCTGGCTTTGATGTAGATGCTTTTTATATAGACCCAAAGCTTCAAGCTGTCCCAAATAATGCTGGTATAAAAACTGGCTATAGGAGTGTTTATGGTGGTAGTTGGAGTGTAAGACTAGGTGCAGGTTACTTTATAAGTAATCAAGTTTTTGGTAGCACAGTTGGGCTTGAAGCTAGCTTTTCTGCTGGATCTAGGATAATAAACTACAAGCTAAAAGACCTAAAAATCAGTCTTAATAGTGACACTACTAGAACCTTAGATTCTAGAGTGTATACTCCAGAGTACTCCCTAGGTCTTAATCTAATCCAAATCTTTGGAAAAAATAAAATTAGATTTGGCTATAGCCTAGGTGCAGGAGTTGCTTTTATAGACCCAAAAGTAACAGCGCTAAACTATCCACAAAATGTAACATTAAGAGGAAGCGCTATACCTATTACTAAGTTTAATCCAAACTTAATAGCTATATTTGACCCTAACTCTGCCATAGCTGGTGTAGGCTTTTCTACAGTCCCAGTAGATGTTTTTCCAGTACAAACTATCAAAGCAGTACCTATAGTTAGTTTTGGGCTTTTAACTATGATAGATGCCCACCATAAAATCTCGCTTGAGTATAAGTACTATATTAATAGCTACATAGACTACAGTAGCACTCTAAGCCTAAACTATGCTTACTACTTTGGAATCTAAAAGGAAGACATGATGATAAAAAAGATACTCTTTGCTTCCTCTTTGATTATAAGTTTAACTAGTCTAGGCCTGGCTAAAGATGCTAGCTTAGATGTTAAAAAAGAAAGTGTTGATAGATTACAAGGCTTTGGGATCATGGCTGGAGTTGGTGGTGGTTTGGCTATAGATGCTTTTACTCTGACATCTGATTTTGCACAAAATGGCTTTAAGCCAGGCACTAGGGCAGTTTATGGTGGTAGTGTGGGATTAAAACTGGGGGTAAGTTACTTTAGCAAGCAAAACTTTTTAGGAGGTAGCCTAGGCCTAGAAGCTACGCTTAATGTAGGAACTAGGATAGTACACTATGAGCTAGATGATATAAATATAGCCAAGCTTACATCACCTGAGTACTCACTAGAACTAAACTTTTTGCAAGTCTTTGGTAGTAATAAACTTAAGTTTGGCTATAGCTTAGGTGCAGGAGTTGCTTTTATGGACCCTTATGCTAATAGAACAGGTGAAGGCTCTGTGCCACCACGAACTAGTACTAGTAACAATAAGCCAATTGAGTTTAATGGGAATCTTATCACTATATTTGACCCAACTATCTTAAGAGGTGTATTTTCTACACAAGCGCCAGCTTCTTATAATCCTATAACTGATACCATAGGTTTTAGCCCAGAGAAGGTAACTCCAACTATAACACTAGGCCTAGTAAGCATTATAGATACACACCATAAGGTTTCTATAGAGTTTAAAAACTATATAAACAGCTATGTTGGATTTAGTAGTAATGTAACTTTAAACTACGCGTACTACTTTAGGAAGAAGTAAGATTAGTATAGAATCTAAAAAAGATCTTTTTTAGATTCTATAAAGTTAGGCTGAAGGTAGATTTTATAAAATAGATTCTATATAAACAGCGAGTTTACACTTTCGTTATGGTAGATCCTGCGTATGACTTCTGCAAAAAGTGGGGCTACGCTTAAGACTTTTATCTTAGGATCTTCTATATGAAGTGGGATAGTGTTAGTTACTACCACTTCATCTAAGACGCTTTCTTCTATATTCTTATAAGCAACACCACTTAAGACTGCGTGCGTGCCTAGAGCTCTAACACTAGTAGCACCTCTATTTTTTAAAGCATATGCTGCCTTGCACATAGTGCCTGCTGTATCTATCATGTCATCTATTAAAACAACATCTTTGCCTTCAACATTGCCTATAATATTCATCACTTCACTTACATTTGCTTTCTCACGCTTTTTATCAACTATAACTAAGTCTAGACCTAGCAAGTCTGCAAAGTATCTAGCCCTAGCTACGCCACCTATGTCCGGTGAGGCTATTATTGGGTTTATTAGATTTTTATGTCTTATGTAGTCACGAAATAACACAGCGCCATATAAATTATCAACTGGTATATCAAAAAATCCTTGAATCTGCCCTGCGTGTAAGTCCATAGTTATAACGCGGTTTATACCAGCTGATTGAAGTAAGTTAGCCACAAGTTTTGCAGTAATGGGTACTCTTGGGGCCACTTTTCTATCCTGTCTAGCATAGCCAAAGTAAGGTATAACTGCATTTATAGAGTTAGCACTGCTTCTTTTAAAAGCATCAGTCATTATTAAAAGTTCCATTAAGTTATCATTAGTTGGCGCACAGGTTGGCTGGATGATAAAGACATCCTTCCCACGTACAGACTCACTTATCTGCACGCTTATCTCGCCATCACTGAAGCGGTTTAAAAGTGCATTACTCAAAGCACAGTCAAGGTGTCTTGCTAGCTCTTTGCCAAACTCTTTATGTGCACTACCACTAAATATTTTAAAACCCATGAAACTACCTCGCAATCTTTATGTAGAAAAAGTCTTAGATTATATAAAACTTTAACTTTAAAAGTTATAAAATTACCCCGAAGATAACTTCATTAACCTATACCCATAAAGCGAATAAAATGCCACTTAGACTACTCTTCTTAGCTCTTTTGAGCGTACTTTTCATCCAAGCAAAAACTTTAGCTCCCATAGACTTTAAACCCATAATCCTAGGCGATGATAATGGCAAAACTTTGCTTTTACTAGGTGGTATACAAGGAGATGAGCCAGGTGGCTTTAATGCGGTTAATGTCTTTTTGATGACTTATAAGATAAGCCATGGCAAGGTTATAGCTGTTCCAAGTACTAATATCCACAGTATGCTTTTAAATCACAGAGGTATATATGGCGACTTAAATAGAAAGTTTGCAAAACTTAGTCCAAAAGATAAAGAGTATGGGATAATCCAACACATAAAAAGCCTTATAACAAGAAAAGATGTTGATTTCGTGCTTCATTTGCATGATGGATCAGGCTTTTTTAGGCCAACTTATATAGACGCTAAGCACAACCCAAATAGATGGGGTAACTGCACTATCATCGATCAAAAAAATGTTAATAATGAAGAGTATGGAGACTTAGTAGACAACGCAGATAAGATTATAAAACACATAAATGCTAACTTACTAGACCCAGAGCATAAATATCATCTTCATAACACCCATACAAAGCAAGGTGATGAAGAGATGCTTAAAGCCTTAACCTACTTTGCTATAACCCATCATAAAGCAGCTATAGCTAATGAGGCTAGTAAAGAGCTAACTGTAGCAAAGCGTGTCTATTATCATTTACTAGCAGTTGAAAGCGTATTAAACATGCTTGATATACACTATGAAAGACCTTTTAAACTAACTCCTTTAAACATTTATAGAATCATGTTTGATAAAAGCCTAACTGTGGATATAGAAGGTAAGATCACCTTACCTATGTTTGGCCTAAGACCTTATCTAAACTACTTCCCACTGCCTGAAGGCGTGCCTTTAGCAGATATAACTTTAGAATCTAGAGCTCACATATTAGGGCTTTTGCCTAATAGTGATGGAAGTGTGTCTTTGAAGTATGGCAATAGAGTTTTAACTAGATTTAAGCCATTTTATACAGACTTTAAAAACTCACTAGATTCCATAAAAGCTAAGGTTGATGGCGTAGATACTACTTTAAAAGTAGGCGAGATAGTTAAGGTTAAAAAAAGTATCTTTTTAGACCCTTCCAAAGACTATAGAGTTAATATCATAGGATACGTAAAACCTAACTCAAAAGAGCTAGATGATACAGGAGTGCTTTTAAGTCGCAAAGATATGGTAAAACGCTTCAGTATAGATAAGCAAGAACGTATCTATAGGGCTGAAATCTACACAGGCGAAGTCTTTAGAGGCATGGTGCTTTTGGAGTTTGAAGGCAAGTAAGTTTTTTAAGCCCTAAGCTTTTAGTCATGCTAAAGCTCTTTTTAATCATCAAAGTCCTATATAAGCTAGCAAGCAAGTCTTGACTTAGCTTTATTTGTAATGATATCTTTAGCTAAATACCACCTATATTATTTTTCTTGTGCGGGTAAGAATATAAACTTGCTTGATGCCTTATGTTTTTAGAAAACCGCTTTAGATTTAATCTTTATAAGGCATGCAAGGCTCATGGTTGTTATGATGGGTAAGCTTAGGTAGGTGTTAGTTTAAGTGGAAATATAAGTAGATGTGTCACATGTTAGAGGTGTCGTGATTTTATCTGTCCTATACTAGGAGTAAATGCAATAAATAATATGAGTATCTATATATGAAAACTAACTTAAAACTTAAAAATGGCATTTATTCTAAACATAAAGCCTAGCGGGCATATACTCTATCCTTAATCTAGAATCTACACTTAGCACTTAGCACTTAGCACTTAGCACTTAGAATCTAGTTTAAAACTAGATTCTGACTTAAAGATAAACTATAAGTTTGTTAAGTCTTTATGAGAGCTTGTTTATGAGAACTTATTTATTAGGTTTTATTTTTAGAATCTAAAGTAATTTAGATTCTAAACCTAGAGTTAGTTTGAAAGTAGGATTAAGGATTTAGGGATTAAAGAATTAGGATTTAGGATTTAGGATTTAGGATTCTAAACTTTATGAAGTTAGATTTAGATTCTAAATCTTAAAGACTTTAGATTCTAAATCTTTTTAAACTCTACTTTACTACACTTACTAAATATACAACTTAATATATAAATCTTATGTTTTATAAGATTTATATAATTCATGCAAATTATATAAATCTTAATATATAAAACCTTTTTTACCTTTTTTACCTTTTTTACCTACTATCTACTATCTACTATCTACTATCTACTATCTACTATCTAGTTTCTAGTTTCTAGTTACTTCTTACTTCCTACTTACCACCAAAGTAATAAGCATAATTAAGTGTTACTTCTCCACTAGTAAAAGATGGATTAGTATTTCTAAAATAGTATTGATACTCTACAGATACAGATTGATGCTTACCAAAGAAAGCTATTAATCCAGCCTTAGCTGTAGGAAGGATGGTAGGTGCTGAGTTACGACGTGCTCCTTCTCTTGCAGCCGCTCCTGCTGCTTGGTTTTGAGCTATAACTGCAGCTGATACTGCTTGTTCTAACTTTTCGTTAGCTGCCCTTACATCTTTTATAGCTTCGTTTAGACTTTTAACATTAGCTCCATTGCTATCTTGTAATGGACGTGCTACTTGAGCATAACTAACATTTGTAACTTCAGTAGCTGTAGTTTTGCTAGGATCTAGTTTGTTGGTATTATCTACAGTAACTGTAGGTGTATTAGGCTTACTTGGATCTCCGTTTGCATAAGTAGTTACAGTTGTTGTTGTGCCAGTTGGGGTTGTATTAACTACTGTTTTAACAGTGTCATATGTTACTGCTTGAGTTGGATTATTACCGCCATTTATGATGCCTTCTATACTACTAGCACTAGTGGCTGCGTTTTGTGTGCTTTGAAGTAGTGGGACTACACCCCTATTATTGCTATTATTTATTAAACCAGCTAATTGATCTTTTATGTAAGCTTTTCCAGAATTATCATCTGTTTGGTCAGGATTACCAGTACTATCATAGCGACCACTACCTACCCACCAAGCATCTTCATTAACAGCGGCTGATGGTGTCCAGCTTGCTCTAGTAGATCCAGTTGTTGGTGGATTGGCTAAAGCTTGGAGGCTTGCTTTATTTGCACTTACTACATTAGCTGAGTTTATATTAACTGCAGATTGTAATGCATCTATAGTTGCATTAAGCTGGCTTAAGCTCGCTAGTTGGGCGTTCTTAGCTTCTAAAACCTGAGGGTTGTTTGATACTTGAGTAGGTATAGTTAGCGCATTTTGAAGATTAACTACACTTTGTCTTAAGTTGCTCATAGTTGTATATAACTGGGAATTTGTATTAATGCCATTATTTGGCACTGTTCCACTAGGGCCAGTAGTAAGCGTAGTATTACCATTTACCACATTATTAAAACTGGAGGCTTTAGAGGCTAGGGAATCATAATTATTTATGGCATTAACTAAAGAATTAGCTCCAGTTGACACAAATCCCCAGAGGTTTGCTGCTGCTTGACCATTATATTTTATATGGCCATTGGTATCAGAAACAACATTTTTCTTTATCAAAAGACCAGTGTTACCATCATTTAATGCTGAATTATAGCTATTGTATCCATTTTGCAATCTATCTGCTTGTTCCTTGCTTGCATTAGCTAAAGATACACTAGCTGGAGATAAAGCAGATATAGCATCTTGAAGCTGCTGGATATTAGAATCTACTGCTTGACTTAGTGTAGTTATAGTAGCATTTCCCCCCAAAGCAAAAGATGTATCTAAGCCTATAGCACCGGCTGCAACTGAGCCATTAGCCCTAGTAGATGCGTTAATAAAACTCCCATTTTCATCAAGACTTATCTTTAAGTTAAAACTAAGGATTGTATAAGTTGATCTTAAGATTTATATGAGTTTGAAATTAAAGTTTATATAAGTTTTAGATTAAAAATTATATAAATTGATATTAGTAACTATGTGAATTTAAACTA
>NZ_MLAR01000026.1 GCF_002272925.1 Helicobacter sp. 13S00401-1 | reverse complement strand
TTAGTGAACATACTAAAAGGATAATAAAAGTAATGATTAGATTAGTCCAAAAAGAATAGAGCATTTTGGATTTGATGGGATCCATAAGTGTGCTTAGATGATGGGATAAGTCATCGGTGTAGACGCCTGTTGAAAGCCATAGTCCATCAGTGTTTGGTATCATCACCGCATATGCAACTTTTTCAGTTTGAACTTCTGAACCATCGCTTTGATGTTTTGCCCACATGTAATGTAAAAAACCACCCCCATTTTTAGCTAACTCATTCAATCTTGCAAATAAATAAACACCATTAGGATCTTTTAAGTCTTTTAGGTCTTTGCCTATAAGACTAGCGTTTGGCTGTACAACAGGAACAGTCCCTTTTATCACTACAAAGTAATTATTTGGGTCAGGTTTACCCCCCCCCCCCCGATAAGTCTTATATCACTCACTGCCTTTCTGATAATGGCAAATTGATCTTGTTCATTTAATCCTTTCACTATATTCCCTAAAGCAACTGCCATGGAATCTGTTTCAGACTTTAAAGTCTTATTGGTGTTATGATAATAGGTGCCTGTAAGGCCATCTTCAAAAAGCTCTATCTGGTGTTTGTTATTAAAGAAAAATAGTACAAAAACTATAATAAAAACCAAAAATATAAACGACATAAAAGATACAAGCTTTAACTTCATAGATTAGCTCCCTTTGTGTATTTTTAATAATCCAAAAATTAGGTTAAGTTAATTTTTCTTATGGATTTAAGAAGCATCATTTTAACCACAAATCAAAGCTAAATAGATAAAAAATAATATAAAAATAACCATTTATTAATTTTTATACTATAGAGGCTTTTATATGGGGTGAAAGAAACTGCCTTAGCGCACTTTAATTTCTAGTAAAACAAAACTTCTTTACAAAAAAAATGGCATAAGCATTTCTGCTTATTTATTTCCATTTCTTTATCAGCGCAAAACATACTAAAAGAAAGTCTAAAGCATATCTTGTGCTATGTTTAAAAAGCCTGTGATGATTACTGCATTAGTTATATTGCTAACAAAACCGCCAATAACTGGCACGACAAAAAAGGCTATATGAGAGTAATGGTAGCGATTACAAACTGCAGTCATGGTAGCCATAGACACGGGCACAGCACCAAGTCCAAAGCCAGAGTGCCCTACTGAGATAATGGCAGAATCATAGTTTTTACCACAGGCCCTAAAAGTGATGTAGTAGCAAAAAAGCCAAACTAAAACAAGTTGGAGGACTAAGATAGTCATTAGTGGTAAGGCAAGCTCTGCTAACTGCCAAAGCTTCATAGTTACAATAGAAAGAGACACAAAGATAGAAAGTGAGATGTTGCCCACTATGTCTATGCTTTGATAAAGCTCATTATGATCGCCTCTTATCGTATCAAGGATTAAACGTAAGATGATTCCACCAAACATAGACATAACATGTATAGGCAAGTTTATACCAGGAAGCAAAATTTTGCTTAGTAAAAAGAGGCTTTGACCTATACCACAAGCTAAAAGCAAGATAAAAACTGCGTGATGTGCACGTTTGCTATTAACTAAGGCTTTTATCGTGTTATTAGTGCCACCATCTTCTTTGATCGCAGTTGAAGTTTTATTTAGCCCATATTTTTGCACTAGTCTATTACCTAGTGGACCTCCCATGATACAACCAGCTATAAGACCAAAAGTGGCTGCAGCTATGGCTACTTCAAGTGCTCCAGTGCCTCCCATGCTTTCAGCTAAAGGCCCAAAACTAGCAGCATTTCCATGTCCACCAGTTAAAGGAACTGAGCCTGCCATTAATGCCACTAGTGGATTCATCCCCATAAAAGTTCCAACTCCTAGGGCTAAAACATTTTGTAAGAAGGCTAAAAGAGCAGCAAGGATGGCAAAAATTATAATTAGCTTGCCTCCTTTTTTAATAAAACTTAGACTTGCCCCCATGCCAGTTGCAGCAAAAAAGACGTTATAAAAAAAACTATTCATAACTGTGTAGTCAAACTTAAAGCTTAGTACTCCAGTGCTAAAAAGTATAGTAGTAACTATGGCAAATATAGTCCCACCAACTACAGGAGAGGGTATGCAGTAGCGCCTAAATATACTAAATCTTTTAAGCATAAAGTCCCCAAAGTAAATAGAAACTACTGCTACTGCTAAAGTCTGAAACATCCCCACTTCTAAATGTGTCATTAAACTACCTTTTTGTAATAAAAATTTGAGCTAGATATAACTAAGATACAAAAAAAGTGAATAAAAATCAACATTAAGTAAGATTATGTAGCACAAATACTAAGATATAGAAGTAATTAATACTACAAAATAAAAGATTTATAGCTTTTTTTAATCTTTCCTTCTTGAAGTTAAGATTTTAAAAAGCTTGCATAAAGACTATTTTTTATGAGATATAGTGCCTAAGATATAGACTGCAAATTAAGATTCTATAAAACTCTAAAGTCTCATAAAAGCCTTATAGTCTTGCATAAAAGATTCTAAATTTGCCTTAGGGGCTTTTAGCACTAAAGAGACACTACCTCCTTCAAACTCGCTTTCAAAAGTTACTTGATGCTTATTTAAAAGATGAGTAACTTTGTTAAAATAGCTTATATTAACTACTAGCTCTAGTTTTTCTAAGGGTTCAAATTTGATAGTAGAAAGCGCTGCAAGATTATCATTTAAACTAGTACTATAAGCCCTTACTAGCCCGCCAACTCCAAGCTTTATCCCTCCAAAGTATCTAACACAAAAGGCTACTACATTAACTAAGTCTTTACCCCTAAGCACGCTTAATAAGGGCTCACCAGCACTACCTTTAGGCTCACCATCATCACTACTTCCTTCAACTATATGCACATCATAGAATCTAAAAGCATTAACTACATGGCTTGCTTTTTTATGGCTTGCTTTTAACTCCAAGGTTAGCTTTTTAACCTCATCAAGATGTTGTAGTGGATAAATAAGGCTTATAAACTTTGAACCCTTAACTTCAAGCGTGTTTTCATAGAAGTTAGGTTTAAAAGAATCTGGCTTAAAGTCAAGTGTGTTCATATGTGCGCCTTTAAAGTTAAGTCCTACTTTAAAGTATACTTTTCTAAAGGCTAGTAGTGCAAGAGGGTTTGCTTAAGATAGCTACTTAAGATAGATCTGTAAGCGCCCATTATCTAAGATGTAACCTTTACCCTTACCTAGTACTTTTACTGTATAGATTCCATCCATGTACTGTATGAGATTACTTTCAAAACTTTGAACTTCGCTAGGAAAACAAATCTTGCGTGTACTTGCTATGCCGGAGATGACTATACGACCAGAATCTTGCCACGCGTAACGACCTGTGTACTCATTACATCCTGTGCTGCCATGCAAGATATTTTCAGCTCTATTTAAAGAAAAAGTAGCCTTTAAGATGATTTGAGATAGGACTTTATCACTTGTTGGCTTAGTGTTTGTTGCTGTTTGACCACTAGCTGCAGCACTTTCTTCTTGTGCTCTAAGTTGCAGTTTTTCAAACTCACTTTGGGCTGAGTTATCATTAGCTTTTGGAGTGGCTAAGTTTTGATTAGTGCTTTGAGTTTGCGTAGTTTCTTGCTTGCTATCCTGCAGGGCTATATTTTGCTTATCTGCAAGCCTAAGCTTTGCTTCTTTTGCTAACTCTTGGGGGGAGAGGTAGGTCTCATTATCTATAACTATCTTTTCTATCTGATAGTTATTAGCCCTAAAACTTCCCTGCACACCGAAGAAATAGCAGCCTGCTAGAACTAAAGGAGCAAGCATAGCAAGGCTTAAAATTTTGATTATCCCTATATATTTTTTCATTAAACTGCCCTGTAACTTTTTAAAAACTAACTTTACACACTATTGGATGTAATACTTTTTTTGTTCGCAAATATACTTATAAAATGCTATAAACCTAATCCAAAAGTATAAAATAAAAATCCTAAAGTCTAGTAGGTTTTATGTAGGTAATATTTAAATATGTGACATTACTTTACATAATGTTTTGTTTTGATTTGGTATTAAATAATTTTAAAAGCATATTAACTTTCGTTATCTTTTTTGGAATAGGATTTCAAAGTCCTTTATGGACTGCACCTTGCGACTACCCCTCCTTCGCAGGGTGCGTTTTTCTTCTCCTTTTTTGTTTTGTAATATTGAGCTTAACCCTTCTTTTTAAGAAGGGTTTGTTTGTTGCTTTTTACCTCCTAGAATCTTAAAATCATTAGTTACATAAAAACTCATTTAACATTAGATATTAATAACATAAAATTCATTTTGCTGTATTAGATGTAGTAAGTTTAAAGGCTAAGGGTGATTATTAAAAACTAGTATTCAAGCAGTAAATTTAGATAGTAAAAATATGATCTTATATCATAGGCAGTATTACTCTTTTTCCAAGATTGACTAAATCTTTATTCTAGCAGTTTCTTTTTCTTGCCCATATGTTTTCTTTTAATAAAAAAGGGTTTATCCCCTCCTAACTCCCCGCAAAACCCTTAAAAAAAGTATTTTTAGCGTAGGCCAAGGGGAGGGCCTTGGCACATTAGTACATAACAGATTGCAAAGATTATAAGAAAAAGTAATCTTGCCTATAAAAACGATGATTCATGTAAAGTAGTTTCTCTAGAGCTTGTTTATGAGAACTATAAACAAGAAATTGCCGTGGCTTTCTTAATAAAAGCCACAAAATGGGAGGATATGATACTTTAAAACTATCTTTTTTTATTAGCGATGATAAAGCGAAGGGCGTTAAGTTTTATAAAACCTGCTGCATCTTTTTGGTTATAAACGCTATCTTCTTCAAAGGTTGAGTAAGCTGCATCAAAAAGAGAGTTTGGAGACTTTCTGCCTTCAACTATGACATTACCCTTATATAAGCTTAGCTTAACTGTGCCGCTAACTTTTTGCTGTGTGTAGTCAATAAGTGCTTGCAAGGCCTTTCTTTCCGGACTAAACCAGTAGCCATTATAAATCAAGCTTGCATAGCGTGGCATAAGTTCATCTTTTAAGTGGGCTTCTTCTCTATCTAAAGTTATAGATTCTATAGCACGGTGGGCTTTTAGATAGATAGTTCCGCCCGGGGTTTCATAGCAACCACGTGACTTCATACCAACATAGCGGTTTTCTACAAGATCTAGCCTTCCTATGCCGTGCTTGCTACCTAGTGCGTTTAGCTTTTCCCAAAACTTATCTGGGCTAAGTTTTTCGCCATTTATTGCCACACCATCACCTTTTTCAAACTCTATAGTTACATCTTCTGGAGTATCTGGTGCATCAAGTAAGCTCTTAGTCCATCGCCACATAGAATCTTCTGGCCTTTGTGCCGGGTCTTCTAAAACTAGGCCTTCATAGCTTATATGAAGAAGGTTTGCATCCATGGAGTAAGGTGAAGCGTTAGGCTTTTTATCGATTTTTATCCCATGTTTTGCAGCATAAGCTAGTAGTTTTTCGCGGCTATTTAAGTCCCACTCACGCCAAGGCGCTATTATTTTTATATCTGGATTTAGCGCGTAGGCTGCTATCTCAAAACGCACTTGGTCATTGCCCTTACCCGTTGCGCCATGACTTATAGCATCTGCATTAGTTTCTTTTGCTATATCTATTAAGTATTTAGCTATCAAAGGACGTGCTATGCTAGTTCCTAGTAGATACTCACCTTCATAAATAGTATTAGCCCTAAACATAGGAAAGACAAAGTCGCGGATAAACTCTAACTTCAAGTCTTTTATAAAAATGTTTTCTGGTTTTATACCTAGACTTAAAGCCTTAGTCCTTGCTGGCTCTACTTCTTCTCCTTGACCGATATCAGCTGTAAAAGTTACTACCTCACAGCCATAAGTATCACTAAGCCACTTTAATATAACGCTTGTATCAAGCCCACCAGAATAGGCTAAAACTACTTTTTTAATCTCTTGTTTACTCACTTCTTTCTCCTTTTTTTAGTTGTTTAGATTCTAAAGCCAGCCTTTTTTCTTAAAGTATAAGATAGGCAAGATGGTTGAAACTATCATAACTACTACAGCTATAGGGTAGCCATAGGTATATTGAAGTTCAGGCATGTGCACAAAGTTCATACCATAAATCGTTCCTATTAAAGTAGGAGGCATCATAGCAACAGTTGCCACTGTAAATATTTTTATAATCTTGTTTTGTTCTATATTTATCTGACTAGATAGGATGTTTTGGTTGTTATCTAAAAAGTTTAGATTAGAGGTGTTAAACTCAACTATAGAGTTTAAGTCTTTTACGACTATTAAAAGATTATCTTTTATATCCCTATCTATCTTATCACTTTTAAGCAGGGCAGTTAAAACGCGTCTTTTATCAAACAAAGAATCCCTAACTCTCATATTTAGCTCTTGAAGCTCAGAAAGTGCACCTAGGATTTCATTATGACTATACTTGCTTTCAGAAAGTATTAAGATTCTAAGTTTTCTAGCTTCTTTATCTATCCACTCTAAAACATCAGCGTCTTTTTCAACCATAACTTCATAGATCTTATTTATAACATCAAAGCCATCTTCAAAGTTTTTTGGGCTTGCTAGAACTCTTGCTTGCATCTCTTCAAATATCTTTAGTTTGCTATAGCGTATAGTAAAAAGTATGTTTTTAAAAGTCATAAAAGTTATAGTCTCACTATCTAGCTCATGAGAATTGCTATCAGGAGATATAGCTTTTGCTAAAACATGAGTATTAATAGTTATAGTTGTGCTATCTTCCCAGTATCTTGCACTTAACTCTATTTCTTCTCTTTCTTCCTTGGTAGGGATATCTAGGTTAAAAGTTTTTGCTATATAAGCCACTTCTTGAGGGGTTGGAAAGAGCAAGTCTATCCAAAGTATATTTTCAGGCAATAACTCATCTTTTTGTATATCAAAAGATCTACTATTTACTAGGTTGTTATTTTTTGCATAGATTTTTAACATGCGCGCTACCTTCTTTGATAAAGCCTATTTTTTATCTAGCACTTCAAAGGCAGGTAAGATCTTGCCTTCTAACAACTCTAAAGATGCTCCACCACCTGTGGAGATAAAGCTTACATTTTCACTTTGACCAGCTCTGTTTATCGCATCTGCTGTATCTCCTCCACCTATGAGAGAGAAAGCGTAAGTATCACCTATAGTATTAGCCACATTAAAAGTACCACGTGAGAACTGAGAAGTTTCATAAACTCCTAAAGGACCATTCCAAATGATAGTTTGAGAATCTCTTATAACTTCATTAAAAAGCTTCACAGTAGCTGGGCCTATATCAGCTGCTTTTAGACCACTTGGTACATCTTGGGCAGGGGTGATTTTTATCTCGCTAGGATTTTTAATATCATTAGTAGCTACTACATCAACTGGCAAGTAGACTTTTACTCCTTTAGACCTAGCTAAATCTAGTATCTCTTTAGCAGTATCTACAAGATCGTTTTCTATAAAGCTTTCTTGCATGTCAAAACCTAAGGCACTTAAGAAAGTATTACTCATAGCACCACCTATTATTATCTTATCTACTAGGTCTAGTATGTACTTAAGTGCGCCAAGTTTGGAGCTAACTTTTGATCCTCCTACTATTAAAAGCAGTGGGCGAAGTGGGTTAGAAAAAGCTTTGGCAAAAGAATCTATCTCTTTTTTAAGCAAGATTCCAGCAACTTTTTCTTTAGCAAACTTAGCTACTCCATAAGTACTAGAGTGTGCCCTATGGCTTGTTCCAAAGGCGTCATTTATGTAAACATCACAAAGGGAGGCTAACTCACGAGAAAGACTATCTTCATTTTTTTCTTCTCTAGAATCAAAACGTATGTTTTCTAAAAGTATGATAGTGCCTTCTTTAGCATCTTTTTGAAGCTCTTTTGCTTGGGCTATGCTATCAGCAAAAAGAACTTGCTTATCTAGTAGTCTCTCACATCTTTTTAGTATGTGCTTTAAGCTAAGGCTTGCATCTTTTCCTTTAGGTCTCCCTAAGTGGCTTACTAAGACTATAGACTTAGCCTTTGCATCTATACAGTAATTAATCGTTGGCAGGGCTTCTTTCATCCTAGTGTCATCTGAGATATTAAACTCTAGGTCCATAGGCACGTTAAAATCAACTCTTATAAGTAGATTCTTATCTTTTAAGTCTATATCTCTTATGGATTTAGTTTGTTGCATCAATAAAACGCTAGCTGCTTGTTTCATAAAAACCTCCTAAGATTGACAATTTAAAATGATAACACATATGGGGCCTATGCACACTTAAGCCTTCATACTAAAAACTAAAAGAGGTTATAAAAAGCTTAGTTTGCTAAGAGTGTAGCTTTAAACGTAAAGCTTTAAGTCCTGAAGACCTATATATAAACCTAGCCATAAGATAAGATATATGATAGCTAGCTTTTATGCTTAATCCTATAAAGATTAGTATAGGCTTATAGCGTTTTAGCTTTTTTGTATCCATATTTAAAAGTAGTCTTTCATTGATACCTAAAATCTTGTCGTGCTTTAAAAAGTCTAGCTGCTTTATGATAAAAAAAGCATTTAGTGGGTCTTTGGCTTTTTGGTGGTAGTCTAATATAAGTAGTATCCTACCCTTTAGTATCAAACTTAGCATAGATTCTAAAGACTTTAAAGCTTCCTTGCTAAGCCCTTTAAACTTAAAAAGTACTAGATAGCTATCTAGGGCTGCAAAAAAATGGCAGTAGGTATTAAAGTAAGTTCTTATCTCAAAACCTTTTTTAAAGTAAGGACTTAGGTAGGTTAAAGAATCTGGAACAGTTATATTGGTGTTTTTTTGATAGTTACATATAGAATCTTCCCTTACTCTATAACCTATAAGATGCTCCTTAAGCGCCCTTATAAAGCTAGCTTTAGCAAGCAGTATCATCCCAAAGTTAAGATCTTCCATATCTAAAAATGGTGTAAAACGAAGGGCTATTTTATTTAAGTAAGCATTACTTATAAGGCCATGCCAACCAAAGTTTATCTGAGTTTTGTTCACGCTCTTATATGCTTCATCACCACTAAACTCTTTATCTTTAAAGCGCTTATAAAGCTGATTTGCAAAGTACTTAATAGCGATGTTACCTTTTACTTCTGGAGAGGTTCCATCTTTGAATATATAATAGTTATGAAGCACTACTTCAGTGTCTTTATCTACCACTTCCATGCAAGTTTGCACACACTCTTCACTCATATAATCATCACTATCAAAGTAGTGTATAAACTGCTTACTTGGCAAGTCTTGATTTAAAAAAGGCGTGATGTCTTTTAGTTTAAAGTTAAAAAAGCCTCTTGCATCATATTCAAAACACTCTAAAAGAGTTTGGCTAGGAAGTTTTGGAGTGATATTTAAAAAAGTATGTAAGGTTTGTTTTTTAAAGTAGTTTTCTAAGTTAGTAAGCCTTATAAGCTCTTTTTTAGTAAAGCTACCAGTAAGGTTTGTGTTTTTAAAACTATAGTTTTTAGTGCTACTTTTAATATTTTCTTGCGATAAGTCTATACCTTGTACAAAGTAGTTTTTATAGGTTATAAAAAGTAGATTAAAAGTTTTATAAAAGTTTAGACTAAAAGGAGCATTGCTAAAGATGGTCCTTGAATGAAAGCTGGCGCGCACGGATGGCTGGCGCGCACGGATGGCTGGCTGGCTGGCTGGCTGGCTGGCTGGCTGGCTGGCTGGCTGGCTGGCTGGCTGGCTGGCTGGCTGGCTGGCTGGCTGGCTGGCTGGCTATAAGTATAATTTGTATTAGCTAAATTTATAGAATCTAAAGTTATATATTTTTCTTTTTTAGATT
>NZ_MLAR01000025.1 GCF_002272925.1 Helicobacter sp. 13S00401-1 | reverse complement strand
TTAGCATTACAGAAAGCCTTCTTATCATATAGTCTATCTATATCATCATGGGCTAAGATTTCATTAAAAAATATCTCTTTATGTTTATCATTATCTTTAGTAGCAGAGCCTAGTAAAACGCAGTCTTTAAAAGGAAAGTTAAGTACTACTTCGCCATCTTTGTTAGTGCTAAGTCCTATTTTATTTTTATAAAGTGTGTAGCTATCATTTAGCACATTTTTATTTTGTAAAAAGTTTAAAAACTCATCTTTTAAAAATACATCTATAGAATCTACTTTCACAAAAAAACTTTTCAAAAGATTACTTTCTAGTAAGGTTTTTAAGACCTTAGGGTTATTTTCCCTTATATCATCTTTTAGCTTAGTGATATTTATCTCACCTTCATTACTTACATATAGCTTTTGTGCTCTAAGGTAGTTAAAAAGTTCTAATTTTAGATCTTGCATAGTGTTCCTAAATAAAGTGTTTTAGACAGTCATTGTATTAGATAGTTTTAGTTTTGTAAAGCACTGTTTAAGCGTGCGTAAGAAGGATGTTTCCTCAGTTACGTTCGCGCAGTGATTGAAGGGAGGTCGCTACGCTTAGGTAAAAGAAGCGTCTTCTTAGTGTTAATTAAACTTACAAAGTAAGCTTTTATTAGCCCCCAAGAAAACGCATCGGTTTCTAGCTATTTATAGAAAACGGTGCGTTTTCTTAATTTAGCTAAAAAAAACAAAATGCACGTAAAGCTAAAACCCACTCAAGGCTTAGCCTTAAGTAGATTGTGATGTGATAGATTCTATAGCTTACAAAATCTATATTTTTCTAAGACAAAGTAGTCTTACTTTAGTTTATAAACTCTCTCCATATCAGCCCACCATTCATTTTTAAAAGCACCTTCTATCCTAGTTTGACAAGGATCAGTTTCTTCCCACCATTTTTGAGTTAAAGGGTCTTTTGCCATTTGTGCCATATCATAGTCATAGTCATCACCACTATACTCCATGAAAGAAAAAAGGATATCACCTCTATTAAATATCTCATACCTTGTGATGCCACATTTTTTTATCATCTCATTAACTCCAGAAAAAGGGTTAGCGTGAAGTTTTTTGTAGTAGGCTATCTTGTCAGGGCGAAGTTTTATGACACTAGTTAAAACCTTAGTTTCATTAATCTTATAAAGCTTTTTAGCGTTTTTAGAAAAAAAGTTTGGGTCATCTTTAAAGAACTCACGTAAGGTATTAAAGTGAGTATCAAAGTCAGCATATAGCTTGATGACTGGAAAGTTGGATGCATATAAAAGCTTAGATCTATCAAATGTATCATCTATAAAGCTTAAAAGCTCTTTTGTAAACTTAGCATCACTAGTTTTAAAGCCACTTACTTTTACGTAAAGATTAGGAAGACTGGCAAGATTTTTCATAGCTTTTTTATACTCTGTGCTTAAAGATTCCACATTGCCAAGATGATTAAGCACTACTTTACACTCTGGCACTTTAGAAAAAGAGTTATAAGCATCTTCTAGCTCTTCTACTCTATTACAACTTTCAAAAAGCAAGTTACTACTAGCTAGTACCTCTAGGCCTTCTATAAAGCTTTTTTCTAAACACCTACCACGAGGATGGCTTGGAGTGTGTAAAGGCTCTCTAACTCCAGCTATCCCTAAAGGCAAACTCATAGACTTGCTAAGCTCTGCTCTCATAACTTTTGCAAGTATGATTGAGCTATCAAGCCCATAGATATATTCATTTTCTTTGAATCTATCACTACAGTCTACTTCTACATAAACCCCACCTTTTAAAAATGCATCAACTGGTCCATAAAGCTTTACAAAGTCATCAAGACTAAAACTTTTATCTATAGCCTTACAGTCTTTAAGCCATGGGAGGCTTAAGACATCTAGATTCCATATATGAAAATGACTATCTACAACTTCTAACATTTTTTATCCTTTGTTAGTTTAGCGTGCGTATCTTGCACTATTTGTTGTGTGCTGCTTTTTCCAATCTTGCTAGTTTTGCTAGGTCTCTTTTTTCAAAGAAGCTTGCACTAAAAGCAAACCATGCTACATAGATGAAGCAAGGGATTAAAAGCACATAAGCCCATTGTATATTTACCACATCAGCTATTTTTCCCATAAAGTAAGGAAGGATAGCACCACCAACGATACTCATAACGATTACTGAACTAGCAGTTTTTACCTTATTACCAGTCATACCTTTTAGTGCGATAGAAAAGATAGTTGGATAGCTAATAGACATAAAGAAGAACACTGCTATTAATAAATAAACTGATACTTTTTCAATCCCAGCTACTACTAAGATAGTTAAGATCACATTTATGATAGAGTAGATTCCAAGTAAGATATCACCTGATACTACTTTCATAAGTGGGGTAGTTACTATCCTACCTGCCATAAAGGCTATTAGTGCGACTGAGAAGAAGTAAGCTGCATGCTCTGGGCTTAGTCCATGATAGTGGGCTAGTGAGTAGTTTATGAAAAACGCACCCGCACCAACTTGAGCAGCGACATAAAGAAACTGCGCTAAAACGCCTAATGGGAAGTTAGTGTGAGACATAAGTTTTCTTTCTAAACCATCTTTTTTAGCCTCTAACTCAGCCTTTTTATCAGCCTCAGATTCCACAGTATCTGGCATCTTAACAGCTATAAATATAAACATGATGATTAACACTACTATGGCTATAACTACATAGATCCAAGAGATGTTGTTCATATTTTTATGTATATCTTTGCTAGCTGCAAAAGATAGCAGTAAGGTTCCAGCTATTATTGGCCCAAGGAACTGTCCAACTCCGTTAAAACTTTGAGCAGCATTAATCCTAAAAGATGAGTTCTTGTCATCTCCTAGCTTAGTTATATAAGGGTTTGCATTTGTTTCTAGTGATCCAAGTCCACAAGCAAGCACAAAGAAGGCAAACAAGAAAAAAGGAAAACTTGCTAAGTGTGCAGCTGGTATTATCAAAAATGAACCAAGGGCATATAAAAATAGCCCAACTACTATACCTATCTTATAACTAAAGCGTCTTGCTATCCAGCCAGCAGGCAGTGCGAATACAAAGTAAGCACCAAAGTAGGCCATCTGTATAAAACCAGATTCTGCTTTTGTTATATGAAGGTGAGTTTGAAAGTTTTTGTTCATAACATCAACTAAACCATAACTAAATCCCCAGAGGAAAAATAGCGCTGTAACCAAAACTATTGCTAGTTTTACATTCTTATTATTTTGCATCTTTTATCCTTGTTGCTTTGAAATCTTAGAGCCTAAACTAGTGCCCTATCTAAATGCACATAACCACCATCTACAAAAATCCACTGGCCAGTAGTATGAGAGCTTTTTGGGCTAAGTACAAACACACCTGTATCACCTATCTCTTCAGGAGTAGTCATTCTGTTTTCTAAAGGAATCTTGTCTGTGATAACTTTTAGTCTTGCTTTTTGATGCGCTTCATCACCAAAAGTTTTTATCCAGTTTGCATAAAGTGGAGTAAAGCACTCACTTACTACTATGGCATTAACCCTAATGTCATAGTGTATAAAGGCTACTGCCCACTCTCTTGTGAGACCTAAGATTCCACCTTTTGCAGCAGCATAGGCACTAGTTTTGCCTTGACCAGTAAGGGCAGTTTTGCTAGAGATATTAACTATAGAGCCTTTAGATTCTTTAAGATAAGGAAGAGCACTTCTTACTACTTCATAGTAGTGAGTAAGGTTGCCGTGTATTGATTTTTCAAAGTCTTGCCAAGAAGTAGTTTCTATGGCTTTATTATCATTAACACCAGCGTTATTTACGATTCCATAGATACCGCCACGAGTTTTAGCTACTTTATCTACTAGAGGTTTTATCTCATCTGTATTACAAAGATCTATTTGATAAAAATCATAGTTTGTAGTTATGGCTTCTATTTTTTTCTTAAACTCATCTGTGATACTTGATCTTGAAAAGATTACTGGTATAGCACCTTCTCTTGCTAGAGATAAACTAAAACCTTCGCCTATACCTTTACCACCACCAGTTACTATAACTACTTTATCTTTTAATTTTAAGTCCATAATGTCTCCTTAATAAAATGATTAATTCTTTTTATATACTCTAAAAAGCTAGTAGCTTTAAACAGTTGTTGCTAAACGCCAGATAGCAAAGTCGTTTTGTTTATTTATCTCAGCTTTGCTAAATTTACCTTCACCTAGACTTACTATGAAATCTAAGATCTCAGCACCTACATCACCTATAGTTTTTGTACCATCAATGATCTCTCCAGCATTAATATCTATGCAATCTGTCATCTTTTGAAAGATAGCAGTATTAGAAGAGACCTTAATAGTTGGGGTGATGGCACTTCCTGTTGGAGTGCCTCTACCTGTGGTAAACACACACACGTTGCAGCCTCCAGCTACCATGCCACTAAGTTGTTCTATATCATTACCAGGAGTGTTCATAAGAGTTAGACCCTTATCAGTTATCTTTTGGGCGTATTCTTTCACGGCAACCACTGGTTCATTGCCCGCTTTATATATGCAGCCTAGGGATTTTTCTTCTATAGAGCTAAGGCCACCAGCTATGTTTCCAGGACTTGGGTTAGCACCTCTTATATCAGCTTTAGCATCTATTACTCTTTGTTCAAAGCCTCTTACAGTAGAAAGTATCTCTTGTTTTACAGTGCTATTAGTTGCGCGACAGGCTAGGATTTGCTCAGCGCCTATTAGTTCAGTAGTCTCAGCTAGTATCACACTTCCACCATGTTGTATGATGATATCGCTTGCATTACCTAAGGCAGGGTTTGCGCTAAGTCCACTAAAGCTATCACTTCCACCACACTCAGTACCTAAGATTAAATCACTTAAGTCTCCTTCGCTTTTTTCCATTTGTAAAGCTTCAGTTATAAGTCTTTTAACTATCTCTGCACCTTTTTGGATGGACTTTTCATTACCACCAGCATCTTGTATAGTGAAGTGTTCTATTTTTTTATAAGGTGCCATTTGTTTTATCTGCTCTGCCACTGCATCAGCTTGCACTACCTCACAGCCTAAGCCCACTACTAAAACGCCATACACGTTTGGATTAGCGCCATTTCCTGCTATAACATCTTGGGTTTGTTTGGCATCATAACTTAGCTCACTACAACCATGTTGATGAGTGACGTGAACTACTCTGCAGTCTTCATTACCTAGGCTAAATTGATAGTTGATGATATTTACTATATTTTCAACTACTCTATTAGCACAGTTAACACTAGGTATGACTAAGACGTGATTCCTAAAACCAAAGCTTCCATCACCTCTTCTATAGCCTTTTAGTTTATAGCTTCTTTTAGCTTCTTCTTTAGCTGGGGCTTTATGAGTACAAGTTTCTTGAGGTACATCTGCTATGTTTTCATGTATATCTCCACGGCCTCTTTCACCCATTATATTATGGACGTGTACCCACTCACCTTTTTTGATATCTTGACTAGCTAGACCTATATGATTAGCATACTTTATAACTGGGTTTCCTTTAGGTATATCTCTAACTGCAAATTTATGACCTTTTGGTATGTCATTAAGCAAGGTTACTCCAAGGATGGTTTCACCTTTTTTAAGTTCTACTAAGGCAGTTGCTACATTGTCTATATCATTGACATGTAGTGCTTTTGCACGTTCTTTCATCTTTACTTCCTTTTGCTTTTTAGTTTTTAGCTATCTTCCTAGCATCTTTTAGAATCTCGCATGCTTTTTCATAAAGCCCACTTTTTAGTGAGTTGTATGGAAATATGGCACGCTCACTGATATCTAGTCCATCTAGATTCATAAGCTTTTTAAAAATTAGCGAGAAGTTTGTATCTAGGGCATAGATTTCCATTAGTTTATTTATAGCTTTTGCATATTTTGAAAGTTGGGTTAAGTCTTTATCATTAATAGCTTTTACAAAGCCTGACCATATATCTGGAGCGATGTTGCTAAGTCCTGATATGCATCCGCTTCCACCAGCACATACATTATCTATAAAATGATCATCAAAGCCTGAGTAAATCTCAAAATGAGGATGTTTTGGAAGCACAGTTTTTATTAAGTCTTTAGTGTGAGAGACATTTAGTACTGTATCTTTTATGCCTTTTATGTTTTTGTTAGCATCTACTAGTTTTAAAAGCACGTTAGCATTTACATCACAAGTAGTGCGACCAGGGTAGTTATAGATATATATATCTCCCTTGGTGTTTTTGGCTAGTGTGTCATAAAAGTCAAAGATATTTTGGTCATTTGCACCAAAGTAGTAAGGCATGAGGGCTACTGCTTTAGCCCCTAGTTCATGCACATACTTTAACATCTCTAAAGTCTCGCCAAAAAGCATGCTAGTAACGCCTATTTTTACAGGAACTCTTCCTGCAACTTTTGTAACGCAGTAACTAGCTAGCTTTTTTCTATCTTCTAAACTAAAGGCACTAAACTCTCCAGTGCTGCCAAATAACAATAAGCCATCTATCCCATGCTTTATAAGATAGTCCCATACTCTTGCATTACCCTCAAAATCCAACTTTTCATTCTCATCAAAGATACTTACTGTTGGAGTGAAAATTTTTGCTTTCATAACCTTCCCTTCAAATCTATGTTATGTTAGTATATACAAACTATATTCGTATATATATACGAATGTAAGATTAGCACAAAGACGGCAAAGCAGAATGTAGATTTTGTCTTAATTCTCTTTTTGTAAAATATTTTAAAAATAAATTGGCGGTAAAATGGCAGAACTACACAACCCAACACTGCGTGTCACAAGCGTTTTAAGCACACTGTATAAAAATGAAACAGGGATGACTTTAACTGAACTTTCAAATGCAACTAAGATACCAAAAGGTACTTTGCATCCCATAGTGTTAACGCTTTTGAGTACTCAGTTTTTAAAGATGAATGGTAATAAGTTTCAAATAGGCAAGAGTGCTTTTCAAGTAGGTAATGCTTACTTTTATGAGTTTGATCATATGGAGTTAGTCAAAAAAGTTATGAATCAAATAACACATGAGTGTGATGAGATCTGTCAACTTGGTGTACTAGATGGAGGTGAGGTGCTTTATATGGCAAAAGTTGAAACTTCATCTGCTATAAGGCTAACATCTTCAGTAGGCCATACACTTAAGGCCTATGCTACAGCTATAGGACGCGCTCTTTTAGCTTATAAGAGTGATGAAGAGATCTATGCTTTATATCCTGCTGGTATAACTCCTTATACTTCTAAGACTACAAGTACTATGGAAGATCTTCTTAAAAAGGTAGACCTAGTAAGAAAAACTGGTTTTTCACATGAAGCAGGTGAGGTAAATCCAGATATAGGCTGCCTAGCTATCGCTATGAAAAATGCTACTTTATCATCTACAAGTTTTGCAGCCATTAGTGTAAGTGTGCCGCTTTTTAGGCTTAATAAAAAGAAGTTTGAGTTTATAAAAGACTTACTTTTAAGAAAAAAAAGCTACATAGAACAAGAGATAGCAAGGGGATCTTTAAGTTCTTTTAAGTCTTAGAATCTATGCCCATCTATTCTCAAGATAGCCAAGCTTAAGCTAGATAAAAGTTTTGATAAAGCAAGTTAGAAACTAAAAAAGGATAAGTTTTTTTAACCAACTCTTTCCTAATCTTACTTTTTGATGCTATCTGGATGGTGTTAAAGGTTAAAAGGGCTTTCTTGATAGGTAACTTTTATTTTTATGTTTCAAGGAAAAATTTATAAAAAACTTTTAGGTATTTTAAGTATTAGAGTTTAAGATTTTTATTTAAGACTTAAAGGCCACCAAAACGTCTTTGTCTTTCATCAAAGGAATCTAAGATTCTAGCAAGCTCTTCTATACTAAGTTCAGGCCAAAAAGTATCAGTAAAAAAAAGTTCAGCATAGCTAAGCTGCCAAAGTAAAAAGTTTGATAGGCGTTTTTCTCCACCAGTTCTAAGCAGTAAGTCAACTGGAGGCATATTTGCAGTATCTAAGTTTTTATCTATGAGCTCTTGAAGCAAGTTTTTAGAAAGTAGTGAATCTAGTCTTGTAAGAACATCTATTTTATTAGCATCTTCTATAGGCTCACTTTGAAAGTTGTTATCTTTTAGATTTTTTATTATTGATTTAAAACTTAAAAGTGCAGCGCGTGATATTTCATCTTGGGAGCCGTAGTTTAAGGCTAGAATCTGGGTTAGGTTTGAAAAATCTTTAGTTTTTTCTTTTAAGTAGATTATCCTTTCTTGAAGCTTAGTGTTTAAGTAGGATATATCGCCTATAGTATTAAAACATATGTTATTTTTTATATAGCTTTCTTCTTCATCATTTAGATACTTTTCTAGTAAGTGCATCAAAAAGTCTACTTCTATCTTAGGACGTTTCCAGTTTTCAGTAGAAAAGGCATATAAAGTAAGATGAGTTATCTTTCTTTTAGCACAAAACTCAGTTATCTCTCTTACTTTTAAAGCGCCTGCCTTGTGACCATCTTTTCTCTTTTTTCCATTTGCATTAGCCCACCTTCCATTCCCATCCATAATAATGGCTAAATGTTTTAAACTCATTCAATGATTTTTGGAACTATAAAAAAGCCATTTTCCACAAAAGGCGAAAGTTTACTAACATCTATATTTGCATTTATAACTTCATCTTCTCTTAAGGGAGTGAAGTGTTTAAGCTCGCAGTCTATCTCTTTTACATCTATTTCTTTTAAGTTATCCATGAAAGAAAGCACTTCGCTTAGTTCTTTTTTAAAAGCCTCTTTTTTATCATCTTCTAGTTTTATCATACTTAGATTTTCAAGCTTGCTTAATGTTTTATCATCTACTACCATGTGAAGTCTCCTTTGTTTAAGAGTTGTCATTGCCTAGTGCTAGACTTTGGGCGTGGGCGATTAGCGGGTCTATAACTTGATCTAAAAGTCCTCCCATCATAATCTCTTCTAGGCTATAAAGTGTTAGTCCTATCCTATGATCACTTAGGCGGTTTTGTGGATAGTTATAAGTTCTTATACGCTCACTCCTATCACCACTTCCTACTTGATTCTTCCTATCAGCAGAGTTTTTAGCGTTTTGTTCTTCTAACTTTGCTTCATAGATTCTAGCTTGCAAAATCTTTAATGCCTTATCTTTGTTTTTGTGTTGAGACTTTTCATCTTGCATGGATACAGATATGCCAGTTGGGATATGAGTTACTCTTACTGCAGAATCTGTAGTGTTAACACTTTGCCCACCATGACCCCCACTTCTAAAAACATCTATCTTCAAGTCATTTGGGTTGATGTTGACTTCTACGCTATCAACTTCTGGCATGATGGCTACAGTTATGGCTGAAGTGTGTATCCTTCCTTGAGATTCTGTTTTGGGGATTCTTTGAACTCTATGTGTGCCACCTTCATATTTTAGCTTAGAGTAAGCACCATTACCCTTAATCAAAGCTATGATTTCTTTATAGCCACCAACTGAATTTTCACTACTGCTTATGATCTCAACCTTCCACTTCTTGCTATCTGCATATCTTACATAAGCATCAAACAAGTCACCTACAAAGATTCCAGCTTCATCTCCACCAGTACCAGCCCTAATCTCTAAGTATATATTCTTAGAATCGTTTGGATCTTTTGGTATAAGCAGTAGTCTTATGTCTTTTTCTAAAGTATCGATTTGAGATTCTAAGTCTTTTATCTCTTCTTTTGCAAGCTCAGCTAAAGATGGATCTTCTAAGAGGGCTTTTGAAGATTCTAAGTCTTGTAGTACTTTTAAGTAGTTAGTTGCCTTAGTAGCTATCTCTTCTAGCTCGCTTTTTTCTTTGCTTAAAGCAGTTAGACGCTCTATATCATTTAGCACAGAAGGATCGCTTAGGAGGTTTTCAACTTCTTTGCTCCTAGCAATAATTGGCTTTAGTTTGTCTATAAACATATAGTAGTTAAATGGTGGTTTAGTTTGTTTGGGCTATTTTTTTAATAGCAGCGTTTAGGCGAGATACTTTTCTAGAAACTGTGTTTTTCTTAACAACACCTTTGCTTACAAACTTATGAAGCTCTTTATTAGCTATCTTAAAAGCGTCATTTGCTTTAGTTAAGTCGCCACTTGCTATAGCTTCTCTAGTGTTTCTTAGGATGTTTTTGATACGTGTTCTGTAGTATCTGTTTCTAATAGTACGTTTTTCTGTTTGTCTGATTCTCTTTTTTGCAGATTCATGATTAGCCATTACTAAGTCCTTGTTATTTCAAAGTTTAAAAGCCTTGATTGTAGCACAATATGATAGAATTTTGAAACTTAACAACTAAGGTAAAAGCTATGAAGATTTTTGGGACAGATGGAGTTAGAGGCAAGGCAGGAAGGGATATAAACGCACTAAGTGTTTTAAAGCTAGGTATGGCAGCAGGTGTTTACTTCCAGCAAACTTCAAAGTCTACTAATAAGATTATAGTTGGTAAAGACACTAGAAAAAGCGGATATATGATAGAAAACGCCCTAGTTAGTGGTCTTACAGCAGTTGGTTTTGATGTTATACAAACTGGCCCTATACCAACACCAGCTATATCTTTTCTAACTCAAGATTTACGTTGTGATGCAGGCATCATGATAAGTGCAAGTCATAATCCTTTTGAAGATAATGGAATCAAGTTTTTTAACTCTAGTGGTTTTAAGCTTGATGAAGATAAGGAAGAAAAGATAGAAGAGATCTATCATAGCGAGCTATTAAAGTATTCTAAAACTGATAAAGAGATAGGCTATTCAAAGCGTATAGATGACGTAGTAGGGCGCTATGTAGTTCATATAAAAAACTCCTTTCCAAAACACCTAACACTTCAAGGCTTGCGTATAGTAGTAGACTGTGCTAATGGTGCAGCTTATAAAGTAGCCCCTTTAGTTTTTAGCGAGTTAGGAGCTGATGTGATAGTAGTAAATGATCATCCTAATGGCTATAACATTAATGAATCTTGTGGGGCAATGCATCCTTATGAGCTAAGTCAAAAAGTAAGATATCTTAGAGCAGATATAGGATTTGGTTTAGATGGAGATGCTGATAGATTAGTAGTAGTTGATGATTTAGGCAATGTAGTTCATGGTGATAAATTAATAGGTGCTTTAGGTCTTTATCTAAAGTCTAAAAATATGCTTAAAAATGATGCCATAGTAGCAACTATAATGAGCAATCTTGCCTTAAAAGACTTTTTAAGAACTCACAATATAGATGTGATCTCTTCTAATGTAGGCGATAAGTACGTGCTTCAAGCTATGAAAGAAGATGATTTAAACTTTGGAGGGGAGCAAAGTGGGCATGTGATATTTGGTGATTTTTCTCAAAGTGGGGATGGGCTAATATGTGCTTTGCAGGTTATGGCCATGGTCTTAGATAGTAAGCAAAAAGCACACGTTGTGTTAAATCCTTTTTCTTTATATCCTCAGATTCTAAAAAATATACCAGTTAGCAAAAAGATCCCACTTGATAAGATAGAGGGTTTAAAAGATAGGCTTAGCGAGATAGAATCTAAAGAGATAAGACATCTTATACGCTACTCAGGTACAGAATCTAAACTTAGGATCTTACTTGAAGGTAAAGATGACACGCTTTTACATTATTACATGGATAGCTTAGAGGCTTTTTTTGCAAAAGTCTTAGCTTAGATAAAAGCTTTAGTTTAATGATGGGAGAGGGGATTATGGATATCCTAGGAGAAGAAGGCTTAGTCTCAGTTATCATCCCTATTTATAATGTAGAAAAGTATCTTGAAGCTGCACTAGATTCTATACTTAATCAAACTTATAAAAACCTAGATATCATCTTAGTTATAGATGGT
>NZ_MLAR01000024.1 GCF_002272925.1 Helicobacter sp. 13S00401-1 | reverse complement strand
ATCTCTTAGTTCAATTAATTGAGGATTAGAAGGTAACTTAAGTATTCTCACACTTAAGTTACCTTCTTCTATAGTCTTAGCTACATTTAATGCTTCACTTACAGCTTCACTGTCTTTGGATAAAGAGAGTTGTATATTAGTAATATTAGAGTTTATTACATTAGCCATAGTTTTAAATTCATCTTTTAGTTTTTTATCTAATAGCTTCATATTAGTTATTTCATTCTTACTTAAAGAAGTAAAGAAGTTAGTTAGAGAATCTTTAATATAAGTTATAGAACCTACTATGTATTTATAAAAGATTAGTCCTGCTATTAGTGAACATACTAAAAGGATAATAAAAGTAATGATTAGATTAGTCCAAAAAGAATAAAGCATTTTGGATTTGATGGGAGCAGTTAGTGCATCAGTGCTAGACTTAAGGTCATCTGTATAAACTCCTGTTGAGATATACATACCATTAGTGTTAGGGATTAAAGTGGCATAAGAGTTTTTAGGAGTTGGCTTACTTACGCCATCATGCCCTGGTTTTGGCCACATATAACTAACTATACCTCCACCCTTTAAAGCAGCTTCATCTAGTTTTTGGAATAAGTAGGTCCCATTAGGATCTTGGATATTACCGACATCTGTGCCAACTAGCTTTTTTTCAGGGTGTACTAGTAAGATAGTTCCTTTGGCTACAAAGTAGTATCCATCTTTGTTTGGGCCAAATCTATAGTCATTAATCGCTCTTTTTATAACTTTTATCTGGTCTGCTTCATCCATACCTTTAACTAAGGCCCCCAAAGAAGCTGCCATAGAATCTGTAGAAGTTTCTAGCGTCTTATAAGTATTTGCATAGTAAGTCTTAACAAAACCATTTTCAAATAGCTCAATTTGATACCTATTATTAAAGAAAAATAGTACAAAAACAACTATAAATACTATAAATATAAAAGACATAAACGTCATAAGTTTTAATTTCATAAACAACTCCTACCTTCAACACATTTTTTGAGTACTTTTGTAAAAATACCTTATCTATTATTTATAGATTTTATGGGTAAAAGTCAAAAAAAAAAAAAACAGATTGTGCATAATTCTAGGTAAAGGTCCAAAAACGTAAACTTTTTTATACTTTTTAGCAAAATATACACATCAATCTAGATTATTTGCTAAATAAAAATGAGATAGTGCTAGGGATAAAAGATATAAAAAATTAAACTTTTAAAAGGTGGATAAAAGCGCTAAAAGAAGTGATATTAAAAATAAACTGAAGTAAAAAATAACTTCAAGACATGTGTCACTTCTAAAAAAGAAGTGACTTTTATGGAATCTAAAAAAACTCTACTTGATACCTAAGTAGTCTCTTATAGCTTCAACCTTATCAGTTTTCTCCCACGTAAACTCAGGTAGCTCACGTCCAAAGTGACCATAACTTGCAGTTTTAGCATAGATTGGGCGTAGTAAGTCTAGACTTTCTATGATGCCTTTAGGAGTTAGTTTAAAGTTAGCCTTTATGCATTCAATTAGCTTTTCACGTGGTATTTTTGAAGTGCCATGAGTTTCTACATAAATGCTTATTGGCTCAACTACACCTATAGCATAAGCAAGTTGTACTGTAGCTTTAGAGCAAGCTCCACTAGCAACTAGATTTTTAGCAACATAACGCGCAGCATAAGCTGCACTTCTATCCACCTTGCTAGGATCTTTTCCACTAAAAGCACCACCTCCATGAGGGCAGCTACCACCATAAGTATCAACAATGATCTTTCTACCAGTTAGTCCTGCATCACCTTGTGGACCGCCTATGACAAACTTTCCAGTTGGGTTTATATGATACTTGATATCATCTTTCATATATTTTGCAGGAAGGACTTTTTGAACTATCTCTTCTATAACGGCATCTTTTAAATGGGTTTGATTAGTATCAGGATGATGTTGGGTAGAGATAACTATAGTATCTATACTTACTGGCACGCCATCTTCATACTTAACTGTAACTTGAGACTTGCCATCAGGTCTAAGAAAGGGTAAAAGCCCACTTTTTCTAGCCTCTGCAAGACCTTGAGTAAGTTTGTGACTTAGCCATATAGGAAGAGGCATTAAAGTATCGGTTTCCTGGCATGCATATCCAAACATAAGACCTTGATCTCCAGCTCCTATCTCGCCATCTTTTCTATCAACACCTTGATTAATATCTGGGCTTTGTTCACCTATACCATTTAACACAGCAGCACTCCTATAATCAAAACCATAAAGTGCATCTGTATAACCTATCTTTCTTATAGTATCACGCGCGATTTCTTGCATAGGAGCATAAACTGAAGTTTTCAACTCACCTGCTATAACGCAAAAACCATTAGACACTAGGGTTTCACAAGCCACTCTTGCACTCTTATCTTTGTCTATGATGTAGTCTAATATGGCATCACTTATTTGGTCTGCCATCTTATCTGGATGACCTTCTGTTACGGACTCTGATGTAAAAATAAAGTTGTTTTTCATGTATTACCTTTTTTAAAAACTCATATCGTGTTTTAAGATTTACGTAATTCTAACACAAAAAAACAACACAAAATAAAGACTGTTAAAATTTATAGGATAGACTACGCAAATGATAATATTTATTTGTTATCAAACACAATAAATTAAATAAATAGGAGATTCTTAATGTTAGTAACAAGAAGAGCACCAGATTTCAAAGCACCTGCAGTTTTAGGAAACAATCAAATAGTAGAAGATTTCGAATTAAGCAAAAACCTAGGCAAAGAAGGCGCAGTGCTATTTTTCTGGCCAAAAGACTTTACTTTCGTATGTCCTTCAGAAATCATAGCTATGGATAAAAGAGTAAAAGACTTCGCTGAAAAAGGATTCACTGTTATAGGTGTTTCTATAGATTCAGATGTAGTTCACTTTGCATGGAAAAACACTCCAGTTAATCAAGGTGGTATAGGAAATGTAAGCTTCCCTATGGTATCTGATATCACAAAACAAATCTCAAGAGACTATGATGTACTATTAAATGGTGCTGTAGCTTTAAGAGGATCTTTCTTAATAGATAAAAACCAAGTTGTAAGACACGCTGTAATTAACGACCTACCACTAGGAAGAAACATGGATGAAATGCTAAGAATGGCAGATGCACTAGTATTCTTTGAGCAAAATGGTGAAGTTTGCCCAGCTGGATGGCATAAAGGTGATAAAGGTATGAAAGCTACAACTGATGGTGTAAAAGACTATCTATCTCACAACGCTGATAAACTATAAAAACTATTTTTATCCTACACAAAGCTTCAAAGCGCCTATCTTTCAAGATAGGCCCTGCAAGGTTTGTAAAATAATAGGTTAGATTCCATAGAATCTAACTTAGCTTTTTAATCTTTAAAATATGCTTTTAATCTTTTCAATACTCACCTAACTTTTTAATACTTTCTCATGTTGCTTTTAAAACTTACCTTATAGACTTTATTTGCTAATTTCAATCACTTCTATAAAAACACAAAGATAGCCCAAAGTTCTTGCTAAAAAAACTATACTAAAAAACCTAGCAAAGCCTTAATAAGCTTTTAACAAAAGCTTATTAGAAACCTAGCCTAGTGTATCTTTAAACACCATAATATTAAATTTACATCTAAATAAAACCTAGCTTTAAGTAGTGCTTTAATGAGGTATTTAGCTTAAGTTTTAAAATAGCTTCTAGATGCAGATGTTTATAAAAGCTAATGCTATCTATCTTAAAACTATAAAATACTTCTTTCATTTTTTGAGTTTGGAGATGAGAGAAAACCTTGAGCTTCTAAGGCTTCCATAAGTGAAGCTGCTTTGTTATATCCTATGCCTAAGCGCCTTTGTACAAAACTTATGGAAGTCTTACCTTCGCTAAGGATAACTTCTTTGGCCGCTTCTAAAAGCTTTTCACCTTCAGGATCTGTAAATCTATCCACAGCTACATTTTGACTAGCCTTATCTTCCCCTAAAAAGTCATCATCATAAACCACTTCTCTTTCATCTTTTATATAGTTGATGATATCTTCTATCTCTTTTTCGCTTATCCAAGGAGCGTGGATTCTAACTAGGCCACCTCCAGGTGGTGTAAAAAGCCCATCTCCATTACCAAGTAGTCGCTCAGCTCCAAAAGCATCAAGTATGACTTTAGAATCTATCCTATTACCTACTTTATAGCTTATCCTTGAAGGGAGATTAGTTTTTATAAGGCCAGTTACTACATCAGTACTACTTCTTTGAGTAGCAACTATTAAGTGCATGCCACAAGCCCTGCCCATCTGAGCTATACGAGCTATGCTAAATTCAACATCTTTGCCACCTGTCATTATTAAGTCTGCTAACTCATCTATTACGATTACTAAAAAAGGCATTTTGGAATCTGATTTTTCATTAAAGCTTGCTATGTTTTTACACTTTAGCTTAGCTAGTGCGTCATAGCGCTTATCCATCTCTCTAGTAGCTGCTGCTAGGGCAAGGACAGCTTTTTCTGGGTTATTTATGATAGGTGTTATTAGATGGGGTATATCTTCATAAGGTTCAAACTCTACTTTTTTAGGATCTATCATTATAAACTTTAAGTTATCTGGGCTATTTCTATAAAGCAAAGAGATGATTATTGAACTAACTCCTACACTTTTACCACTCCCTGTAGTTCCTGCAACTAGCAAGTGAGGCAGCTTTTCTAAGTTAGCGATAAAAGGATTCCCAACTATGTCTTTTCCTAGGGCAACAGTTAGTGCGCCTTTGCTTTCTTTGTAGGCTTTGCTTTCTAGTATCTCTTTTAGATAGATGGTTTGTACCACGCTATTTGGTATCTCTATACCTACTACATCTTTGCCAGGTATTGGCGCTTGCATACGCAAAGACTTAGCCTTTAGAGTCATAGCTAAGTCATCTTGAAGGCTTAAAATCTTAGTCACTTTTATATCTGGGTCTGGCCTAAACTCAAAAGTAGTTACAACTGGTCCTGAGTAAACCCTAACTACATCACCTCTAATCTTAAACACGCTAAGCTTACTTATAAGATCTCTAATCTTAGAATCTATTTCTTGTTCATTAATATCAGCGTCCATAAACTTAGGCTCTTGTAGTAAGCTTAAAGGTGGGAGTTTGTAGCCTATGTTTTTTAAGCTTGCGCCATCTTTAGCATCTTTTATAAAGCTTTCATTTTCACTTAGTGAAGTAACTACTGCTGGCATAGCTTGGCTTTTAGATTCTGGATTTTTAAGATTAGAAGTAGAATCTTTTAAGGCTTCATGCTCATCTTTTTTAGTATCCATATCTTTACTTACTTCTTTAGTTTGCATGCTTTGTTTAGTTTCTATTTTAAGGCTAGAGTTAGCACTTTTAAAATAATCTTGCTTGTGCTTACTAGCACTAAAAGTATCTTCATAAGTAGTACTACCTTCTAGGTTTTTAGATTCTTTAGTTACAACATCTTTTTTTGTTTTTAAAGTAGATAAGTCTGTTTCTACTTTAGGCGCTTTTACATCGCTTAAAGCTTGCTCTTTTTTGCTAGCTTCTAAGTTTTTTAGTTCTTCTAAGTCTGCATCTTGTCTTTCTAAAAGCGCTTCTTTCAAAGCCCTAGCTTCATTTAAAGTCTCTTCTAAGCTAAAGTCTTTAGTTTTTACTTTATCTTCATCTAAGCTATCTTTTCCATCTAGCCTATCTTCTTGGCTGCTAATACTGCTTTCTATTTTTAAGGGTTTAGGTATGAAAGTAACTAAGCCTTCTTTGTCTTTTTCTTCTTCTATCACTGGAGTAAAATCTTCATAAGGATAAGGAGAGCTCATATCACTTAAAGCATGCAAGACTTTTTCATCTTGGCTTCCTAGATTATCAGTAGTGCGTGGCTCATAGTCTATCTTTAAAGGAGAAAGATTTAACTTAGTTTTTGGCAAGGAAGTAGTTTCTATCTTTCTAACTAAAAAACCTTCACTCTCATATCTATTATCTTCTTTCATAGGTCTTAAAAAAGACATGCTAAAAGATTTTTTAAGGCTTTTATCTTCTTTAGATTCTATATTTTCTTGTCTGTAAGGCTCTTCAAAACTATGGTTTTTATTAGAATCTTCTTCTTTAAAACTAGAAAAGCTTTGTAAGTCTTCTTCTTTTAAGCCTTCTTCATGCACAAAAGCACTTTTTTTTCTACTAAAAGCACTAGTAAAAAAGCCACCAAAAGAAAAGTCTGAAAAGCTAGAAAAACTAGTAGCTAAAAGCTTTCTTACACTTCCTAACCACAAAGCTATCTTATGAAATGCTTTTGAAACTAAACTTGAAAGTATAAAAAATCCTCTAGCAGATATAAGCACATAAGATATTAAAAGACCAAAAATACAGGCTATAACTATACCAAAAAGACCTATATAAGGTAAAAGATAATGCACAACACTTAAGGCAAGATCACCTTTTTTAAAGCTTACTGCTTGCAAGATAAGCAAACTTACAAAAAGCACCAAGTAGCCAAGAGTTAGTTCAACTTTTCTAAAAGAATAGCTACTATTTTTATAGATTCTAAAAAGTGGATAAAGCAGTAAGGGAAGATATATATAAGCTAGATAGCCAAATAATGATAGATTAAAACTTGCAAAGTCACTCCCAAAGCTGCCTATATTATCATGGCTAAGTCCTTCTTCTACATTAGTTCCTATGATGGTAGAAATCCAAAGAAAGATGATGACACAAGCTATCAATATTAAAGCATATAACTTTTTGATGGTGAATCCTTGAATAATTAGTTAGATTTAATTTTTAAGCTAAAATTATATCTTATCGGTTTGTTCAAAGTCGTAGTCAGATAAAGACACTATCTTTGAAAAAGTCAGTATTTTGAGGTAGGCCTAAAGACTTTAACATTATATGATTAAGAGGAAGTTATGCACGGGAAAATATTAAAATATTCAGCTACGACAAGTTCAGGCGTGATCATAAATGCTTCAAAAAAGATCTTTGAACTAAGAAAAGAGAGCTGGCATGACCCAAGAAGTCGCCCAACAGTTGGGATGTATGTAGAGTTTAGGGTTAATGAAAATGGCTATATTATAACTGATGCTAAAGCTTCTGCTTATCAACACTTTAGTGAAGATTCCCTAATCAAAGAGATAGATTTTTGGAAGACTAAAACTGATGAAGAGTTAAAAAATAAAGAAAACGAAGCAAGAGCGCAAATCGCCCAAAAAATCTATGCAAAAACTAACTACCTTAAGATAAAAACTCTAGAAGTAAACACAAGCGTTCAAGAGTGTATAAAAAACTACTTTGCTGTAGAGCTTCAAAGCGTGGCTTTTTTAAAAACAGTAGATAAAGAAAAGCTAGCTCCATTAATCAACTATAGAATCTGTAAGCGCTTTTTAGATAAAGCCCTTGATTATTTAGTCTTTACTGATAAGAAATTAAGCATGGATATGTTTGCAGAGTACTTAAACAAGATGGCAACTTTAGAGTACTCTTATGTTTTCTTTCATAAAAATGAGATAAATATACAAAAAGCTTTTGAAGATTGTTTTTTGGAGTATCAGTATAACTACCTAGGTGCTTTGCGCGCTGCTAGTGGTGTAAGAGATAGAATCTTACAGCTTTCAAATAAGGTTAAAACCTCCACTCAAGAGATGAAGATTCTAAGAAATAGGATGGCATCTAAGGTAGGGGAAAATGACTTAAATGAAAGAATAAATAAGATAAAAACCATGCTTAATAAGTCCTATGATGAAACTAATGCCCTAACTTCAACGCTAACTAACTTAGAAAATCTAACTAAAGACTTTAAAGAAAAAAATTTCAAAGTCTTTGAAGAAGCCTTTAGTCAAACCACAACTGCACTAAAAGCCAAGATAGAAGAAGGTTTAAATGTCCTAGCAACCCAGTTAGATAACAGGATATGGCAGCTAGGTATGGAAAGTGTGAGTATAAAAAATATATTTTTTAAAAATATGAATGAGCCTTACTGTATGATGACTTTTTTAGGACACATGATAAAAAAACTAGATAAGTCAAAAATCATAGCCCAAAATGAGCAATCAACCTATAAATACTACTACTACCATCAAAACAAGTATGTAAAAAAGTATCTAATCTTTACTTCAAACTTTGACACAGAACTAAACCTCAAAATAAAAATTATGAAAGAATCTAAAAACAACAACGTAGTTGTAGTAAAAAAAGATTCCCAGTGTTTTAGCGCCTTAAATAAAGAAAAGTTTGAAAAAATCTACATCGATACAAGCTATATAGACCAAAAGTCACTAAAACAGCTTTTAGAAGATTCTAAACATTCAAAGTACAACAAAGACACTGAATATATTTTGCTTTCTAAAAACTAGATTAGGAGATAAAAAAAGTTGGAGTTAGAAGATATAAGTAGTGGCTATGAGCTTTTAAAGTTTTTAAAACAAAGAATTTATGTAGGAGATAATAATAGCTGGTGGCACCCAAGCACTAGATCATTAGAGGTAAAAAATGGCATAGAACTAAAAGGTGCGCTAAATCCTAATGAGCCCATATTTTCCCTAGTAGTTTCTTCCATACTAGCCCAAAATACCAACTATTTTAATGCTAAAAAAGCCCTAGAAAACCTAACTTCAAGAGGCATCATAGATGATAGCAACCCTGAAGTAAGTATGCAATCTTTACTAGAACTAGATGTTAGCTTTTTAGCAGAGCTTATAAAAACAGCAGGCTTTTATAATCAAAAAGCACCTCGTATACTAAAACTAGTTAATAACATAAAAGAAGACTTTGGCAGTTTTAGCACTTTTAGCAAGGAAGTAAACTACTCTTGGCTTATAGAACAAAAAGGCATAGGCAGTGAAAGTGCCCTAGCTATGCTTAATTATGCACTTAAAAGAGAAGCTCTTGTCATAGATAAGTACACCATAAAGCTTTTAGGACTTATAGGCTATGAATGTGAAGATGTAGAATCTGCAAGTAGTTTTTTAAAAAAAGACCTTAAAGAGGCTAAAAGTCTTTATGACTTTGATATAAGCCTAGCTCAACTTTATGCACGATTGCATGGTAAAATAGTTGAGTTTGGCAAGGCTAATAAGGCCTTGTTTACAAAAAGCTTTTAAGCCCTCACTTAAACTTTTGCTACTTAAGGATTAATTATGGATAAGCTTCAAAAAGTACTAGATATATTTTATGACCTTTGTAAGATTCCTCATCCTAGCTTTGATACATCTAAGATAAAAGACTTCATAACTAAGTTTTGCATAGAAAATGGCTATGAGATACAAAGTGATGGTGCTAACTTGCTAGCAAGCCTAAAAGGCACTACGCCAAAAGTCTGCTTACAAGCTCATATGGATATGGTCTTAGTACCAGAAGGTGCAAGTATAAAAGTAGAAAAAGAGGGTGAGTTTTTAAAAGCTAAAGATAGCTCACTAGGAGCTGATAATGGCATAGGCTTAAGCATCATGCTTTATCTTATAAGTTTAAAAACTCCTTGTGAGTTCTTATTTACTGATGATGAAGAAGTAGGCTTTATAGGAGCTAGCAAGCTAGATTTAAAGGTTCACTCAAAACTTTTGCTAAATCTAGATTCTGAAGTATTAGGAGAAGTGGTTACTAGCTCAGCTGGAGGCTTTGATGCAAGCACTATCTTAAAGTTAGATAAACAAGATATAAGCTCACTTAATGGGATAAAAAGTTTTGCCTTAAGTTTTCAAGGCCCAGGAGGTCATAGCGGCATAGACATAGGCACTAATAAGAGTGCGTTTATAGATATGCTTGAGTTTTTAAAAAAGCTTAATTTAAAAGAGGTCTACTTTTCTAACTTATCTGCAGGAAATAGGCGTAATGCCATCCCTTCTCTTGCAAGTATAACTTTACATGTAGCAAAAGATAAAGCAAGCTTGGAAAATCTTAGTCATAGCAGTAAGACTTTTACGCTAAAAGAAGATGATAGTAAGCTAGAAGGTGCATTTAAACTAAGTGATTTATTAGAAGGTTTGAAGCCTTTAAAAACAGGTGTTTTGGAGGCTAATCAAACTGGCATTTTAAGCTCGCTTAATCTTTCTATAGTAAAAAGCATGGATGAAGGCATAGAGCTAGAGTTCATGGGCAGGGCTAATGCAAAAGAGTTTTTAGATAAAAATATAACAGCCCTTAAAAAAGCCTTCCCTAGTATAGATATTAGCAATGTCTACTTACCTTGGGAAAGCAAGCCAAAAGATGAAGCCCTAGCTAATCTAAAAAGACTAAGCTTAGAAAAACTAAAATTAAGCTTTGAAAAAGAGGGGCTTCCTTTTAAAGAAGTAAGCATACACGCAGGCTTAGAATGTGGAATCATAGAAGAAAGACTAAAAGATATAACAGCCCTTAGCATAGGCCCAACTATTAATAATCCTCATTCCATACAAGAAAGGGTAGATCTTAAAAGTGTACAAAAACTTATATGTGTAGTCTTAGACTTTTTAGCTTAAAGACACTTATTTTTAGTGTTTTTTTAGCCATGTTTTTAACTGCTTGTGGATTTCCCAATAAGTACATGCCTCCAAAGACGCTAGATCTTACATCTAAGGTGCCTAATGCACCACTTGATCTAAGCACTTTAGAAACTAAAGATGAAGCAAAAAAAACAGATTCTATAAAGCAAGATTTTTCTTTGCCAGTAAGTAAATCTATAAGCAAGGAACTTGAAAGCAAAGATGCAGGCCTTGTCATAAGTGATGGTAGTAGTGCTTTGCTTCACAGGGCTGCTTTAATAAGGCTAGCCCAAAAAAGCATAGATTTACAAACTTATATATTTGATGAAGATACGAGCTCAGGACTTTTAAGCACAGAGCTTATTAAAGCAGCTAATCGCGGAGTAAAGATTAGAATCTTAGTTGATGATAATGGCCTTAAAAGCAACCTAAACACACTTTTAAAGCTTAATGAAAACCCAAATATACAAGTTAAGATTTTTAACCCATTTCGCTTTAGATCGCCTTTATTAAGAGCTAGTATAGAGTTACCTTTTGATATGAAGCGTATCAATCGCCGCATGCACAATAAGCTTTTTATAGTAGATGATATAGCCTTCATAGTTGGTGGGCGTAATATAGGCGATAACTACTTTGATAACTCAAGCTATGACTTCACAGACACAGATGTGCTTTTTATGGGAAAAGTCGCCCTTAGTGCTGAAGATAGTTTTAATAAGTTTTGGAACTTTTATAAGTCTGTGCCTATAAACTTAGTTATTAAAAAAACCCCTAAACATAAAAAACTTACTAATCCCTACCCGCTTAGCAAAGATGATCAAGCTATCTATGAAGAAGACTTGGAGGAGTTTTATAACAACTACTTAAACAACAAATTGCACTTTTACTTTGGGAAAGGTATCTTTGTAGCTGATGACCCTTCAAAAGTAGATACTCCTTTGGCTGATACTAGGATGCCCATACTTGATTTAATCAATCTTAACCTTGAACTAGCCAAAAAGTCAGTCTATATCTCTTCAGGTTATTTAATCCCAGGCAAGGCAAACTTAAAGCTTTGGAAAAGGCTAATAGATAGAGGTATAAGCTTTAACATACTTACAAACTCACTTGCTAGTATAGATGTGGTCCCAGTTTACTCATTTTGGGAGAGATATAGAGATAAATTAGTGCGTGATGGGGCTAATGTTTATGAGTACAACTACTTAGAATCTATGTATTTAAACAAGAAAAATAAAGCTCAGATTCGCTATAAATTAAAGCCCTTTGGCAAGCAAGCTATCTACTCAGGACTTCATAGTAAGAATATAGTTATAGATGATGAGCTTTCAATAGTAGGAAGTTTTAATCTAGATTCTAGATCATGGCTTTATAACACAGAAGCGATGATGTTTTTTAGATCTAAAGGTCTTGCAGATGAGCTACAAGAAAACATAATAGATCAGATGCAAAGCTCTATGCAAATAAAGTGCGATAAAAAAAGTTGCTACTGGCTAGATCTAAAAACACACAAGATCTATCACTCCTTGCCTAATGCAAGTATATGGCTAAGATTTTGGAAAGATATACTTAAGATGGCTCCAGAAAAGCTTTTTTAAGTAAAAAAGACTTTCTTTAACTAGGCTTTTTAAGTGGAGGGCTTATCTTTAATAGAATCTAGATTCTATTAAAGACTTTAAAAAGTACTTTGCTTTTAGAAACTTTTATATTTTTTAGGATTACTTTTTATCCTAACTCCAATCTTAGCTTTAACATTTTATAAAACATCGTTTTTATATAGGCAACTTCAATCTCTTTGCACTATTAACTAAATCTTTATTCCAATAGTTTCTTTTTTATATTATTTATTATTTGTGTGTTTTTTTAATAAAAAAAAGTTTATCCCCTCCCTCACTCTTGCAAGCCTGCAAAAGCCTAAGTTTCCTAGAAAGTGCAAGCTTCCTAGAAAACGAAGTTTCCTTGAAAAATCATGCATTCAACACTACTGCTTCCTTATCTTGCGATTTTTGTCAGCACAAAACAAAGCACAGAGTATTTGTTTTTTATCTTTTGGTTTTTATGCGTAAGCAAAACAAGCATGCGGAGAGGACTATGGCAAGGGGACTACTTCTCTAATATAAAGCCCCCTCTCCCCCCTTGCCACAAGATACTAATTTTATAAAAGTAGATTTTGAAATAAAAAACTTAAGTGCTTATCACACACAAGATTGCAAAGATTATAAGAAAAAGTAATACTGCCCATTAAATACGATAGTTTTAAGCGTAAGATTTAATAGTAGTAATACTTATAATTTAAATTGCTAATATATACAAAATGTTAAATTTATGTATACTTATTTGCCTTCAAGCTTGCGTCGTTTTTTTTTTTTTGTAAAAATGAGAAAACATTTATAGCTCAAAAGTTAATTATAGCCTGACCTTTATTCTCATCTATGTTTGGTAGCTTGGCTATTTTTTGCATTAAGTTGTCACTAGGCTTTATTTTTTCTTGTTATATGTAACTATTTTTATTAAAGGTCATCTATGAAAAAAAGATTAGTTGGGTTTACCATCATGTTTTTTGTATTATGCAGTTTTATGTCCTTGTTATACTTTTTTAACAACAGGGCTCAAATCCATCTTTTTGAAAAGAACTTTTCTGACCAATACTATGCGGGCATAGATGATAAATTACAAGTTGCTACTAATAGTGTTGCTAGTATATTAGGTGAGTTAGTAAAGGGCTTGCCTGAAAAAGAACAAATAGCTATCATCGCAAAATCCATGGAGAAATTTAGATTTGAAAGTGATAAGAGTGGGTATTACTCCGCTTATCAAGGAACTATTTCTATAGCCCATCCTATAAGAAAAGATTTTATAGGTCGTGATATGGGAAATGCAAGAGATGAAAAAGGTAATCTTTTCATACAAATGCTTCATAACTCCGCTTTAAATAATGGCAAGATAGTGGAGTTTTACTTCACTAAACCCATAGGTAATGGCAAAACTATCATTGCCCCTAAGCGTTCAGTTTCTTATCTAATACCAAATACTAATGATATGTGGATAACAACTGGAGTTTATGTTGATAATGTATCTCAAGCCATAGACAAGGCCTCAGAGCCTATAGTTACCTCTATGGAAAGCTCATTTTTTAAAGTTGGAATCATAGCCCTCATAGTTTTTCTAGTTATAAGCATACCTATAAGCTTTTTATTTTATTTTTATGTGGTAGGTTCTATCACTTATATAAAAAATCATCTTTTAGATTTTTTTAAAGCCATGCAGCATAATAATATAGATGAAATGCATCCTTTAACTAAAAAATTAAAAAATGAATTTAAGCTTATGGCACTAGCTATTAATGAGGTCATGGATAAAACTAAAGCCTCTTTATCCAAAGACAGTGAAGCTGTAAGTGAAGCATTAAATGTAGCTAAGACTATAGAAGAAGGTAACTTAAGTGTGAGAATACTTAAGTTACCTTCTAATCCTCAATTAATTGAACTAAGAGAT
>NZ_MLAR01000051.1 GCF_002272925.1 Helicobacter sp. 13S00401-1 | reverse complement strand
ATAAGTCAACTGTGCTTTTTGAATGGTTATAAGAGTCCCCTAAAATCCTACATGTTATAATAGTAGAAAACTTTAGTCTAGAAGTTATAGAGTTATAAGAGTCCCCTAAAATCCTACATGTTATAATCTTTTTTTAGTGGATTTTTATTTTTTTTTGGTTATAAGAGTCCCCTAAAATCCTACATGTTATAATAGTCTTTAACTATCCTAGCCCTATCAACTAGTTATAAGAGTCCCCTAAAATCCTACATGTTATAATAGTCTTTAACTATCCTAGCCCTATCAACTAGTTATAAGAGTCCCCTAAAATCCTACATGTTATAATCACATACCCGTGCTTTTATGAAGGCAATAGGTTATAAGAGTCCCCTAAAATCCTACATGTTATAATTGTAAAGATACTAACTTTAGAAGGAAACAAGTTATAAGAGTCCCCTAAAATCCTACATGTTATAATGAGGCAAGCTATAAAACATACACTT
>NZ_MLAR01000050.1 GCF_002272925.1 Helicobacter sp. 13S00401-1 | reverse complement strand
CTGGCTGGCTGGCTGGCTGGCTGGCTGGCTGGCTGGCTGGCTGGCTGGCTGGCTGGCTGGCTATAAGTATAATTTGTATTAGCTAAATTTATAGAATCTAAAGTTATATATTTTTCTTTTTTAGATTCTTTAGTGTGGAGAGATTTTTTAGATTCTAAGCCTTTTTTAGTTTCTAAATTTCTTTTAGATTCCAATTCTTTTTTAGTCTCTAGAGCCTTTCTTAAGTAGCTATTTTTAACTAGCTCAGTGCCAAGATTCCTAGCTGTGCTTAAGCCTCCATTAAGCTTGCTAACTACAAATATCCTCTTATCTTTTTTAGCATACTCTAAGGCTATATCTAAGCTTTTATCTTTACTACCATCTATAACTAAGATGATATCTAGGTTTTTATAAGTTTGATTAAGTATAGAATCTAGTGCAGCTTCAAGATACTTTTCTACATTATAAATAGGGATGATAACTGAGACTAAGCCTTCTTCTCCT
>NZ_MLAR01000023.1 GCF_002272925.1 Helicobacter sp. 13S00401-1 | reverse complement strand
GCATAAGTTTTAATTTGTATAAACTCTTAATATCAACTTATACAATCCTTAGTTTTAACTTAAAAATAAGTCTTGATGAAAATGGGAGTTTTATTAACGCATCTACTAGGGCTAATGGCTCAGTTGCAGCCGGTGCTACGGGGATACAAGCTGTTGCTGGAGAGATTTTGCAAAATCCACTTGCTGCAGCAAGTTTAATCCAAGATTCTAGGAATCTAGAAAGCTCAATTCAAAACTTGCAAAACATAGTCAATCAGCTTTCATTAGATAGTGCGCGCAATACAATTCTAAGCAGAAGTGGCACAAATAGCATACTACTTGCACAAGGAAATATACGAAAAGTCTGGGAAGGAAATATTAATAGTCATGATGTATCAATAGAAGCGAGAGGTAATCTAGGAAAAGCAATGGATCTAGGTAACTTAGGAAATGAGTTTTTTAACAACAGTAATCCAACACGTATGGATACTTTAGGCATATTAAATAATATAGATGTGACAGATTATGCTAAAACCTTTAATACTGTAGTTAATGGTAATGGCAATGATTTATCAGCTAGTGCTAAACAAAGCAGCTCACAGTTAATAGATGCCATAAATGCTGTAAATATACAAAGAGACAAGATGAGCAGCATTCTATCAAATATTAGTGGTACCTCTACAGTTTTGGCACAGCAAAAAGCTGCTTATGATGCACTGAACTCAACATTGCAGGCATTAAGTGATGCAGTTAAGGCAAATACAGAAGCAACAAAAAATATAAGCCTTGACAAGATCAATGCCGTATATTTAAATCCATATGGAGCGACTGCGATAGGTACTGGAACAAGCGCACAAAGTGCTTTGGCTGCAGCTATAAATAATATTTCATCAACAGATGCAAATCAAAACAAAACTACCTTACAAAATCTGCTAAAAAATAGTGTTACAGTACTAACCAACAATGTAACAAATGCTCAAGATGCAGCTCAAACTATAGATGGCATCATTAATGGTGGAACAGCTAAGGATAATGCTGGCAAGGTACTAGCGGTTAAGTACACAACAACTGGAACTGATGCAAACGCAAATACAGGAACAAAAACATATACAGCAAGCACTGTAAGTTCTGATACTATAAAAGATGCCCAAGGCAATGCAGTTAAATCACTTAAACAAGCCGTTGCCGATGTACAAGCTGCTAATAAAGCCGTAGATGATGCAGTATTGCAAGCAGCAATTAATGCAAACGTTGCTAATGGGGCAGCCGCTGCTGCAGCTGCTGCTAACTCACGCAAAAACTCTACTCCAACTATCCTCCCTACAGCTAAGGCTGGTTTAATAGCTTTCTTTGGTAAGCATCAATCTGTATCTGTAGAGTATCAATACTATTTTAGAAATACTAATCCATCTTTTACTAGTGGAGAAGTAACACTTAATTATGCTTATTACTTTGGTGGTAAGTAGGAAGTAAAAAGAGGTAAGTAAGTTATATATTTAGTAAGTGTATTTAAGTAGAGTTTAAAAAGATTTAGAATCTAAAGTCTTTAAGACTTAGAATCCTAAATCCTAAATCCCTAAATCTACTTTCAAACTAACTCTAGATTTATCTTTATGAAAGTTTGGAATCTAAAGTCTTTAAGACTTAGAATCTAAGATTTAGATTCTAAACACAAACATACTTCTAAATACAAAGTAAAATCTAAAAGTAAGTATTAATTTTAAATACGAAACCAAACCTTAAATAAACAATAGATTCTAAACTCTTCAAATAACTAAAAACAATATTATTAATCACAAAGACTATAGTTATAAAGACTATTTAGACTATTTTAGTCTACAAAGACTGTAGTAACAATCTTTGTAATCTAAACATTAAAGAATCTTTATAGCATCACTCTTAAAAACTCTTTGTAATCTCACTATTGAAATTCTAGTTATAGTCTTGCTATTAAAAAGTCTTATGAATCTTTTGTAACTTTATAGAATCTAAGATTTAGAAACTATAAATAAAACCTAAAGTTAGGCTTCATCATTTTAATGGGCAGCTATCTATATATAACAAAGTTTTCAATAATTATAATTTTTTAAGCCAGAGGCATTTTTATTTGTTTCGTAGTGCAAAAAAGCAGGGCAAGTAAGCAGTAGTGCTTACGTTGTTTTTTAAGGAAACTTCGTTTTCAAGGAAGCTTACGCTTTGGTTAAAAGAAAATATGTAAGTTAGAAAAAGTAGAAAAAGAAAGTGCTGGAATAAAGATTTAGTTAATAATATGAAGAGATTAGAATTACCTATGTATAAAATAATTCTTTTATCTTAAAAAGTTTGTAGTACTAAATCATAATACTTTCTAAAATAAACTAGTGCATAGAAAACAAACTAGTGCATAATAAATAGTAAGATTCTATAAACCAGTAAAAAGCAAGTAGTTTATAAATATAAAACATTAGGCTACTGTGTCAAGGTTGTAAGGCTTTTATAAGTACAACTTGTATGATTAATGCACTAAAGCTAGTTTAGATTCTAAGATTAGCCTTAGTTTGTAAGGCAAGTAAGCGCTTTAGAAGCTAATCTTAAAACTGATAGTTCAAAGTAAGATTAGCGCCTATACCTACATACTCTAGCACTATCCCATAGTCTGCTTTAAGACTAGCCCTTACATAAAAGCTCTTATAACTTTTAGTTAGTGCTCCTAGCTCTAGGCTTAAAAAGTCATTATAACTATAAACTAGAGGCAAGATAGTAGGCGTATTATAAAGCCTGCTTGTAATATAAGAGCTACCTTTAAAAGCTAGGTCTAAGTCGTGCCCATATCCATTATAGATGCCATTATATGAGAGGTTAGCAAAGTAGGAAGTGCTACCATAAACATAAGCACCCTTTAGCCCTACATCAAACATAAGTGCGATAGTATTAAGCTTAAGACTAGTTTCATCATAGCTACTAAAAAGCATGGAATCTAAACTAATATAAGGCCTAAAGCTAAAGTTATAAAAGTAGTAAGGATAGCTTGCAGAGAGATTAAAAGTATAAGAATCTTTAGCGTGAATGTTATCAAAGTCTTTAGCAAGTGAGCCAAGATAAGCTATGTAAGTGCTAAGATCAAAGCCTTTGATATTATAAAGTGCGCCTACATTAAAGCCAAGTGAGGTTAGATTAAAGGTGTTAGTCGCAACATTACTAGAAGCACTGCTTTGAAAGGCTAAAACATCACAAAGCTCCTGCCTAGCACATGCTGTAGGAAAGGATGCAAGTCTAGAGTTAAGATATAAAAATCCTCCACTTACAAGTAAGTCCTTTCTTACTCTGTGCATGTAGCCTACATCTAGTCCAAAAAGAGATAGATTAGATCTTGACTTAACAAAGTTATAGCTTGTATCTAGATAGATATCACGCTTAAAGTTATCCCTATCTTTGGCGAAGTTAGAAGCTATCTGCCATTTGTTATAAATAGAATCTTGTGAAGTTTTGGAATCTTTTGTTGTAGATTCCAAACTATCAGCGTATAAAACTCCTAAAAAAGTAAGGCTTGCTAAAAGCGTATAAGTTATCTTTCTCATTTATCACCTTTATTTTGTTTCTTCATAGTCTGGCTCTTCAAACTTTTCTTTAGGATGCGCACTCCACCATAGATATGGACTTACACCATATTTAGGAAAGACTTTAGGTGTCTTTATATTATTAGATATAGCTATCCTAAAGAAGGGGCCATAGTAGTGAGGCACGACGTAATAGCCCCACATCAAAACTCTATCCATAGCTCTTAATATATCTATCCTTAAGTCTTGATTACTAGTTTCATCAAGCTTTTTTATAAGTGCGTCAACTACTTTATCTTTTATGCCTGAGTAGTTTGAAGATCCTTTTATATCTGCACTCTCACTTCCAAAGTAGTAGCTTTGCTCACTGCCAGGATAAGGGCTTTGCCATATGTTAGATACTATCATGTCATACTCAAAAGCATTAAGCAAGTTTTGATACTGGGCTTCATCCACTACTCTTACATTTAGCTTTATGCCTAGTATTCTAAGATTTTGCGCGTAGGGTAAAACTACACGTTCAAAAAGCTGACTATCTAAAAGCATGGTAAGCTCTACTTTTTGTCCATCTGGTGCATAAAGCTGGTTGTCTTTTACCTTATATCCAGCATCATGAAGCATCTTTTGTGCAGCTAGCAAGCTAGCTCGTCTTTTACCTAAACTTAACACCACTTCTTTAGTAAAAAAGCCTTTTGGTAGCTCATTTTTATAAGGTAGTAAAAGCTTTAGCTCTTCTCCACTAGGCAAGGTTGAAGTAGCATGGCTTGAGTAGATACTGTTTTCAAAGTAGCTTTTTGTCCTAACATACTGAGAAAAGAAAAGATTCTCATTACTCCACTTAAAGTCAAAGGCTAAGGTTAAGGCCTTTCTTAAAACTATATCTTTTAAAAGCGGCTTTCTAGTGTTCATAAAAAAGCCTTGCATGCTTGCACCTAGTGAATGTCTAATCTCTAGCATCCTAAACTTTTTTTCTTTTAGGCTTTTGCCCTTATAGCCTAGTGCCCAGTTTTTGGCACTTGATTCTACCCTGTAGTCATAGTTCCCACTTAAAAAGCCTTGCAAGGCTATACTGTCATCTTTATAGTAGTCAAAAACTACGTACTTAAAGTTATAAGATCCTTTGTTGATAGGAAGATTCCCACTCCAGTAGTTAGGATTTTTCTCATAAACTAGCTTTTTGTTAAGGCTATAGCTTTTTAAGATATAAGGACCACTTCCTAGAGGCATAGTTAGATTACTATCGCCAAAGGTGTTTACTCCATCTTTCATATAGTAGTGCTTTGGGATGATGGGGAGGGTTGTGATGATTAAAGGAAGCTCTATATTTTTGGTAGTTTTAAAAAGAAACTCAATTTCATATTTGTTGATAATAACTGCTTTTTCTATGCTTGCATAATATCTTGCATAAGCTGGACTTCCTTTAGAGATTAAAGTATCAAAACTAAACTTGACATCAGCGCTAGTTATAGGCACACCATCGCTAAACTTAGCCCTAGGATCAAGCTTAAATCTAACTCCTGAATAATCACTAGCTATGCTTACTTCTTTGGCGATTAGCGGATAGATAGCATAGGGCTCATCTAAACTTTGAGTCATAAGTGTTTCATAAATAAGGTTTAATCCTGAAGCACCATTACCTTTTAGAACAAACATATTTAAACTATCAAAACCACCTAGACCATAGCTTTTTAAAGTACCTCCCTTTGGCGCGTTTGGATTAGCATAAGGAAAGTACTTAGCATGTACATGTTTAGCCTTTTGGATTAGGGCTAGTGAGGTTTGCCACTTTGTATAAAGGTAGGCTCTAGAATCTTTTTTTACTTCTTTACTAGGCTTTATCTCTTGTGTGTTAAAAGAGGTCTTAGTAGGTGTACTAGCTAGAGCAAAACTAACTAGGAGAAGTAAAGAAAGTGCTTTAAAGCTTTTAAAAAAAGATAGTTTTAAGATAGTTTGTCTAAAAAAGTGCATTAACACTCACTTGCCAAAAAGGCGTCTGCTTAATCAAAAACTTCTGAGTTAGAATCTGCTGCTTAAAAGTGTCTGTTTCACCAAGTGGGAACTGATAGTAGCGCTCCCCTTGTATATCAGCAAAAGGCACTTTTATCCCTAGATCAACTCTTAAGTTCTCCCCAAGTCTAACACTCCCGCCAAATCGCACTAAAAAGTCACCTCCAGCAAGATAGATGCTATCTTTACTATCTACTCCTACGTTGTTATAAACTCCAGGATCAAAAGCTCCTGTGCTTAGAGAGCTAAACTCAAAACCTAGCCCACCATAAGCCCCTATCAAGATAGGAGGAAGCTTTGGTAGTTTGGCAATAAAGGCATTAAGTATATAAGTTATAGGGAGGTTTATACCTGCGTCTGCACTTACACCGTAGTTAACTAGAAACATATTTTTAGGTAAGGAATCTGGCGTTAAAGGAACGCTAGCAAACTTCTCTTCAGTAAAGGTAGTAGTTCCGTCACTATTAACTGTTGGCGCTTTAGCTGGTGTGTAGCCTGTAGCACCTTTAGTATGAGTTCTATTAGTGGCGTTTTGAAAGTAGCCATTATTAGCAAAGCTAAAGTTTACTAAACCTCTAAGGTTAAAAATCTTAGCCTTATCTAAGTCAAGCTGTGCACCTACATAAAAGTCATTAATGTTATTAATAGCACCTTTATAGTTAGCACTTTGTATATCGCCTTTAATATTATCTTTACCTATCTGATTTTGCACATTAGCAAGTAGGCCATCTGGGCTTAAACTAGTACCATAGCCTAGTAAAAAGTAAGCCTTTGCTTCTAGGGCTCCTAAACTTAGACTAGTGAGAAATGCAAAAACTATCTTGTGCATACTTATCACCTTTTTATCACGCTTCTAGTTTTAATGCGGTATTAAAAAAAGATTCTATAGAATCTTTTAGTATCTTATAGTCTTTAGTTCTATTTACAAAGTCTCTATACTCACTAGCATTTGGCAAGCCTTTAGTATAAGCATGAAGATTCTTCCTAAACATGATAACGCCAAAATCTCCATAGAATCTATACATCTCTTCAAAATGCTTTAAGACTATATTTTTAAGTACTAAATCTGGGACTTCAAAACTATCATTTCTGATTTGATAAAAAAGCCAAGGTGCCTTCAAAGCCCCACGCCCTATCATGGCCCCATCAGCCTTAGTTAAACTTATAACTTTTTTATAGTCTTCTAAAGTGTTTATCTCGCCATTAGCAACTAAAGGCACACGCACTATCTCTTTCATCAAAGCTAGACTTTCATAATCTATCCTTTCTTTTTTGTAAGCATCTACTTTAGTCCTAGCGTGTACTACACAAAAGTCAACTCCACTTTCATTTATAGCCTCTGCTATCTCTTTGGGAATCTTTTTATCAAAACCTAGCCTTACTTTTACACTAAAGAGTTTTTTGCTTGAGTTAGCGCGTATGAAGCGTAAGATTTTTACAAAAGATTCTAAGTCTTTTAAAAGGGCAGAGCCATTGCCATGCGTTGTAACTTTTGGAGCTGGGCAGCCGCAGTTAAAGTCTATGATATCTACGTGCTCTAGTGCTTCTATCTTTTCTAGTGCTTTTTTTATGACTTCTAAGTCATGCCCGGCAATCTGCAAGCTAAAAGGGACTTCATCTTTAGAAGCCTCAGTCATCTTTAAAGTCTTAGCATTAGCATAAGCTAGGGCGTTAACACTTATCATCTCACTTACTGTTATATCTACGCCAAAGTTTTTAACTAAACTTCTAAAAGGAAGATCGCTATAGCCTGCCATAGGTGCTAACATTAAAAGTGGTTTTTTAAGTTGATGATTTATTAAACTTTTAATTATCTCTTCTTTATGATTCAAAAGTATCTCCAAGCCAATGTATAAGTTCCAAATTATATATTACAATTTACATCTTATACACCTACTAATATGTATCATTTTAAGGAGAACTCTTGCGTTTTAATCCCTACCCTTTTGACTTACTAAGAAAGCTTTTAGAGGGCTGCACTCCACCAAAAGATGTGCTAAATCTAAGTATAGGCGAGCCTAGTTTTGGCGCCTCTAAAGCTAGTATAGACGCCCTGGCACAGCACGCAAGCGGTATAAGCTTTTACCCCAAGAACAAAGCTATAGATGAACTAGTAGATGCCCAGTTAGCTTTTATAAAGCATAGATTCCATATAGAACTTAAAGAAGATGAGTTAATACCTTCTTTTGGAAGCAGAGAAGTACTTTTTAACTTTCCTCAATTCTTTCTAGCTTCTAAAACTAATCCTTTAATGGCCTTTTGTAATCCTTTCTACCAGATCTATGAAGGAGCAGCACTTGCTTCAAAGGCTAATATCCACTTAATGGATTTAAGTGAAAAAAATAACTTTACTCCTAGCTTAGATGAAAAAATCGCCTCCCAAGTGGACTTAGTTATACTAAACTCTCCTAATAATCCAACTGGCAAAACTCTAAGTTTAGAAGAGTTAAAAGAGTGGGTTAAGCTAGCTTTAAAATATGACTTTTTACTACTTAATGATGAGTGTTATGGTTCTATATACCTTGATACTAAGCCAGCAAGTTTGCTTGAAGCTAGTCTTGCTGTTGGAAATACTAGCTTTAAAAATATCTTAGTTGTAAACTCACTTTCAAAGCTTGCAAGTGCACCAGGCCTAAGAAGTGGATATATAGCAGGAGATGCTAGCATCTTAAAAGACTATAGTACTTATAGAAGTTATGTAGGCACAAGTATACCTTTGCCCTTACAAAAGGCTAGTGCTATAGCTTGGCGTGAGTTTAGCTATCATGAAGAGATAAGGCAAAAGTTTGCTAAAAATTTAGTTTTAGCCAAAGAGATCTTTGGTGAGGTTGAACCTTATACATTTTATGTTTGGCTTAAGATTCAAGACTGCGATGAAGTTCATATAACTAACTCAAAAAAAGTTTTACTTTTTAATGATGAAAGTTTTACTCAAGGACTTTATGAAAAATATGGAATCTTAGTCTTACCAGGTAGCTATCTAGGAAGAAATGCCCAGGGATGTGACTATGTAAGGATAGCTTTAACGCAAGAAGTTAGTGTGCTTACTTCTGTGCTTAAAACTATAAAAGTCTATAGAGATGAGTTTATCGCAGAAAATCCATGTGATAACATAAAAGGTAGATAATACATGAAAGGTAAAAAATGAGGATACATTTTATAGGTATAGGCGGTATAGGAATCTCAGCCCTTAGCATCTATCTTAGAGCCCAAGGTCACACCATAAGTGGGAGTGATATAGCTAGTAATAAGATAACAAAAGCTTTGCAAGAAGAAGGAGTAAAGATAACCATCCCGCATAACCCTAGTGCTATAAAAAGTAACTTTGATCTTGTTATCCACTCAGCCATCATAAAGCCTGATAACTGTGAGATACTTGCTGCTAAAAAATTGCAAATCCCCGTGCTTTCAAGAAAAGATGCCCTAAACTTCATCCTCCAAGAAAAAAATGTTTTAAGCGTGTGTGGGGCACACGGCAAGTCAAGCACTACAGCCATGCTTGCTTCCATACTCCCTGAGTGTTCTGCTTTGATAGGCGCTATAAGCAAGGAGTTTAATAGTAATGTAAGAGAAGTTTTAGGAAGTGAGCTTATCTTTGAAGCTGATGAAAGCGATAGAAGTTTCTTACACTCTAACCCACTAGTAGCTTGTGTAACTAACATAGAAGCAGAGCATTTAGAAAGCTATGAAGATGACTACGAGCTTTTAAAAAAGTCTTACTTAGAGTTTATGAATAGCGCTAAAGTAGCAGTGATTAACTCTGAAGATAAGATAAGTAAAGACTTTTTAGATAAGGGATTAATCACAACTAGAACCGTAGTTTTAAACCCTGCTAAAGATATAGGGATGAATGTCTTTTGTGGGCTTGATAGCACAGGAGTTGAAGAAAACTTGCCAGTGACTAAGTTTATAATGGACTTAGAATCTAAAACGGGCTTTTTAGGCTTAGAATCTAAAATAGTAAAAAAAGACATCACAGTTTATGGGCTAGGATCTCATGTTGTATTAAATGCAGCTTTAAGCCTCCTAGCTTCCATAGCTTTTTTAGAAGAGCTAAATAAACCAGTAGATTTAGATAAGCTTATCTATAATCTTAAAAAGTTTAGAGGCACTAAAAAGCGTTTTGATATCTTACAAACTATAAGTCAGGAAAGAGCTTGCATTATAGATGACTACGCCCATCATCCAACTGAGATAAGGGCAACTTTAGATTCTATAGAACTTTATAAAGACTTACATCCTATGCCTTTTAAAGAAGCTAAAGTTACAGCCATCTTTCAGCCTCATAAGTACTCAAGACTTTTAGCCAACCTAGAAGACTTTAAGACTTGCTTTAAGTGTGCTGATACTTTAGTTATCTTACCTGTTTGGGCAGCTAGTGAGAAGAAAGTTGATGTAGATTTAAAAGAGATTTTTAAAGACTACTGTCCAATCCTTGCTTCAAAAGTTAGACGCAAGGGTGAAGTCTTAGAAGTATTAGATGAGAAAGAAAATATCATCTTAACTTTAGATTCTGGTTTTATAGTGGGTCTTGGAGCTGGTGATATAACTAATCAGCTTAGAGGCGAAAGCTAAGCTTTACATAGCATTTTAAAGCGTCTTAAGACACTTGCATTAGACACTTGCATTCAAATCAACTTCTTGTAAAAGAAAGGACACAATGACCTTAGTTTTTATAATTATTTTAGCCATAGTTGCAGTAGCGTTTTTATATATCATCATTAATAATTATCAAAGCACTAAGTTATATAAGAAAATCATAGCCCTAGTAATAATCATCATTATAATAGCTGGCATAGTAGCTTATAGTATCAATCAATCCAAGTTTGACACCCATGTACAAAACATGCAGCTAGCCTTTGAAAGAGGAAGTACTTTAATATGCTCTTTTAACAACCAAGAAATAAGGGTTAATAAAGAAGATTTTAGATTCCTAAGCACATCATTAAGCTTTGTTGGTAAAGACAAGCTTCAAGGCTATGTTATAGACTTACAAAAGTGCACTAAGATAATCCCGCCAAGCACTGATGTAGAGCCTACAGAATCCACTGTTATAAGAGATTAAGATGCAAATAGTTTTAAGTTTTTTAGATTCCATATTTATAGAAGTTTTAAGATATATCTTTACTAATCAAGAAGCTTTTTTGCTAGCTAAAAGCTTTTTTGAAACGCTTTATATGGTCTTTTTTTCTTGCATACTATCAGTTATCTTTGGCTTACCATTAGGCGTATTTTTATGTATATCTAAAAAAGGTGGGTTAAAGCCTATGCTTTCTTTAAACAAGACCATAGGAAGCGTAGTAAACGTAGTTAGATCTTTTCCTTTTATAATACTAGTTATCTTGCTTATACCACTTTCAAGGCTAGTTATAGGCACAAGCATAGGCTCAACTGCAGCCATCATCTCTCTTTTTATAAGTGCAACTCCTTTTATAGCAAGGCTTTTTGAAAGTGCTTTAGATGAGGTTGATAAAGGATTAGTTGAAGCTAGTAAAAGTTTAGGTGCAAGTAAATTTACCATTATAAAAATGATGATAGCTGAAAGCATGCCAGCTTTAATCAATGCAGTAGTAGTCACTGTCATAAACCTAGTTGGCTACTCAGCTATGGCTGGTGCCTTAGGTGCTGGTGGACTAGGAGACTTAGCTATGAGAGAGGGCTACTATAAGTATAACACTGAGATGTTGCTATATTCTGTAGTGCTTATTATAATATTAGTGCAGCTTATACAGTCAATAGGTGACTTTATAGTTAAACGCTTAAGAAAAAACAGATAGGAGAGTTTATGAAAAAACTAAGTTTTGCATTTTTAACCATAGCCATGTTTATATTTTTAGGGTGCAGTAATGAAAATAGTCACACAAAAGATAGCACAGCAAGCACAGATTCTAACAAGATGATAGTTTTAAAGGTTGGTGCTACACCTATACCACACGCTGAAATATTAAATCACATTAAACCAGAGCTTAAAAAAGAAGGTATAGACTTACGAGTAGTTGAGTTTACTGACTATGTAACACCAAATCTTAGTTTAAATGACAAGTCTCTTGATGCTAACTTTTTTCAAACTAAACAGTATCTTGACATCATGAACAAAGAGCGTAATCTTAACCTAGTAGCCATAGCTGATATACATGTTGAGCCTATGGGACTTTATTCTAAAAAGATAAAAAGCTTAGATGAACTAAAAGAAGGTTCAACTATAGCTGTGCCTAATGACCCAAGTAATGAAGGGCGCGCACTTTTACTACTTCAAGCACACAACCTTATAAAACTTAAAGATCCAACTAGTCTAGTATCTACAGAAAATGACATAGTAGAAAACCCTAAAAAACTTCATATCCAGCCAATAGATGCTGCACTCCTACCTAAGAATCTATCAGATCCAGCCGTAGCAGCAGCTGTGATAAATGGAAACTATGCCCTAGAAGCTGGCCTTGCGCCAAAAGATGCCATCATCGCAGAAGATAAAACTTCACCTTATGGAAACTGGCTAGTAGTTAGAAAAGATGAGGTTAATAATCCTGCTATCTTAAAACTAAAAGCAGCCCTTCAAAGCCAAGATGTAAAAGAGTATATAGAGACTACATTTAAAGGTTCAGTTATCCCAGCCTTTTAATGTAAGATATATCTAAGCTAGCCTCTAGCCTTAGGTGCCTACCTTTTCTAAGCCTATGTAGTTATACATTAAGGCTTAGATTTTTAATCTACTGCATTCACTGCTACATTCAAACATTGCTTAAGTGTATTATTTTTCATTACGTGCTATATATTAAGAGAGCTTGCATAGATAGAGTAAATCCGTCCATTATCTTGATATAGCCTATAACAAAGTATAAAAATATCGAAGTTTATCTTACCACGCCATCGCAAGAAAGCCTTACAACCCTAACACAGCAGGCTAATGTTTTGCGTTTACAAACTACTTGCTTTTTACTGGTTTGTATTTTTATATATTAAAGATATATTAGTCTTAGTATTTATTATGCACTAGTTTATTTTAGAAAGTATTATGATTTAGTGCTAAAAAGTCCCTATGATAAAAAATGAAATCTAACTTTAGGTTTTACTTATTAGGCTTTGTGTTTAGAATCTAAATCTTAGATTCTAAACTTTATGAAGTTAGATTTAGGTTTAGATTTAGATTCTAAATCTTAAAGACTCTAGATTCTAAACCTTTATAAGCTCTATTCCAATGCACTTACTAAATATATAACTTAACTATATAAATCTTATATAGTTAAGTTATATAAATCATATGAATTATATAAATTATATGAACTGCGTAAGTCATAAGAATCATAAGAATTATATGAGCTATAAGATTTATATAACTTATACAAATTATATAAATCTTAATATACAAAACCTACCTACTTAGCTTTTCTACTTTCTTCTCACCTTCTTACCTTCCTACCTCTTAACTTACCTACTTACCTATCTACTATCTACTATCTACTATCTACTATCTACTATCTACTATCTAGTTTCTAGTTTCTAGTTTCTAGTTTCTAGTTTCTAGTTTCTAGTTACTTCCTACTTACCACCAAAGTAATAAGCATAATTAAGTGTTACTTCTCCACTAGTAAAAGATGGATTAGTATTTCTAAAATAGTATTGATACTCTACAGATACAGATTGATGCTTACCAAAGAAGGCTATTAATCCAGCCTTAGCTGTAGGAAGGATGGTAGGTGCTGAGTTACGACGTGCCCCTTCTCTTGCAGCAGCTCCTACTGCTTGGTTTTGAGTTGCTAACACTACAGCCAAAGTCTGTTCCACTTTTGCATTCGCAGCTTGAACATCTTTTACTGCTTGTTTAAGTGATTTTACAGGACGCCCATTATTATCATTTATAACTTGTGGGGTATCAATTTTTGCACCAGCATCTATAGCACTTTGTGTAGCTCCTAGTTGTGGGGCCACAGTGGTAGTGGTTGTTGTGTTAGCACCATTATTGATAGGGTAAGTATTTAAAGTATAGTTAGGTGTGATATTTGTCTTTACTGCTTGTCCATCAGCATTTCCATTTATGATTCCATCTATGGTTTGTGTGCTATTTTGAGCGGCTATAGCACTTTGTAAAGCCGGCACAAGATTCCTTTGATTAACCCTTAAAAGGAGTTCTCTATCTCCATTGTTGCCAGATATAGAATTTAACTTTGTTATATCATTAACATTTGTCACTCCATCTCCAGAATAAAATATATTGCCAAGCTTAACATGACTTAACTGCGCTACATTATTTGAGTTTGTAACCACTGCATTTTGTAATGTTTTAAGTGTGGTTGCAAGTGCACTATAAGCCGCTTGTTGTTCTGCTATAACAGGTGCCATACTAGAATTATTTGCATAAACTCCTAGATTAAGAGTAACTGCTTGTATTTGGGAGTTGACCTGATTTATAGCTTGTTGCAAGGAAGCACTACTTATATTGTTAAGATTATTCCCACCTGATTGGGTTATATCACTTGTTCCATCAGCTTTGGTAGGTCCATTCACAAGAGTGTTGAGAGAGTTAGAAAGGGTAAATAGATCAGTATTTGCTCCATCGTAGCTTTTTAATGAGCCCGCATATAATGGAGTGGTTAGCATACCAGTCATTTCAAGAGCTGTATATCCTCTTTTTGAAGATAGATTTGGAAGTTGTAACCCAAGATCTCTAATTGACCTTGTAACCTCATTATTTATAGTTCCAAGATTTGATGAAGCAACTTGAGTTAATACTGAGCTTTGTGCTGAAATAGTGGATATTTTGTCTACTATGTTTTCTAAATTCTGCATCGCTGAATCTAATTTCTGGCTTTCTAGAGAAAGGTTTAAATTTCCAGCAGCACGGGCGTCATTTACACTTATAGCACCGGCTGCAACTGAGCCATTAGCCCTAGTAGATGCGTTAATAAAACTCCCATTTTCATCAAGACTTATCTTTAAGTTAAAACTAAGGATTGTATAAGTTGATCTTAAGATTTATATGAGTTTGAAATTAAAGTTTATATAAGTTTTAGATTAAAAATTATATAAATTGATATTAGTAACTATGTGAATTTAAACTA
>NZ_MLAR01000022.1 GCF_002272925.1 Helicobacter sp. 13S00401-1 | reverse complement strand
TACTTAAAAGATTAATGCCATTACTAGCTACAAAGCTAGCAGGTAAGACTTTAAGTAGTTCAAATCTTAAAGGATGTAAGGTACTAGTTAAAGTAAAGCTTCCCAACCTTGCTGCTAGTGCTTTTATTTTAAGTATTAAAAATGCTGCGCCTAAACCAACTACTGCATATCTTACTGGAGGGATAGATTCTAAAAGTGCACCAAAGCCATTAGCCATAGTCGCTATTAGCTTAGATACACCACTTATTATAGGTAATAAAGTAGAGCCTAGTGCGTTAGCCACCCTTGTAAAAGAGTTTTTCATCAGTTGTATTGAATTAGCAGTAGTTGCACTAACTGCTTCAAACTCTTTTTGCATAGATCCTGTGTAGTTACTTTCATTAGCTAAGTCATTTACTATTTTATCTAGGGTTTCTACGTTAGAAGTAATAAGAGCAATTTTAGGAGCTGTAGGTAGAGTGGCTTTATGGTTTTTTCTTTTGAAGAGAAAAAGCAAGAAAAAAAGAGATGACGTGAAAGTAGCTAAGAGTGACTAAGTATGATTTTTAAGATTATATTAAGTTTAAAGGGGATTTTATACTGGCGGACAAGGAGGGATTATTATTTTACATTTTTAAAGCCCTTATCTAGGGAGTTTAATAAAATCTGTCCCCATTCTGTCCCCAGATGAAAATTATTTTACAGATTGTAATTTAAGATAAACAATTCACTAGTGTATTTGTTAGCTTGCATGTTTAGAGTATATCTTATATTTTTGCTTTCTATTATATTGAATCCAACATATAGCTCACGCACTAAGGAATGGTCATTGTAGCTAAGTAAAAATTTGCCCTTTATGTTTTTAAGCAAATTTGCTAAGGCTATATGCTCTTCTTTTGTAAAACTTGTTTTTGTTTTATAATAGTTCTCGGTTCCTACATAGGGCGGGTCAGCGTAGAAAAAAGTAGTAGTCGTATCATACTTTGGGATTAATGCCTTAAAGTCCATATTTTCTATAGTTACGCTTTTTAGGCGTTCGCTCCACACGCTATAATCTTTATAGATACTCTTAGGTTTTCTAGCCTTATTTAATGCAAAATGTCCCCCTTTGCTAGCAAAGCTAAAAACTATTAAATAGTAATAATAAACTGCCTTTTCTAGGCTGTCTTTAGGCCTTATCAAGCCTTTTTTTATACCTTCAAAAATTTCGCGGCTACAAAGCATAGAGTCTAACTTAGCTTTAAAAGCACGGGGGCGTGTTTTGATAACTGTATGCAGGTTAATTAAGTCGCTATTAATATCATTTACTATTTCGCTATATTTATCTTGTTTAAGCGGAGGATTTACCCCCCCCCCCCCCGTTAAGATGGGATTAGATTTAGGCGTGCCTTTAGCATAAAACACACTTAAAGCCCCTGCGAAAACTTCTACATAAATTTGATGGGGAGGCATAAGTTTTATCACATCCTTAGCTAATTTACTTTTGCCACCTACCCAGCCAAAAGGTGCTTTTAATGTAGTCGGCATTAAGAATGGGGGATTAGAGCTAAACAAATCTGACATGTGATTCCTGTGAATAAGTTTTAAAAATAGTTTTATCTTTAAATTAGTATAAGCAGGCAGTGCTTAATGCTTAAAAATTAGGTTTTTTCATTTGTTTTTATGTGTATATATTGACAATTTATAACTATTTTGTTTTAATGCAGTGAGTTAAACTAAAATTCTAAGCAAAGGAGTTTAATATGATAATCGGTCCTGTAGTATTTCTTGTACTTGTTATGTTAACTAGTGGCATTTTTAAGCTACTTGCTTTCTTTGTAAACGGTGGTGGTGAAAAAATAGCTAATGGTTTTAACTCCTTTGAAAAAAGCTTAGATGACTACGCTAAAAAACAAAAACTAAAAAGAAAAATGCCTATAGATAAAAACGCTCCTTTACAATGGAAAGACTTTAATGATGTTGGCACAAGGACAGGAAGGCTGGCACTTAGGTCAGCGCAATGCATTTGTCTATTTATTATAAGTATTCCCCTTATTGTGTACATACTTGGAAAAGTTTTTTCTTAAATTGCATTAATCACTATAAGTAGCTACAGCTCTTACTACTTCTTTAGCATCAGCTCCTGTAACTATAGTTATAGTATTAGCATTAGTAACACTAGAGTTAGTAGAAGTAGTTGTAGCAGGTTTACTGACTGCTAAGTTTTGTAGTTCAGCTGCTTTTGGTGGAGCCTTAGTTTTACTTAACTCTACTGTAGTACTAAGTCCTAATTTATCTCCTATACTAGCTATAAAGTTTCTTGTATCATTAAAAAAGCCGCTTATCTTTCCTATGATGCCACTTATAAAATCAAAAAGATTAGAAAACACTTCACCTACAAACTTACCTACTCTTTCTCCTGTGCTACTAAAGTCTTCTAAGGCTCCAGTTGATTTTTGTAAGTTACCAAAGAGGGCATTAAAGATTAAAGCTATAGGAGCAAAGACTATCTTTACCATATCCCATATACCTTTTAGTAGTGGCATAAGAGGTCTTGCAGCTTCACTAAAACCTTTAAAGAAACCTTTAAAAAAGGTACTTATAGGTTTCCAGTAGTAAAATATTGCAGCAGCAGCCCCTGCTACGATTAAAGCTATCCACCCTATAGGATTACTAAGGAATGCTATTTTTAATACACCCATAGATCTAGTAACTGCTGCTATAGCAAGTTTAAAATAACTAAGTGGGTTTATAGCCCAAAGAGCCATCCTACCCATCTTTCTCATAGAGCCACCTAAAAATGGCAAAAACTTATCATAAGCATAAGCATTTAGTGCTGCTTTATAAGTTTCTCTACTTAAAAGATTAATGCCATTACTAGCTACAAAGCTAGCAGGTAAGACTTTAAGTAGTTCAAATCTTAAAGGATGTAAGGTACTAGTTAAAGTAAAGCTTCCCAACCTTGCTGCTAGTGCTTTTATCTTAAGTAATGCAAATGCCCCACCTAGAGCTATAAGTCCATATCTTACAAAACTAGAACTTTCAAGCAATGCACCAAATGCATTAGTAAATGTAGCTACTGTCTTAAAAAATAGATTTATAGGTGGTAGTAAAGTAGTACCTATTGCATTACCTACTCTTGCAAAGGCATTGCGCATTAATTGTAATGAATTAGCAGTAGTTGCACTAACTGCTTCAAACTCTTTTTGCATAGAGCCTGTATAATTACCTTCATTAGCTAAGTCATTTACTATCTTATCTAGGGTTTCTACGTTAGAAGTAATAAGAGCAATTTTTGGAGCTGCCTCTTCTCCAAAGAAGTTTTTTAAGACACCTATTTGTTGGCTTTTAGGTAGTTTTGATATGGATTTTAAAACATTTCTTATAGTTTCAAAAGGATTAGTTTTCATACCTTCATTAACATCTTCTACGCTTAAGTTTATAGCACTAAGTGCTTGTTTTACGCTGCCAGTGACATTACCACTTGCTAGTCCTCCTAAAGTGGTAAATATCTTATTTATAGCAGTTCCTGCTTGATCACTAGGTACTTTCATATTAGCGAATGCTCCAGCAAGAGCTGTAGCTTGAAGCTCTGTTACCCTCATAGTTTTAGCAACCCCTGCTATCCTGCCTAGAGTATCTACTATTTCTTTAGGGGCTCCTGCTGTAGTGTTTCCTAGATAATTAATTGCATCTCCTAGTTTAGTAACTTCAGCTATACCTATATTAAAGTTATTCATAAGCTTTGCTATATTGTCCCCTGCTTCTTTAGTACCTAAATCAAAGGCAGTAGACATCTTAGCTACAGTTTCAGTAAAAGGGATAAGAAGATTTTTATCTAGCCCTAGCTGTCCTCCACTTGCTACTATATCTGTTAGATCTTTGGCAGCTAGGGGTATACTTTTAGTTAGCTCCCAAATCTTTCCTTGAAAGGCTTTAAGTTCTTTATTGCTATCAAAATCTACTACTTTTTTTATGTTAGAAAAACTACTTTCAAAGTCCATGGCTACGCTTATAGGCTTTTTTACTCCTGCTATAAAACCAGCCACTACGCCTGCTATTTCATACTTCATATCTAGGATGGATCTAAAAGCTTCCTTAGTATCTAATCTTAATTTTGTGTGAGTTGCATCTTTAATCTTTTCTTGCAAGATGCCTAAGTCTTTTTGAAATTTTGGTAAAGGGATAGCGCCCTTTGCTATATCGTCTTTTAGGTTTTGAGAGAAGAGCTTAAAATTTTTAGTGCTCTCTGCTATACCCTTACCTAGGCTCTTACTTAGTTTTTCGCCTAGGCTGGTAGTTTGTCTACTAATTTGGCCTAGACTTTTGCTTAAAGAATCTATATCTGCGTTTATCCTTAGCGTTACTGCCATTATTTAGCCTTAATGTTTTTTTAGATTTTAAAGTATTAGTCTTTAAGTAGTTTTTCTTTTTAGCTCTAAGTAACTAGGGTTTTTTACTTCTACTAAAACATAAACTGCAGTGTTTGCCTTAAAGTCTTTTAAGGGGTTAAAGTTTATAGCATCTAAGACTCCTAAAACTTCTAAGCCTAAAAGTAAGCTTGCATCTTTTACATAAAAAATAGCAAGCTTGCTGTAGGTTTTAACACAAAGATAAAAGCTTTATCCCACTACAAGTATATTTATTAGCATCATTGATCCTATTATAATAACGAATGTTATAAATGTATACTTCAAAGTTTTTAAAATAAAATTTATTATCTTTCTTGGCTTAGATATGTTTTGTTTTCGTATGTAGATGTTTTGTTTTTTATTAACAGGCTTTGTGATATAGGTATTTTCTTTATACGAATCTATCTTTGTATATTGGCTATATTGCTTCTCTTTTTTTAGTGAGTCTTGTGAATCTTTTAAGTCGATATCTTTTGTAAGTACTTTAAGAATCTCAATAAGCAAAAGGACTGAAAGGATAAATATAATACCTATGATTATCAAAAAAGCTATAACAGTACCTATAAACTCCATATTTAACCCCTTGCCTTAATCATTCAATAAGATATTTTACTTAAACCTTACTTTTTTTTGAACAAAATACCTGCTATAACAACGCTTTTACTACTTGCTTATCTCAAGGTAAAAGCACCCACTTAAAAGGCCATTTAATCTAACTTTATACAAATCTTTAATAAAATGCTTCAAACTTTACTAAAGCTACCTTAAGCTTGTCTTTAAAAAGAGAGACTTTAAGGACAAGTTTTATGACTTAAAGCAGTAAAAAGGCTTTCATAAAAAACCTTAATAGCGGTAATATAACGGCTAATAAACTTTTATACAAGGAGATAACGTGTTTGAAACTATCATAGGACTTGAAGTACACGTTCAGCTAAACACCAAAACTAAAATCTTTTGCTCTTGTGCTACTAGCTTTGGAGAAGCGCCAAACACTAACGTATGTCCAACTTGCCTAGGGCTCCCAGGCGCCTTGCCTGTGCTAAATAAAGAAGCACTCTTTAAGGCTCTTCTTTTTGGAAATGCAATTAATGCTAAGATTAATAACAACTCAATTTTTGCTAGAAAAAACTACTTTTATCCTGACCTTCCAAAAGCCTATCAAATAAGCCAGTTTGAAACTCCTGTAGTTGGGCTTGGCTACCTTGATATAGAGACTGAAGATGGTCTAAAAACTATAGGCATAACCCGTGCGCACCTAGAAGAAGATGCAGGTAAAAATATACATGAAGATGGTTTCTCAGAAGTGGACTTAAACAGAGCTTGTACTCCACTTTTAGAAATAGTTAGCGAGCCAGACTTAAGAAGTGCAAGTGAGGCTGTAAGCTATCTTAAAAAGCTTAGAAGCATAGTGCAGTTTTTAGAGATAAGTGATGCTAACATGCAAGAAGGAAGCTTTAGATGTGATGCTAACGTGTCTATACGCCCTAAAGGAGATTCTAAACTTTATACAAGAGTAGAGATAAAAAACCTAAATAGCTTTAAGTTTATAGCCAAAGCCATAGAGTATGAAGTAGAAAGACAAACTGAGGCGTGGGAAGCTGGAACTTATAAAAGTGAAGTAGTGCAAGAAACTAGACTTTTTGATACTAACTCCAGCACTACAAGATCTATGCGAAACAAAGAAGAAAGCGCTGATTATAGATACTTCCCAGACCCTGATTTACTCCCTGTACACATAGATGAAGAGATGATGGAAAGGGCTAAGAAGATCCCTGAGTTGCCAGATTCTAAAAGAAAACGCTATGTAGAGATGGGTATAAAAGATGAGTTAAGCTCGCTTTTAGTCTCTGATATAGGAATTAATAAGTACTTTGAAAACATGCTAAGTTTAGGCGTAAGTCCAAAAAATGCCAGCACGTGGCTAGGTGTTGAGTTACTAGGGCGTTTAAAAGAAGGAAGGGGACTAGAAGCATTAGATTCTAAAAAGCTTAGCTACTTAGTTAAAAAGATAGAAGATAGCACTATAAGTGCTAAGTCTGCAAAAGATGTGCTTGATAGGCTTTTAGAAGATTCTAGTCTTGATATAGACGCTTTGATAAAAGATATGGGACTAGCACAAGTGAGTGATGAGGGTGCCATACTAAAAGTTATAGAATCTATAATCGCTAACAATCCTGAAAAAGTCGCTGAGTACAAAGGTGGTAAAGATAAGCTCTTAGGCTTTTTTGTAGGTCAAGTGATGAAAGAACAAAAAGGGGTAAATCCTAGCGTGGTAAACAAACTATTAAAACAAAAACTAGATTCATAAATTAGCAATCATGGCTCTTTTTAATCTTAAAGCTCATAATACCAGCATAAAGCAGGAGTTAAATGGAGGTCTAACAACCTTTTTTACCATGCTTTATATAGTTCCAGTTAACGCTATCATAATGTCAAAAGCAGGCCTTCCCTTTGAAGCCTTGCTAACTGCAACAGCACTTTTTACCATGATAACTACTATTATAAGTGGCCTTTGGTCTAATACACCCATAGGATTAAGTGTGGGCATGGGGCTTAATGCTTACTTTACTTTTGGCCTAGTGCTAGGCGCTAAGATTCCATGGGAGAGTGCCTTAGGTATAGTTTTTATCTCAGCCCTTGCTTTTTTTATCCTCTCTTTTACAAAGTTTAGAATCTGGATTCTAGAAAGCATACCAGTTGACTTAAGGCGTGCTATAAGTGCGGGGATTGGCCTTTTTATAGCCTTTGTTGGCTTACAGCAAATGGGTATCATAGTAAAAAGCGATAGCACTTTAATCACACTAGGAAACCTAAGTGATAAACACACACTAGTTGGCATCATAGGACTAGTTATAGTAATAATCCTTTTTGCACTAAGGATAAAGGCTTCTTTTATCTTAGCCATTGCTATAACTTCTATCATAGCTTTTATCTTTCATCTTGCCCCTATGCCTACTCATATAGTCTCTTTGCCAGCAAGCCCTATGCCGATATTTTTGAAGCTTGATATCTTAGGGGCTTTAAAGCTTAGCTTCTTGCCTGTGATTGTGATATTTTTCATAACTCATCTTTTTGATTCTTTGGGAACTTTAGGTGGAGTTGGAAACAGAGCTCATCTTTTTGATAAAAAAGATGGAGCCAAAAAGCTTGAAAGGGCACTGCAAGCTGACTCTTTTGGCGCTTGCCTTGGCTCACTAGGTGGTCTTTCAACTATAACAGTTTTTGCAGAATCTGCAAGTGGTGTAGAAGCGGGAGCCAGGACTGGGTTAGCTGCTGTTTTTACTGGGCTTTGTTTTATAGCAACTTTTTTCTTTATGCCGCTTTTTCAAGCCTTACCGGCTAATGCTATCTATCCTGTACTTATCATGGTTGGAATCTTGATGTTTAGCGAGTTAGGCAAGATAGGCTTTGATGATATCGCAGCTAATATCGCTGGCTTTGCTGCAGTAGTTATGATGCCACTAACTTACTCTATAACTAATGGCTTAGCCTTTGGCTTTATAAGCTATGTCATAGTTAAGCTTGTAAAGCGTGAGTGGAAGGCTCTAAATCTTGGAATCTTAGTCTTAACTGCTATAAGCATACTTATCTTAGTACTACATCAAAGCTAGGCGTAAGCGTATAAAAGTACTTTTATATTATTTTGCTTACTAGGTTTTATATTAATAGGGCAGGGTAGCCTCCTTTTCAAAAGATGGAAACTAGATTAAAAAATGCTAAAAGTAGCTTAAAGATTGAAAGCTAACTTAAGAACTTAAACTAGCTTATATAAAGCGTCATGTTATTTTGCTTTTATCCTCTTTTAGTGCAGCAAAATACGAGCTTTTATAGCACGTTAAGTTTATGATGTATTAGGGCTGTGGCTATCGTGCACACTATTAAATTTAGTCTAGTTAAAGCTTTCTAGCAGCTACAAATTTTAAGTTTAAAAGCTTACTTTTTGTAAAATATAGCTTATGAGCGTCGCCTTAAAAGCTAGAGCTAGATTTTATATTTATCTATTTGATTGGATGAGATAATCTAGAATTTTTACTTTATGTAGCAATATTTATGATTAAAGAATATTAATTTTTATTAGAATTGCAAAAGTATTACTTTAGGTTACGCATTAATTTAGATGCACTAACTTCTTACAGTGCACATTAAGAAAGGAAAGATAGACAAATGGATGCAAGTAAGACATCTTCAGATACAGCAAGTATGATAAATAACGACCCAGATATAAAAGCAGCCATGCAGCCAGTAAAAGACAAAAAGGGGCTTTTTAGCTACCTACCTGTTAGCTTATTTGGAAGCATCATGGGACTTGGGGCTATAGCTATAGCTTGGCATCTAGCTAGCATAGAGTTTCCATCCATCCCAGAATGGATAGGATTTGTTATAGGCATCATTGCAACTATATGCCTTGTGATTTTGATAATTTGCTACTTTTTAAAGATAGCCACTAGCTTTGAAAGCTTTAAACAAGAGTGGATAAACCCGGTTACTAAGCCTTTCTTTGGTACCTTTTTTGTCTCCCTTTTAATCATGTCTATAGTGATTTACCACTATAACCATGTGCTTGCTTTTATAGTTTGGATTATAGGCGCTATTGGCCATACGCTATTTGCCATATATACCATGAACTACTGGCTTACTAAAAAGCAAGAGATGGAACATATCACTCCAGCATGGATAATCCCTATAGTTGGTTTATTGGATATACCTCTAGGCTTTAGGCAGTTTGGAGATCTTTTTGATACTAGTAGATGGGGGCATGACTTAAGTGTTTTTGCCTTTGGCGTAGGTATGTTTTATGGAATCCCAGTTATAGTTTTTATCATGAACCGCCTTATAACTCATAGTAACTTAGCTTCTAAGATCTTACCTACTCGTATGATATTAATGGCACCTTTTGCGGTTGCAGTAAGTAGCTACATAGAGATAACTATGCACATAGATCTTTTTTCTGATGTGCTTTATGCTATAGCCATCTTTACTTTCATAGTACTTTTACCTCAGATAGTCTCTCACTTAAATGTCTGTCCTTTTAGATTCTCATGGTGGGCTATATCCTTCCCGCTAGCAGCCCTTGCAATAGCTGCTTTTAAGATTTCAGCCCACTATCCAGATAAGATAGAGTTAAAAGCCTTAGCCCTACTTTTCTTAATAGTCTTTAGCCTAGCCATCATCTATATATCCGTGCGCACTCTAATAGGCGTCTTTAAGGGCAACTTATCTGAGCTATAGTACACAAAGATAAGTCTTTATCTTAAAGGAAGGTTTTAAAAAGCCTTTCTTTTGCACACTTTTTTAACTAGATAGCTTATAGCCTCCTTAAAATCATCACTATTTAAAAGAATGATATAGAATTACATATCAAAGAAATTTGATAAGTTTATTAAACTAATAAAGGACTTCATAATGAATAAGCAAGCAAACTCTTGTACAACACTTTCACCAATAGATAAAGCAAAACTAGAAGCCCTAGCAAAAGAAGGCAAAGCTAATCCAGATGTTATAAAAACTTTAAAATGCAAAACTGTAGCTAAGGGTAAATTTAGACATGAAAACTATATAAGAAACCTAGCGCCTTATATCGTTGATGAGCCTCCAACACTTTTAGGTGAAGATACTGCACCAAATCCTAGTGAAGCCCTCCTAGCAGCCCTTGGAAGTTGTATCGCAGTTGGAATCCATGCAAATGCTGTTAATGAAGGCATAGAAATCAACTCTTTAGAGCTAGACTTAGAAGGTGACTTAAATATAACTGCAGTTTGGGGAACAGGGGATTTAAGTGAAACTAAACCTCTAGGCTTTACTGATGTAAGAATTAACGTAAAACTAGATAGTAATGCTAGTAAAGAAAAGCAAGATGCTTTAATAGCTCACGCTGTTAAATGGTCTCCAGTGGCTAATACTTTAATGAGAAAAGTAAATGTAGTTGCAAAATAGTAAGCCTTAATACGTGGATTAACTCCACGTAGCCTCGCATCTTAAATCTTAACTTTAAGGAAAATAAAAATGCTACATACCATTTTAGAAAAAGAGCTAGCTCCAAAAGTAGATAATATAGATAGACACGGATACTATCCAGAATCTATACTTCGTAACATGGGAAAAGTTGGCGTATATAGGCTAAATGATATAGAACAAAATGGACTTAATAAAAATATAGAAGATATGACTTTTGTCTCTAAAGTGTGTATGACTACTGGCTTTTGTGTGTGGTGTCAAGATACTCTAGGATGGTATCTTTACAACACACAGAATCTTGGGCTTAAAAACAAGCTTTTACCTCTAGTAGAAAATGGCATAGTGCTAGGTGGCACAGGGCTTTCTAATCCTATGAAAAGTTACGCACAGATAGAAAATAATTACTTAAGTGCTAAAAAAGTAAGTGGAGGCTACGTGCTAAATGGAACGCTTCCTTGGGTGTCAAACTTGCAGTATGGGCACTACTTAGGAGTAATATTTAACCTAAAAGATAAAAATCATAACGTGATGGGAGTGATCTATTGTGATCCAGAAACTATGAGGCTAAAAGAAAACATCCACTACAGTGCACTAGAAGGTTCAGCTACTACTAGCGTGATACTTAAAGACTACTTTATGAGTGATGAAGATGTGTTAGCTGACCCAGCTGAGCCTTTTTTAGTAAATATCACTCCAGGATTTATACTACTTCAAGCTGGTATGGCTATGGGTGTTTTACTAAGCGCACTTGATGTTATAAAAATATCAAATCAAGCTAAGTATCATATAAACAAGTATCTTCCTTTACAAGAAAGTGAGCTTGAAGCAAGGATAGCTTCCCTGGCAGAAACTGTTTATAGACTAGCTAAAAATCCATATGATGTGCATAATCCTTTCTATCTAAGAGAAGTCTTAAGAGCTAGACTAGAGGCATCTTACCTAGTGCTAGAAGCTACTCAAAGTGCTTGCTTGCATACTGGAACACAAGGCTACTTATATGATGCAAAAGCTCAAAGGAACTTAAGAGAAGGTTACTTTGTAGCTATAGTTACTCCTTCTATCAAACATCTTATAAAAGAGCTAGATGATATAGAAAATGGCAGAGGTGTCATGTCAGGCTGGAAGCAAGTAAAAGATATAGGCTACTATGAGATATAGGCTTAAAGAAACTTTATGGATGACTTAAGCTCTCAAACTAGGAAAAAAGTCTTTTTTAAAACTTTTGGCTGTAGAAGTAATATCTATGATACTCAAGTGATGATGAGTAGCCTTAAAAACTATGATATAACTCAAGATGAAAGCAAGGCAGATATCATAGTTTTAAACTCATGCACTGTGACAAATCGTGCTGATAAAGAGTGTAAAAGCTATGCTAGAACTCAAAGTGAGTTAGGCAAAAAAGTACTTTTTACAGGCTGTGGCGTTAAGATGCAAGGAAAAGAGCTTTATGATAAAAATCTCACCTTTTCAGTTTTTTCCCACTCATATAAAGAAGATATAGATTCCATCCTTGCTAAAGATAGAATCTTTTTAGACACAAACTCTAGAAAGCTAGATACTACTTTACTTCCTGCCATGATAGGCAAGGTAAAAGGCTTTATTAAGATTCAAGAAGGCTGCAACTTTAAGTGTAGCTACTGCATTATCCCCTATGTTCGCGGTGTAGCTAGAAGCTTTAAGCATGACTTTTTGCTAGAACAAGCTAGCTTGCTAGCTAAAAGTGGGGTTAAAGAGCTAGTACTAACTGGGACTAATATAGGAAGTTATGGACTTGATACAGGCACTCATATAGCAACGCTTATAAGTGACCTTGCTAGTATAGAAGGCATAAAACGCATAAGACTAGGAAGCTTAGAGCCTTCTCAAATAGATTCTAAGTTTATAGATGTTTTAAGTAATCCTAAGCTTGAAAGACACCTTCACATAGCCTTACAACACACTAGTGAAAAAATGCTGCGCATTATGAATCGTAAAAATACAGTAGAGCATGACTTAGAGCTATTTTTAGAGTTAGAGCGTCTTGGCTTTTTCTTGGGTACTGACTATATAGTAGGCCATGTTGGAGAAAGCAAAGAGATCTTTAATGAAGCTTTAACTAACTTAGAAAAGCTTCCCCTTACTCATATCCACCCCTTTATCTACTCTCCTAAAACTGGCACAAAGTCAGCTACTAACCTAGCTAGCTTAGAGCTTGTCCCTAAGATAGAATCTAAAGCTAGACTTCATCTTATACAAGACTTAGTAAGAGAGAAAAACTACCAAAAACGCTTAGCTCTAAAAGAAAAAAGCACGCCATTAAACGTTTTAATAGAAAGTGTAAAAAGTACTAAAGAAGCTACTGGCTTTCAAGACGCGAGTGACTTTAAAGAAGCTATAGGCTTTCAGGAAGCTATAGGCTTTGATGAGTACTTTAATAAAGTAGTCATAACTTCAAAAGATTTAAGCTCCTCTCTTAAAGGAAGCTTTTTAAAAGTTGCTGACTATAAAGTAAAACCCCTTTGCAACCTAGCTCTTTAAAACTGCCTATCTTAGCCCTTGATGTAGGCTTAAAAAGGATAGGTTTAGCTTTGTGTATAGAAGGTATTATCTTGCCACTAGAGCCAGTCTTAAGGCGTAATAGAAACGAGGCTGCTAGCAAAGTAAAAGAAGTTATTACGCTAAAACAAGCAAAGATTCTAGTCTTAGGGTTACCTAGTGACTTAGGAATGTGCAAGGGGATAAAGCACTTTGCTAGTTTGTTAGACTTTGAAGGCGAAGTTTACTTTATCAATGAAGACTTAAGCTCAAAAGAAGCTAGCGAGTTACTCCTTGATAGAGACCATAAAGCACGCGCTAACTCTAGAAAAGATGGTAGGCTTGATAGCCTAGCAGCTAGCTTAATCTTACAAAGGTTTATAGAACAAAATGCCTAATACATTAGAAAATAGCCCCCATATACCAGTTTTGCTAAATCAAGTCTTAGAAGTTTTTAGTCCACTCAAAGAGGGCTTGTTAGTTGACTGTACACTAGGCTTTGGCGGTATGAGTAAAGCCCTTTTAGATGCTCACCCAAACCTAAAAATCATAGGTATAGATAGAGATGAAGACGCTTTAAGTTTTAATCAAAATGTGCCGCGACTTAGCACGCTTAAAGGCAACTTTGCTGAAATCTTGCCTAGTCTTATAAGCAAGCATAAGGCTGAGATAAAAGGCGTGCTAGCAGACATTGGCGTAAGCTCTTATCAGTTTGATAATATAGATCGTGGTTTTAGTTTTAAAGGAGGCTTACTTGATATGCGTATGGATAAGTCTCAAAACATGGATGCAGGCTATGTGTTAAACCACTACTCAAAGCTAGACTTAGAAGCTATATTTAGGGATTATGGCGAGATAAGGGAGTATAAAAAACTAGTAGCTTTAGTCTTAGAAGCTAGGGCAAAAAAGATTCTAGATGGCTTTGACTTACAAGAGATATGCCTTAAAGTAAGTCCAAAAAGCAAGATTAACGCAAGCACGCTAGCCTATCAAGCCCTGCGCATAGAAGTAAACTCTGAGTTAGAAAACTTAAAGGCCTTATTAGAATCTGCTAAGGGTTTAAAAGACTGCATTTTATGCATCATCTCTTTTCACTCACTAGAAGATAGACTAGTAAAGCAAGCCTTTAATGACTTTGCTAAGTCTTGCATCTGTGATAGCAACATTATGAAGTGCATGTGTGGTAATAATCACTCTTTAGGCACAGTTTTAACCAAAAAGCCCCTAACTGCAAGCCAAGAAGAACTAAGGCTTAATAAGCGCTCAAGAAGTGCAAAGCTTAGAGCTTTTAAGTTTGACTAAGCTTGTTTTTAAGATAAGAATTTTAATAGTGAGACTACAAAGACTTTTAATGTTTAGCTTGCAAAGATTATTGCTTGTAGTCTTTGTAGACTAAAATAGTCTAAATAGTCTTTATAACTATAGTCTTTGTGATTAATAATATTGTTTTTAGTTATTTGAAGAGTTTAGAATCTATTGTTTATTTAAGGTTTGGTTTCGTATTTAAAATTAATACTTACTTTTAGATTTTACTTTGTATTTAGAAGTATGTTTGTGTTTAGAATCTAAATTTTAGAATCTAAATTTTAGATTCTAAATTTTCTTAAGATAAATCTAGAGTTAGTTTGAAAGTAGATTAAGAGATTAAGAATTTAAGAGATTAGAGGATTAAGATTAAGGATTAAGATTAAGGATTCTAAACCTTATAAAGTTAGATTTAGATTCTAAGTCTTAAAGACTTTAGATTCTAAACCTTTTAAACTCTACTTTGAATACATTTCAATATGGTTAAAACTTTAATCTATATTCTTTTACTATAGTCTTTGTCATCTAAATAGTCTTTATAATAACCCCTACTAAACATATAACTTAATATATAACTCATATGAACTATAAGCCATCAACTAATCTAGTATAAAGTTTTTTGTATATAAATCTTATACACCATATGATTTATAAGATTTATATAATTCATGCAAATTATATAAATCTTAATATATAAAACTTACCTACTTAGCTTTTCTACTTTCTTCTCACCTTCTTACCTTCCTATCTCTTAACTTACCTACTTTACCTATCTACTATCTACTATCTACTATCTACTATCTACTATCTACTATCTACTATCTACTATCTACTATCTACTATCTAGTTTCTAGTTTCTAGTTTCTAGTTTCTAGTTTCTAGTTTCTATCCACCTATCTTCCTACTTACCACCAAAGTAATAAGCATAATTAAGTGTTACTTCTCCACTAGTAAAAGATGGATTAGTATTTCTAAAATAGTATTGATACTCTACAGATACAGATTGATGCTTACCAAAGAAAGCTATTAATCCAGCCTTAGCTGTAGGAAGGATGGTAGGAATTGAATTGCGACGCGCTTTTGCTTTTTCTGCAGCACTTGCTTGAGCAGCAGAGAGTGAGGCTTGAGAGGCATCAGCTGCAGCTGCTATAGCTGCTGCTTGAGCTGAGGCTATAACAGATCTTATGACTGCTAGGTTTTGGGAGGTTTCTTGCACATCTGCTATGGCCTGCTTTAAACTTTTAACGTTTCCATTACCTTGATTTATGGCTTTATCTACTGCTTTTGCATCGTTTTCTATATTCTTGGTTGCATCAGTCAAGATTGGAACAGCTGTTTTTGTGGCATTAACAACCCATGTATCACGCAAGCTTCCACCTCCAGTTCCCTTTTGGTAATTAGCGAGGGCATTACTTATAGTTGTTGTATTTCTTTGATAGTTGTTTGTATATGTTTGAACAGCTGACTTAACAGCTGCTACTGAGTTATTTAGAGCAATCATAGCATCGCTTTGTGCTTTTAAAGCAGCATCAAATGCCGGGTTAACTCCAGCAGTTATAGTTTGTGCATTGTTAGCTACAGTTACCTTTCTTTGTAGCTGGGTTGCTATATCTACTAAAGAGTCTGCAGTTTTAGTTTGATTTGTATTTAAAACATCTGAGCTAAGAGAGCTTACAAAACCTTGTAAATTTGGTCTATTTTGCACAACTGACTGATAGTCTCCTGCAAGCCTAGAGGAGTATGTATTAGAAAAAGTAGTGGGACCTTTGTTTAATAAAGCGTTTATATTGTCTACATTTGCCTTAAATACAGCACTACCACCATAAGGGCCATCAGTACAATTACTTGGATTCTGGCACACTCTACCAGAGTACCACTGAGCTGTGGAATTTTCATTATTGTAGGCTATGTTTCTTACTATAGTGGCTTGAAGCAAGTTTTGTTGATTGACATTTACTATATTATTTAGATTCTTTTGCAAACTTGCTATTTCTTGCATTTGATCTTGCAAGGCTGAGTTTAATGTCGGATTTATATTAGCAAGTATTGCAGATTGATTAACTGTTACTAGATCATTTGCATTAGCATCTTTTGAACTATCTCCAGCAACAGCTTGTATCCCCGTAGCACCGGCAGCAACTGAGCCATTAGCCCTAGTAGATGCGTTAATAAAACTCCCATTTTCATCAAGACTTATTTTTAAGTTAAAACTAAGGATTGTATAAGTTGATATTAAGAGTTTATACAAATTAAAACTTATGCAAGCTCAGATTAAAGACTA
>NZ_MLAR01000021.1 GCF_002272925.1 Helicobacter sp. 13S00401-1 | reverse complement strand
AAGTTATCTCTCAATCTGAAGATATTAAAAGTGTTACTGTTATTATTAAAGACATAGCAGATCAAATAAATCTCTTAGCTCTTAATGCAGCTATAGAAGCTGCACGTGCAGGAGAACATGGAAGAGGCTTTGCAGTAGTAGCAGATGAAGTAAGAAAACTAGCAGAAAGAACTCAAAAGTCTTTAGGAGAAATAGAATCTAATACTAATATCTTAGTTCAATCTATTAATGATATGGCTGAATCTATAAAAGAACAAGCTAATGGTATAACTCAAATAAATGATGCTATATCTTTATTAGAACAATCTACTCAAGGTAATGTAAATATAGCTGATGATGCTACTAAGATATCTAGTAATGTAACTCATATAGCAGATGAGATAATGAGTGATGCTAATAGGAAGAAGGTGTGAGGAGACTTGTTAAGTAGGCTTATAGGGGGAAGGTAGGTTGATAGATAGGTGGGGTTGTTAGATAGATAGATTTATTAGATTGGTTTATTGGATTTGTTAGGATAGGTAAATTTTTAGACTTTTAGAGTTATAGAGTTAGACTAAGAGTTATGGAATAGATGGACTTATTAGACTAGTAGATGGGGTTAGGTTTATTAGGTTAGTTTATAGGGTCTACTAGGATAGATAGACTTATAGGTTGGTAGGTGTATAAAGAAGATAGAAGAAGAGAGAGATAAGAGATAGGAAAAGGGAAAGAGAAGAGATAGAATCTGGGGTTTAGATTCTATCTTTAAAGCTTGAGACTGTCATGCTTGCTAAGGAAAGTCTTGCAATGACATTGTTAGTGTGTAAATTTTATGCTAAAAGTAATGGCCTTTATACTATTTTTGTTTTAGTGAAAAGTGAAATATAGAAGATAGGATATTAGATTAAACGCTCTATGACTTGTAATCACTGCTAGCATTAAAATAATGTCTAGTTGCATAGCAAGCTAAAGAGACTACATAATACTTATATTTATTACTAGCCTCTTTCTTGGGTTAGTCTGATTTAGTTTTGGGTTTTGGGGGATATAAAGCTAAAAAAGAAGTTAATGAAGGCATATCTTTTGATATATAAGCCGCTACTCCCTAAAGAGTAGAGGCATCTTTTAATTAATCATAAATCAAAAAAATGTTTCACAAAGCTTGTTTGCTCCTTAAGCAACTTCTTTTTTGTAGCAAGAACCTATGAACTGAGCAGCACCTGCATAGAAAGCAATTACAGCAGTTACAAGTCCAAAGTATCCACCAGTTACATTCCAACCATTGATGTTTGTCCATGCACCTATAGCTAGTAGCACAAAAGTTACAACAAGAAGGATAAGCACTAAGGCTACAGTTTTAGAACCTTTAAGTGAACCTATAAAGTAAACAAGTGTTAGGATAGCCCATAGGATAAGGTAGGTTCCTAAACCACCAGCTGTTAGTTTGTCTCCGAAGAAATGTACTAATAACACATAAGATAACCAGAAAACTCCATAGCTCGCAAATACAACGAAACCAAAAGTGTTACCTTTTGGATACTCAAAAAAACCTACTAATAGCTGCACAATACCACCAAAGATAACAGCCATAGCTAGGACAACGCCTAAGCTAGAAGATGATATCCACTCAGCATTTATCGCTGAAAGAAGAAAGGTGGTAAGAGCAAAACCAAATAGCCCTAGGGGTGCTGGGTTAGTATTTTTAAAATTCATATTCAATCCTTTATTTTTTAATAGTATGAGGCATACCGCCGCTTGCCAGGCTTATAACATCCCCATTTTCTAAGATGTCATAAGCTTGTCCGAATCCTTTTACAAATCTGCCCTTTCCAAAACTTAGTTCTACTAAGTGAAAATCAAGCATATTCCTGATTTGTTTAATCCCTCCGCCACTTCCCTCTTTGTGAACAAAGCTGTCAAAAACTTCATCGAAAAACTCGCCTCTATCTATAAAAGTAGCCTGAGTTTGGAATCTAAGCCTTTTTCTAGCGATAGGATTTTTAGCTTTGCTTTCATCTTCTAAGAACATAGATTCTATATTGCTTGGGTGTAGCTTAATGTTTTCATAGTGTTCACTTACTTCACTTATATAGATATAACTTTTACCTTTATAGTTTATAAGTGGAGCATAACTTGCAGACACATGCTTTTCTTTATTTAGCGTTGCAAGTACTATTGAGCTAAACTCAAGTTTAAAGTTTTCTAATTCTTTAGAAATGTCAGCACTTTTCATATTTAGGTTTTGACATAGCTTTATTATTGCGTCTTTGTAGTCTTTAGGATCAGTTTTTTTTGGAAAAGGCACGTTAACTATCACATTTTCCTTGCCATCTTTTGCTTCTATCTTTAAACCGTCTTCATTTAAATCTAAAAGTTCAGCACTTTTTGCTTTTAAGTTCCCATAGGTATTAGCTAGTGCTACTACCTCGTCTTTGTGATGATCATTCATGTGAGATATGATTAATTTTAAGTCCATTTTTTTCCTTTTTATAAGTTTGGCTTGACCTTGCCTTTTGTGATTCTATCTTTGCTTTCTTTGATTAGTCTTTTTTATGATTAAAGTACCTAATTTAAAGCATATACTTTGAAAATATGTAACAATAATTCACTTACAATATTCCATATACGTAACAACATTTTTATAGTTTTGGTTCTATCTTTTTTAACTCCTCATTTATGCTTTCATTTAGACTTTTGCTGAAGTTTAAAGTTTGCGGGATACTACTTTGCATCGTTTTTAAATAGCTAGCATAGTCATTTAAAGTGAGATTAGACTTAGTTAGTTCATATTTTAAAAATAGCCAGTAGGTATTTATAACATCACTTTGGCAGTAGATATCTATAGAATCTAGATCATTTTTTTCATAAGCTAGCTTATAGACATCACCTCCTGCTACCTCATACTTTCCCATTATATTTGCCATCTTGCAAACTGTGTCTAGATTTAAAGCGCGCGTTGCTCCAAAGCTTCCAAGAGTGTCAAATAAGTCAAGATGAAACTTTTCACTATATCTTTGTCTATAGTTTTCCCACTTACTTTTATTAAGTGCTGGGTTAGATTCTTCATAGTAGGCACCAAGGCTGATGTTGTATTTCATAGCCCTTAAACAAATAACTGGTAAGTCAAAACCTCTACCATTAAAGCTTATAAGTCTTGGGTTGCTTTTATTTAAAAAGCTAGCAAACTCATTTAGTATAACTTCTTCCCTTTCTTCTAAGCTAGCACCTTTGCCAAAGCTACCTACTTTTTTGAAGTTACCAAAGTCATCAGCTATAACACTTGCTATAGATATGACTTTATGAAAGCAAAGTGGTAGAAAAGTGCTATTACTCACTGCTTGTTGGGCATTAAATGCAAGCTCGCATATCTCTAGGTTGCTTCCTTCATACTTATATATAGTTTTTAGTAACTCTACATCAGGAACTGTTTCTATATCAAATACACATATCACTTTTTGCCCCTTAGTCTTTCAGCACTAAGCTTTCTATATCAAAAAACTTAGAGTTTTGTCTTTTAAAGGCGTTTTTTTTGATCCTTTCTATCAAGCTTTTTGTCATATCTTTACCATAAATATTTTCTAAGGCTTTAAACTCCACATTTTTAAAGACTTCTTTTAGGCTTAGATTCTGTAAGTTTTTAAATCTTTCATAGTCTTTTAAGAAACTATCTATCTCAGCGTATTTGTATCCTATCTCATCTTCATCTTTTTGGCTTTCATAAAGATCAGCACTTGGTGCCTTTGTAAGTATAGAATCTGGTACTTCTAAAAACCTAGCTAAGGCAAAAATATCACTTTTATAAAGGGAAGATATAGGGTTAAAAGCACAAGCTAAGTCACCATACATAGTTCCATAGCCAAGTAGTAGCTCACTTTTATTACTAGTGCCTACAACTAGAGCATTAGTAAGGCTTGAGTGGTAGTAAAGTGTAGCCATGCGCATCCTTGCACAAAAGTTACCTCTTTGTAAGCTGCTAGCTTCTGGGTACTGTTCTATGAAGGCTAAATCTAGGGCTTTTATGCTTGCTAGTTTATGGTTTAAATTATGTTTGGTACAAAGCTCATTAGCATCTTTTAAACTTTCTTTACTTGAAGTGCTTGAAGGCATAAGAAGGCAAAGTAAGTTTTTTGTATCTTTTTTAGAATCTAGAAATGCTTTTTTGCATAAAAGTGCTACTACTGCACTATCTATGCCGCCACTTAAGCCTAAGACTAGGTTGCTAAAACCTTTTTCTTCCATAGTTTCATTGATAAATCTAGTTATATCTTTTACTAGTTGTTCTAAAGAGATATCCACTTGCTACTCCTTGAATATAGTTAGTTTTTAAACTAAAGCTTAAAGCTACTAGCTTACTTTGTTACTTAAAGTGCTACTAGGCAAATCAATAGAGATTCTATCTTAAATCAAATAAAACTCATTTTTCATACTCTAAAATGATCCCTAATCTTTGGTATTTGCCACTCCGCTAATTTGTATTTAAGCTTGTTTAAACTAAAATCAGCGGTTGCCAACACCTACTTGAAAGATGGAAACATAATTTTTATTTGAAGCGTAATATTATTAATTGATAAAGGAATATAATGAATTCCACAGTGAGTAAAATTACGAGTTTTTGTATAAGGAGTAAAACATGGCTGATGATGTGAACGAAGTCAAAGACGTCAAAAGACGAGACTTTATGGGTATGACCGTAGGGGGGTTTGCTATACTTGGGGTTATAGCGACAATCTATGGCATAAAGAGGACTTGGGACCCACTCCCTAGCATAGTCTCTGCTGGATTTACAACAGTGGACCTTGCTGGTATGAAAGAAGGTGAGTTTAGGACTACTACATGGAGGGGTAAACCAATCTATATGAGAAGGAAAAGAAGCACAGAAAACTTCGTTGCTTACCGTGACTTTAAACTAGGGGATGGTGCCTATACTATAGGTATACAGATCTGTACTCACTTAGGTTGTATACCTATCTGGAAACCAGATATTAATCAGTTCTTTTGCCCATGTCATGGCGGTGAGTACACTGAAGATGGTATAAACATCGCTGGAACTCCACCACCTAGACCATTTGACATGCCACCTTTTAAAGTTACAGGTGCCACTACACTTTTACTAGGTGAAACAGGCAAAGAGTATGAAGATATGATGAAAGCTAAGGCTTAAGGAGACATAAATGGCACACATAAGGAAAGCGAAGAACTTTAGTGATTGGATGGACCAACGCTTAGGAACTAAGACTTTAACAAAAGTCTTAATGACGGAATATTGGATACCTAAAAATATCAACTTTTTATGGGCTATGGGCGTTGTGCTTCTTGGCCTTTTTGCTGTTTTGATAGTTTCTGGGATATTTTTGTTGATGTACTATAAGCCAGATGCTAATTTGGCTTATGATAGTGTTAACTATACTATCATGCAAGAAGTTGCCTATGGATGGATGTGGCGTCATATACACGCAGTAGCCGCTAGTATAGTGTTTGTTATTATCTACATACACATGTTTGTTGCTATATATTATGGCTCTTATAAAAGAGGCAGAGAAATGATATGGGTAACAGGTATGCTACTTTTTGTTTTCTTTTCTGCGGAAGCCTTTAGCGGATATATGTTGCCATGGGGGCAAATGAGCTACTGGGCAGCTACTGTTATAACTAACCTTTTTGGTCAAGTACCAGTTATCGGTCCGGACTTGGTTGATTGGATTAGAGGTAACTATATAGTTCAAGATGCTACCTTAACAAGATTCTTTATGCTACACGTATTTTTAATACCTGTAATCATCTTAGCTGTTATTGCTATCCACTTTTACTCTCTTAGAGTTCCTCACGTTAACAACAAAGATGGCGAAGAGATAGATTTTGAAGCAGAATCTAAAAAATACATGGAAGGTAAGAAAAAAACTTCTAAAGTTATACCTTTTTGGCCAGTATTCTTAAGTAAAGATATATTTGTGCTTAGTGTATTTATGATCTTTTTCTTCTATCTAGTTGGATATCACTTTGACTTTGCTATGGACCCTGTTAACTTTGAAAGGGCTAATAGTTTGGCTACTCCAGTGCACATTTATCCTGAGTGGTACTTCTTATGGAGTTATGAAGTATTAAGAGGATGGTTCTTTAATGCAGACCTTGGCTTGATAGCTTTTGGTATAGCTCAGATAATATTCTTCTTCATACCATGGTTAGATAGAAGTCCTGTTGTGAAACCTGCTCATAAGCGTCCAGGCTTTATGGTATTTTTTATATTATTAATCATTGACCTAATAGTTCTTACTATCTTTGGAAAGCTACCACCAGAAGGAAATGCTAAGTATGTTGGACTTGTTTTCTCTGTAGGTTTCTTAGTGCTTTTATTTATAGTGCTACCTTGGGTTACTGTATATGAACGCAAAAAATATCAACGCAAAGAAGGAGGAGCTAAATAATGAAGGCACTAAAAGAAATTGGAATGCTCATCATACTAATAATAATCTTTGGGATAATTTATTGGGGTGTTGAGCCTCTTGCTCATTCAGTGATGTACCCTAAAACTGCTCCAGCTGATTATCAATATAGAGATTTAGATAGACTTGGCAAGATAGACTTAAGCCATGGTGACGTAGCAAAAGGTAAGATGATAGCAACTAGCACTTGTGCTGCATGTCACGGTATACATTCTCAAGGAATCAAAGCTCCAAATAGTAATGCAGATGCAGCAGCTGCCTTTGGTGTAGTTCCGCCTGATTTATCAGATGTAGGTTTAATTTATGATCATAAGTATCTTGCTCACTTTATAAAAGATCCAGTAAGAGCTAATAGGCTTACTGCTAAGTTTCAAACAAGTTGTTCTGGCTTAACTGGCGAAGAAGCGGCTAAGTGTGCTGAGTTCAACAAAGGAAAACCAAGTTTCCCTATGCCAAGTGCAGATGGCTTAGGCTTAAGTAATGCAGACATTGCTGATTTAGTTGCTTACTTTGCTAGTATCGCACCTAAGGCCTTAAGCGATAAAGAAGTCTTCAAAAATGCTTGCGAAAGATGTCACTCTGTAAACTACGACAAAGGTCAGTATGATGAATACTTTGGAAAAGAAGTTGGTCAAAAACTAAAATCTCACTATGGTGAAGGTTTACAAGCCTTAACTCCATCTGATGATGTAGCTAAGTATCTAGGTGCCCATGCTCCGGATCTATCAATGATGATACGTGTGAAAGGAATTGACGGTTTAGCTAAGTTTATAAACAACCCTCAAAACGTACCTTTAGAAGATATTAAGAAAAACATCATTTCTAAACTTGTTAAAGAGGCTCAAAACAAAGAGATTAAAGCTCTTCCAGCTAACTTAGATAAAAAAGACATGGATGCTAAAATCAATGCTATACAAGCTAAGACTGCAAGTGACTATGGTATAAAACTACCGGCTAATACCATGAAAGATGCTTATCAGTCAGAAGATGACTATACTAATATGGCTTTAAGCATGGATGCTATGCCTATAGGTAAGTCTATGCCAAGAGTTGGTTTAACAAAAGCTGCTGAAGTTCAAGTTGTTAACTACTTACAAAAAGTAGGTGATAGCAAAAAAGATCAAAGAGATTCTTTGGGAATTAAAATCATGATATTCTTCATCATTCTTGCGATCTTAGCCTTCATATGGAAAATTAAAATCTGGAAAGATATACATTAATATCTTTTCTAGATTTTTGCCTTACTACCTTATATTTAAAGCCTTCTCCCTTTTAAGGAGGGGGCTTTAAGATTGCAAATTTCTAATAGCTTTTAATCCTGTCTTATTATAAAGCCCACCATACATTTTCTCATAAGTTAAAAAGTGTTTATAGAGTTATGCCTTTTAAGTAGAAAAGTTATTTAAGTGCTATTTTAAAGTTTTACTAAGCTCTTTATAGTAGTTGTTAAAATGAGTGTTTGTGTTTTGTAATCTTAGGCTTTAGAATCTAAATTCTTCTAAGTAGCCATAAGGCTATCTCATCAGCGACAAATAAGTCTTTTGCATAAAATCTTCCTTCTTTTATATAAACTTTATCTTGTAAGTCATTTAAAAGTTTTTTGTTAAAGCTAAAAGTTTCAACCCCTACCTCACTTCTTAGTCCTAGAAATAACTCTTCAGTCCTTAAGTCATCTAAGCTTAAGTTTTCTTCTAAACGCTTAATTGGGTTAGTGATATATCCTTTTAAATCTTTGCTTGCATAAAGTCTTTTGGCCCCTTTGTCTTTACAGTTAACCTTAGAAACACTTGCCACACCAACTCCAAGGTAGTCTTTACCCTTCCAGTAAGAAAGGTTATGCTGACATTTATAAGGTAAGGCAAAGTTTGAGACTTCATACTGAAAAGCACCCTTAGATTCTAAAAACTGCTTTATAAAGTTTGACTGAGTGTGATTTGACACCTTAGATGATGTATCTTTTAGGGCAAAACTAGAATCTTTATCTACACTAAGTGAGTAGCAAGATATATGGTTTATATCTAGTTTTAAAGCACACTCTAGCTCATGTTTTAGTCTAGCTTTAGAATCTAGGGCTGTGTCATAGATTAGATCTATACTTTTGTTTTTAAAACTGTTTGCAAGTTCTAAGCTTTTAGCTATATCTTTTGTGCTATGTTGCCTTTCTAAAAGCTTTAGCTTATCTTCATAAAAGCTTTGTACTCCCACACTAAGCCTAGTTGCCCCAAAAGAGACAAGACTATCACACCACTGCTTGCTTATCAAGTTGACATTAGCTTCTATATTTACTTCAGCATCATCTTTTAAGAGAGGAGTTATAAGGTTAAAAAGTCCTTCATAAGATTTAGAATCTAATATATTAGGAGTACCTCCACCTATAAAAACTGATTCTATACTTTTAATATCATAGTGTTTTAGCTGGTAGCTTAGATCTAGAGTTAAGGCTTCTAGATAAGGCTTTATTAGATGTTCTTGATTAGTTTGAGAGTAAAAAGCACAGTAGCCACACTTGCTATCACAAAAAGGTATGTGAAGATAGAGGGTCACTTTAGTATATAAACTCCTTAGAACTCATAGCCTAGTCTTACACCTAGAGTACTAGTTGTATTAGCCGGTTCTAAGAAAAGTCCTTTATACACACCACCTTTAAAAAGTGGCTGCAAGTCAGAATCTCCTATAGCGTACTGATCATAAACTATAGCCATACTAGCTATACCAGTATTTAGCTTATATCCTAGGCCTATAGATATTTCAAAGCTATTACCAGTTTGCTGATGGAAGGTTAGGTCGCTATCATAGCCTATGTTACTAAAGTAGCTTATGTTATAGCCACCAAAAACACGTCTATAAGTTCCTTCTATTAGCAAGACTAGTTTGTCATTTAGCGAAAACTTCGTGTTTACAGTTATAGGTATGTAGTAATAAATCTGCTTTCTACTATAAGCAGCATCACTTAAGATGTTGTTTAATAAAGCCCTAGCACCTACACCTATAGTGACATAAGCTTCAAATATAGAGTAAGTATATATACCACCTATGCCTATAGACATATTAAAAGCTCTATCAACACTAGTTGCACTAAGTGGAGTTTTAGCTCCAGTGCTTAGGTTTACAGCACTCCCAGTATAGGTATTATCACCTATACCACTAGCACTTAAGTCTGCTTTTATAAAAAGGTGTTGATAAGAGATACCATTCATCACGCCAAGCTCTAGCATGCTGCCTTGTATATTCATAACGCCAGGTTCATCATAAGTATACTTCATGATACCGCCTGTAACTTTGAAGTGGTATTGTGCTTTGTTGGAGTTAAGATCTGAGTAAGTGCTATCGTTAGGATCTGTAGTACCAGTAGTATCTGCTGCTTTAAGCAGGCTAAGCCCTAGAAGAGGTATTAACAGTAAGTAGAGCTTTTTCATTGCACTATCCTTTTAACTATCCCCTTAGCGTCTTCATAAAGCTTGATACTTGGGGATGACTTTATTTTATCTATCTCAGTACCCATGGTGGCAACATTAGATTGCACTTTCTTTAGATCTCTAACTATACCTGCTGTAGCACTTACTTCTACAAGTAAACTTATAAGTATTAAAAGTAGTAAGAATATAGCTAGAAAAGAGGCAATGATAGTTATCTTTAGTGAACGCTTAGTAAGTTTTTCTACTTGCAAAAGCTTTTCTTCTATAGGCAAGTCTAGTGTTGGTTTAGTGGACATCAAATACCTTTTATAATCTCTTTTTTAAAGCTAATTTTTTTATAATCAGAGCTATTACCATAAAAACTAGGGCACACATGACAGTACTTGCCCCAGAGCTTATGTTTAGCTTATAGCTAAAAAACAGTCCAACGCACATAAAAACCAAGGATAAAAAGCTTGCTAACAACATCTGCATACCCAAGCTTTTAACTACCAAAGTAGCACTATAAGCAGGGATAGAAAGCATGGCTAAGACTAAGATTAACCCCGAGATTTGCATGCTAAAAATTATACCTATGGCAATTAGTACAAATATTATATTATAAAAAAGTTTAGTTTTAAGCCCTAGGAGCTTGCAGAACTCTGAATCATAGCTTACACCCAGTATCTCTTTATAGTAGATTCCAACAAAGACTAAGAGGATGATATCAAAGACTATGATAGGTATGAAAAGAGCTGTGTCAATAGCTACTAGGGAGCCAAAGAGATAAGATTCTAAGTTTGCATTAAAACTAGGGGTTAGATCCATAAATATCACACCAACTGCCATACCAAAGGCCCAAAGTATAGTGCTAAAGGTGTCTAAGAAGGTCTCATTTTGCTGTTTTACAAAAGATAAAAGCAAGGCTACTATGATGGCTGCACCTGCTGCACCTATAACAGTAGAAAAACCAAAAAAGATGGCTATACCTATACCTCCATAAGCACAGTGTGCAACTCCACCACCTATAAACACTGCCTTAGAGCTTACAAGTAAAGAGCCTATGATGCCGCTTATGATGCTTATAAGCACTATGGCAATTAGAGCATTTAATATAAAAGAGTTGTTAAAAAATGAAAAAGTGCTTAAAAAGGATTCCATTTTTAGCCTTGAAGTGTACTTTACTAATCTAAGTATCATAACATAGCTACCAACTTTTTATAAATATGCATCTTAATAATGTCTATAGTTAAGACCTACTTTATACACTTGATGATACAAAGCTTTTAGTTTGGTTAGATTTAGTTTACTTAAAGTCTTTAGGTTAGCTTTAAAGCCTAAATAATTAAAATTATTACCTCAGTATTTTTCTATTTAGTAAAATAAAACTATAATTAAGTGTTAATTTTTAAGTCTATAAGTATCTAAGGCTATATAGAAAGGTAGTGATAAATACCTCTATTTAGTAATATATACTTTACTTATAAGTAAAAAAGAAAAAGAAATTTTTATTAATTTTTCGTTTTTAAAGAAACATTAAGATAAAAGTATAAAAAAACATTTTAGAATTACTCCATATCAAATAAAGGATTACAGATGGTAGGACAAGTAAAAAAATCAATTCAGCTAAGAGAGCAAAGTCAACTTGATCAACTTGCCGTTATGACAGCCTACAACATTCTACTTACTCTAAAAAACGCAGGTAAGATAGACGCTAGCACTTATGACTCATATAGAGATTACGTCGCTCACTCAGAAAACACTAGCTCTAAAAAGGTTGCAAAGTCTACTATCAAACGCTAGTGTGAGGGCCATTTTATAATCCTTACACCTACTTAAGGTTTGCAAGAAATGGGGTCTAGCAAGTCTTAAGATTAGGCAAACTCCTAGGCCTATCACTCCTAAAACATCATCCTTATATAGAATCTAAAAGCTATCTGCCTAAGTGGCTAGCCAACAAACTAGCTTTATTAATAAAACTTCAAAAATACTATAAATCTTTAAAAACTAGTGTAGACTTACGACTGATGCTAATTTTAGTTATTAGTTTTTTAATTATAAAACAACTAGATATTATTAAAAGGGATTAGATGAAAAGTTTACTTTTTGTACCTGCTAGCAGGGAAGATAGATTCAAAAAAGCTTTTAGTTTAAATACTAGTTCTGTGATATTTGACCTAGAAGACACGGTTAATGAAGAAGGTAAAAGCAAGGCTAGGGAAAATATAGCAAGGTTTGCTGGGGATAATGAAGAAGCTAGATTTTTCGTACGTATAAATAGCTTTGAATCTAACATGCATAAAGAAGATTTAAAGCTTTTAGATTCTATAAAACCTAGCCTAAAAGGTATCATGCTTCCTAAGGCTGATAATAAAGATGAGATAGAAAGTATAGAGTATAAAGTTTTAGCTCTTATAGAATCTTCACTTGCAGTTTATAGTTTAGAAAGCCTTATAAAAGCTAGAAATTTGCTAGCACTAAGCATAGGCGTACTAGATCTAAGTCTTGATATGGGCTTAGAAGAGGGTTGTGGAAAGGAGTTTGTCTTAGACACCATAAAAGCAAAGATGGTTTTAGTATCAAAGATGTTTAATCTTGAAAAGCCACTAAATGGCGTGTATGCAAAGTTTGAAGATAAAGCAGGCTTTAAAAAAGAGTGTGAGAGGGTAAAAAGTATGGGCTTTGGAGGTGCCCTCTGTATACATCCTAATCAAGTAGAGATAGCTAATGATACATACTCGCCAAATGCCAAAGAGTTAGCTTGGGCAAAAGAGATCTTGCGCCTTGCCAAAATGCATGATAATGCAGTCTTTAGTTTTGAAGGTGCTATGGTTGATTTACCTGTGATACTAAAAGCTAAGTCTTTACTCGGAGAGATTTAAAGCTTGCACATAAACTAAGTTTTTTAAGCTTAGTTAGGTTTTTTAAAAATAACTTTTAGCGTATCTCTATTTGATTACTCCCAGTTACGCTTCCTTGTAATATCTTGTTGCTATCTAGTGTCTTTACTTTTATGATATCGCCCATAGCGCCATTTTGCAAGGCCCTAACTGTACTTTCAACTACCACACCACCTATCTTAGTTCTAGCAGTTGCTAGCTCATTTATCCTAACTAAGATGGCTGGTTTTAACATCCTATCTAAGATGATAGAATCTTTTTGTATAAAAACTTTGCTAGCTGAGTTTAAGACTAAGTTCTTACTTGCTAGACCACCTTTGCTAAAAGGTATTAAAGACTCATTTAATAAGTCTAAGCTTAGGTTTTCATTCATCCCTATGTCTCTTTTTGCCTTGAAGGCTTCTATACTAGCTTTTATGTTATAGCTAAGACTATCTTCTAAGATAGAGTTTTTATACTCATACTTAAGCCTTAAGTAACCAGAGTTAGTGCTAAGTGATAAAAGCTTCATGTTTAAAATCTTAATGTGTTCTATATCAAGTGAACTTCTAGCACTAAAAGTTACTTCATTAATATGTAAGTTTTGATACTTTGAAAGATAGCTATCTTTTATATACTCTTTTATAGATTCTATATTGTTTAGTTTTGTGTTTTGGTTTATGGTAGTTTGATTTGCCATTAGGAAGCATAAAAGGCTTAGAGATAATAGTATATATCTTAACATCTATTCTTCCTTAGTACTAGTCTTATAGGCTAACTTAAATGCATACTGAAAATAAGAGCTATAGTAGTAATGTAATGCGCAAAAACCTATTTTTCCTATTATAATCAATCTTAAAAGGATTAAACGATGATTTATGACTTGCAAAGTGCTTCTAAACTCTCTAGCTATAAGCTTTTAAGTAACACTGTAGTACCTCGCCCTATAGCATGGGTTTCAACTGTATCTAAAAATGGCGTTGTAAACCTAGCTCCTTTTAGTTTTTTTGCACCAATTTGCTCAAGTCCAGTTATCTTTTCTTTAGCCCTAACTATGAAAAGTAGCGGAGAAGAGAAAGATACTTTAAAGAATCTAAAAGACACAAAGCTTGCTTCAATCTCACTTCCTAGTTTTAAAAATGCCAAGTTTATGGAACTAACAAGCACTGAGCTAGACTTTGATAAAAGTGAAGCAAGTGAGTTTGGCATAGAGCTTTTTTCACCACTTAGTACCTTTCCTCCTATAGCTAAAAGTATAGATGTAGCCTACTTTTGTACTTTAGAAGACATACTATCTTTTAGTGCAGGTAGTTTTAGCGTATTTTTGAGGGCTAAAGAGGCCTATATTAGAGATGAGATTTTTAATGATAATTTGAAGTTTGACTTAGATTCTATAGGTAGGGTTGGGAAGGGCTATACAGATTGCACTTTAAAAGATATATAGGTATTACTAGATGATAAAAAAGAGTATTTTGCGATTTGCCTTAGTGTTTATTTTAGCTTTAGGTGTTGTTTTAGCAAGTAGTTTAGATGAAAGTTCTAGTTTAAGTAGGCAAGAAAGCTTAGCCAAAAAAGCCGCTCTTGCTAAAGAGGTAAAAGCAGCCAAAAAGAAAGAGAAAGTAGAAAAAACAAAAGCCAAAAAAGCCTTTGAAGCTAGTCTAGTAAGCAAAGGCTACTATAGACTTCACACAGTAGCACTTATCTCTGAAAATGACGCTTATAGTGCCTTTGGTGATGCTAATAACATGGTAGGTGGTTATCCAGATAGATTCTATACAGCAGGTACATTTTTAGGCTATATAAGTAAAGACTTAGAAAGTGTTGGTTTTTTAAGATACCTCGATCCTTTCTTTTTTACAGGACCAAAGATAGCTCGCGTAAGCTTTTTTCTAACTCAAAAACTTTATACTCCTTACTCTAAGGATGATGCTAGTTTTGATTCTATTGATAGGCCTTATGCAGGTACACTTTATGGTAGTTTTGGTTTATTTTTAAGAGATGAAGACTTTACTCAAGATATAACTTTAAAGTTAGGGGTTTTAGGTAGTGCTGCACTTGGCAAACAAACTCAAGAAGATTTACATAAAGTCATAAAAGTCCCTCAGTTTAAAGGCTGGGATAATCAGATAACAAACTATCCCCTAATAGCCCTAGCCTATGACTTAAACTTTTATTTTAGATTCCTAAACACATCCTACTTTCAATCAGACCTTATCTTAAACCCTAGTCTTGAGCTAGGAAGTGTCACTTCAAGGTTAGATCTTGGAATCTACGCACGTGCAGGTTATGGACTAGATAAATCAGCTATTGATAACTACGTGTTTAAAAAGGGCTTTTATATGTTTGTCTTTTTTGGAGTTGTCCCACGTGTAGTGGCTTATGATCTAAAGATCACAGGAGATAGAGTTGGTTTTGATAAGCTAAGTCTATCTAACTTACAAGGCTACTTTGAGTATGGCATAAAGATAGGGTTTAGTTACTTTCAAGCCTCCTTTGCTCTAGTGCATCAAGCTAAAGAGTTTGCAACACAAGGACTTAATAACGACTATGGAAGTGCTAGTCTTGCTTTTAGCTTTTAGCTCTAATATACCTCTTTTTAAGAAAGCTTAGATTCTCTAAAAATTTAAGATCTTTTCTTATCATTCACTCCTGGTAAGTCTTATCTTAAGGTTTATTTAAGATTCTAGCCTTATCTTAGGAAAAAGATTCCATAAACACACATTTATAAGTTATCATTTAGTCTTTAGTATGGACTTTAAGCAAAACTAAAGTTAGTTTTTTGAAATGACCATATACAAAAAAGATTAAATTTAATCTTGATTATTTAAAAATATCCTTTTGTATCACTAAAGCATTAAGCATTATCACAGTCTTTAATTAGCTTTAAAGATGAATTGTATTAGGAGTATATATGAGAAAATCCATAAGTTTAAAAGTAGGCATTGTAGTTGCCATAGTAGTTATTATCGTTATAGCGATACTTTCTACCATAGTCATAGTAAGCGCAAAAGATGCCTTGAAAAAACAAGTTAATGCAACTTTAGACTATGCCTCTATAGAAATTGGTAGAACAACAGAAAGTAGTATCTCTCAAGTAGGTGTAAGCACTAAGCTAGCAGCTAGTAAGATAAATCTTTTGCTAGATGATAATGCAGCTGAGTTAAGTGCTGCTACTTTAAAGCGTGAAATATCAACCATGCTTAAAGCCACAAGACTAGGCATCATTTCTACAGTTTATATAAAAGGCGCTAAGATTGATGATCCAAGATATCAAATAGGCGATAACGTAGCTATAAGTGGTATTCAAAAGGGTGATACTGTAACTTTTTTAGGTGCCAAGGAAGCTGAAAATATATTCAAAAACTCACCGCCTATGCAAAAGTCTTATGAAACAGGTAAGCCAGCACTAGGAGAGCCTATGCATGGTGAAGTTGGAGGGACTAACTATTACGCCTTACAGATGACTTTTCCTCTAATTAAAAATGGAAAAACAGTAGGCTCCATGGTGCAAAGGATAGATCTTAACTATCTAAATGGCATAGTTAATGATACTAGTAATGACCAGTGGTCAGGTGTTTATCGCCTTATAATTGATCCACGTGGAACAGTTATAGTAGGTAACTTCCCTAACTCTAATGGTAAAGTTTTTGCCAGTCTTGTAAATAGTGATGATCATAGAAAAAATGCAGCTAGGTCAGCTGCTGGAGAAAACTATAATGTTGAAAACTACCTACCAGATAGACACGGCTACGCACTAATCTCTAATCACTCTTTCGAGCTACCAGGCTTTAATACTAAGTGGAGTTCGTATGTGTCTGTAGCATCAGACATCGCCCTAAAACCAGTAACTATCCTAATATGGACTATAGTAATCACTGCCATCATAGCAATAATCATCATAGTAGTTTTCTTTTACTTCTATATAGATAAAGCCTTCATAAAAAGAGTAAGAAATATACAAGCTACTCTAATAGATACCTTTGCAGTTATAAACCATGAAAAAGCTATAAACATACCTAAACTAGATACTAGATCTAAAGATGAACTAGGAGTTATATCTAATGTTATTAATATAGCTATGGATAAAACTAAAACCTCTTTATCCAAAGACAGTGAAGCTGTAAGTGAAGCATTAAATGTAGCTAAGACTATAGAAGAAGGTAACTTAAGTGTGAGAATACTTAAGTTACCTTCTAATCCTCAATTAATTGAACTAAGAGAT
>NZ_MLAR01000020.1 GCF_002272925.1 Helicobacter sp. 13S00401-1 | reverse complement strand
ATACTTCTATTACTAACTTATCTCAAAGTTCTAATGCACAAGCTAGCTCTTTAGAACAATCTGCTACTGCTATAGAAGAAATAACTCAGTCTATGCAAAATGTATCTAATAAGACTAATGAAGTAATCTCTCAATCTGAAGATATTAAAAGTGTTACTGTTATTATTAAAGACATAGCAGATCAAATAAATCTCTTAGCTCTTAATGCAGCTATAGAAGCTGCACGTGCAGGAGAACATGGAAGAGGCTTTGCAGTAGTAGCAGATGAAGTAAGAAAACTAGCAGAAAGAACTCAAAAGTCTTTAGGAGAAATAGAATCTAATACTAATATCTTAGTTCAATCAATTAATGATATGGCTGAATCTATAAAAGAACAAGCTAATGGTATAACTCAAATAAATGATGCTATATCTTTATTAGAACAATCTACTCAAGGTAATGTAAATATAGCTGATGATGCTACTAAGATATCTAGTAATGTAACTCATATAGCAGATGAGATAATGAGTGATGCTAATAGGAAGAAGGTGTGAGGAGACTTGTTAAGTAGGCTTATAGGGGGAAGGTAGGTTGATAGATAGGTGGGGTTGTTAGATAGATAGATGGGTTAGTAGATAGGTAAGGCTTATTAGACTAATTGATGGGTGGACTTATTGGGCTAGTTTATTAGATTGGTAGAACTAATTAGACTAATAGGTTTTTGTTAGATAGATAATTGATAAGGTTTATTAGATAGACTGTTGGAATAAAGAGCCAGTAAACCTTATAAAAAAACTAGATAAGCACTTTTTTAAGTTGTGTGTTGTTTGGCGAAGCACTACTCGAGCCCGTTTCGTGGTGTAAAAATGGTGTTAAAAGGATGCTAGACAGTGCAGACTTAGCCATTTTTACTAGAAACGGAAACAGCGAGGCTCTCCCCTTGATTGCCGAAAAAGTACCTTTTTCGGGGCTAAGGGGAGCGGGGAGGGGTTAAACCCCTTTTTGGTTAGAAAAAAACATGCAAATAATAAATAATGCTACAAAGAAAGTGTTGGAATAAAGACTTAGTTAATAGCGTAAAGAGAATGGAGCTACCTATATAAAATGATAAATTTTATTAGGATTGTTAGATAAGTAGATAGACTTTGTTAGTAAAGACTAGCACTAAGTCAAAGTAGGTATGTTGCGCTTAATGTTTTATGGTCAGTATGAAAGAAAGTCTTTAAATATGCATTAGCATCTTAGGGTTTAGAAAGTATCACTTCTTATCTAGATTCTATAAGTTAATAAGTTTTTTATGACCATGGTAATGGCATAATAAAGCTAAGCTTTCTTTGAGACAAAGAAAATGCAAAATTTGGAAACTGCGTGCGAAAAAATCAAAAAAAAGTAAAGCAAAAACATAATAAACCTGCTAGCACTCACGAAAGTATTTACTAGCTGTTAATAACCTTTAAGCCTTGCTTTTAGCTTTGCTATAATCTAATTTTTAATTCATAAAAGGTTGTTGTTTTGAGTCTTGTTAGCATGGTGTTTCACCGATTATTTCCCAATATATACTCAACTGTATATATATGTGTAAACTTTAGTGCAAGCTCATGTAATGTCAATGTTACCATCAAGAAGTCTGGTGTAGTCTTGAGCGAGGAGACAAAGACCTTTAAGATAGTTAACTATCAGATATCTATGGATGTTGTTAAGTATATAAGAAAGCTTCAAAACAAGTATCTTTTTAGCTATCTATGCATTATAAGTAAAACTGGCGATGATATTTTATTACCAACTAATGATAAAACTAAGTTTGAAAACTATGGCATCTCTGCTAAAGACTATAAAATGCTAAGAGTGTTAAATGGCAACATCTGTCTTTCTAAAGTAGAGATAGCAAAGTTTGAAAGCACATTTAGCAAGTCTTTGGGTATAGATTATATATTTTCTGCTTATTTTGTGCTTTATATTAGGGCAAAAGAGCTTTTTGATACTAGCTTAAGATTTTTTGTACTACTAGAAAAAGAGAGCATGTGCGTGATGGCTGCTAACTCTAAAGGTATAAGATATGGGGCTATATTTGACATGCATGAAGAAGAAGTGCCCTTGCCAGTTGCACCACCAGTAATAGTAGATCCTAGTGCTAATAAGGGTTTAGATAAAGAGTTAAGCACTAGTAGCTTAGACTTAGAAGATTTAGGTGAGTTAGAAGACTTAGATACTGATTTGGACGATTTAGATTCTATAGACTTTGATTTTAAAGATGATGGAAAAGTTGATGAAGCAAGTAATGCTATCTCTTTAGATATCATCCAAGATCTAGGTCATATAAGTAGTGTTACTTTAAAGTTACAAGAGGCTATAGAAGACTTTTATCATAATAAGCTTTATGATGGTGAGTTTTTATCTGAGGTAGTGGTGTTTGCATCTTATAATATGCCTGTGCAGTCTCTTATGCATATTAAGCAAGGCTTGCTTTTAGATATTAGAAGTGAGCTTATAGATATTAATAAAGAGATGATTAAGCTAGCTGAGCTAGAGCTAGGAGAAAAGTGATATGACTTATAGTTTTACTAAAGCTAAAAGCAAAAGCGTCTTAAAGATAGCAACAAAGATATGGATCCCTTATATCATAGTTTCTGTGATAATCTTACTTGCTTTTAAGTTTATACTAGACTTACAGATTCTTAATTTGCAAAAAAATTACGAGCATATAAGACAGGCAGAGACTAAAACTTTGGCAAATATCTCAAAGCTTCAAAGTGCTGAAGAGAGGTTAGAGTATGAAGGAGGGTTTATAAAAAATATAGATCTAAAAGATGCAAAGCTAACAAAAGCCTTTCTTGGAATCTTAAATCTAATCCCTAGTCAGATAAGAATCTCAGAGATAAAAGTTTCAGGTGGAGAAGTCTTCATAAAAGGCATAACACCTAGTAAGGAGCTTTTCTTAAACTCACTTCAAACCCAGTTAAAAAGTATCTTTGATGATAGTAAGTCAAGTTTTGTAGAACTAGGTAGTGGTTGGTATAACTTTGAGTCAGTGAGCACTTTGAAAAACAATATAAGCCTGCAAGAGCGTATAGAAAACAAATAAGGTAGCGCAATGAAGTCTTTTTTTAGCAACCTAGATCCTGAATCAATCTTTCGTCACATTTTATGGAGTGCTGTTTTTATAATAGTATGTGCTTATATAAGTATAGATGTTATAGTCCCAGCTATAACTAAGTATAAGGGGCAAGCTTTTATGAACGATTCTGCAAAAGCAAGCCTTGCGCAAGTAAGTCAGACTGAAAAAGAGCTTCGCGCAAAGATAGATTCTATAAAAAAAGAAAACAAGCAGTCTTTAGTTGACTTTCATAGAGATGTTCAAGCAAGTGATATATCAAGGGCTTTAAGTCCTTTTTTTGTTAATCTAAATGTCACTCAAGTAGGATTTAAGATAGATAAGAAAAACAATATAAAAGAAACTACCTATGAGCTAAAAGGTCTTAGTCCAAACATATCTTACATCACTGATGTGGCTATCAACCTTAGAAAGTCTCATATCTTTGCTAATATCTCTTTCCCTGTGTCTATAAAAAGTAGAGGTAAGATGCTAGCTTTTACTTATACTATAGTTGTATTTCAAGGTGTTTTTGACTTTAAGAGCTTAAAGACAGAGCCTGTGATACTAAAACTAGGTAAGCTTTAAAAGCTTATAAAAGATTAAAGGATATAAATTGCACATAGACTGGAAGAAGCATCCTTTACTGCCTTGCATAGTACAAGACTATGAAAGTAGTGAAGTTTTAATGCTAGCTTATATGAACGAAGAAGCCCTAGCTTTAACCAAAAACACTAAGCTTGCCCACTACTTTTCAAGATCAAAAGAGCGCATATGGAAAAAAGGCGAAAGTAGTGGCAATGTGCAGCATATAAAAGAGATGTGGTTAGATTGTGATAGTGATACTATCTTGATAAAAGTGCTTCAAGTTGGAAGTGCTTGCCATACTGGTGCAAGAAGCTGCTTTTTTACCTCTATAGATTCTAATGTGGAATCTAAAAGCGACTTTAGCGAGACTAAGTATCCAGTGCTTTTAAAGCTTTATTATGAGCTAGTTTCTAAAAAGAGTGCAGATCCTAAGCTTTCTTATACTGCAAGTCTTTATGAAAAAGCACCTAATGCCATAGCCAAAAAAGTTATAGAAGAAGCAGGAGAGTTTGCCCTGGCTTTAAAAGATAGTGATGAAAAAGAAGTGGTATATGAGTGTGCTGACTTGTTTTATCATATCTTAGTAGGTCTTGCTTATAAAAATATACATCTAGATAAGATAGATCAAGAGTTAAGCCGTAGGATGGGTGTTAGTGGGCTAGAAGAAAAGAGACTACGTAGTAAGTAAAATGCAACTTCTTCACAGTATAGTAACTTTCATTACAACACTTAGTCTGCTAGAGATAGTAGTATATATCATCATCTTTACTGTAGGGGCTTGTTTTGTTCTACTTGCATTTTTAGTTTTTAGATACAAAACACTAGCCATACTTTCTTTTATAGTAGGTTTAGCTATCATCATACTCCTTCCTTTTGGTATGCGCTACTTTATGCAAGAAAGGCTTTATAAAGTAGAAACAACTATTTCAAAAGATAGCGTTTTGCAGTATGTAAATACCTACTTTTTAGACGCTAAAGTTAGTAATGTTGGTATAGAAAATATTAACTATTGTGATGTTGGTATACATATCTTAAGGCCAAGTTCTACACAGTTTGGATTCTATAAAGGAAAGGTTTTAGACTTTCTTAGACCACTTGCTATCTTTAATGAACGTTTTAATATGGACTTAAAAGTAGGTGAAAGTGAGAATATAACCCTGCAGTTAAATAATTTTAGATACAGAGACTTTCCAAGAAAAGTTTACGTGCAGTGTCATGGGGTTAATATACAAGGTCAACTAAAAGAAGTTAAGCAGAAGGTGAAAGGTTTATAAAAATTACTAGGATTTTGTACACTTAATCATAATTTTTCATTATTATGTTCCTTGTTATTTTGATAAACATAGTTTTATTTAAAGTGTATTACGTTTAACTTTGCAGCTTGTGTTATAAAGGACGTTAATGAAATATATATCTATCGGATTAATAAGCCTTATGAGCATGGTAGCTAGTGAGGCCCTTGCTCAGACTAAGCCGCACATTCACGAGCAAGGAAGCATAGTACAAGAAGTGCAACTTCCTAATAGTAACTTTGAGCACTGGTATGCAGTTAAAAATGATGATAACTACTATGATGATATAGGAGAGAGTGCTAACTCCAAAAACACCTGGTCAACGGGAAATGCTGGCTATGTAAAAGGTGTAGGAAGGCATGCAGTAAGGGGATCTATGCCAACTGATAAGGTTCAAGGCGCAGATGGAGGTTTTGCAGCAAGGCTTACTACTCATGAAGTAGGACTTGGCATCTTTGCGAAAAAGGGCATAGCAGCTGGGAGCTTGTTTACTGGAGTGTTTTATATAGATCCAAATTCTAGGTTTCTTTTGCATGATAACCAGATCCGCCCTATATTTGGCGTGCCTTTTACTGGTAAGCCAAAGTCTTTTTCTTTTAAGTATAAATACATCCCAGCTAAAGTTGTAGAAAATGGAAGAGATAGCAAGATAGATGGCATGAGTGATGCTATGGATGCTTATGTTATCTTGGAAAATAGAAGTGGGGGTAGTGTAAAAAGACTAGCTATAGGTTGGTTTAGAAGTGGTGCAACACAAAGCACATGGAAGGAACAAACAGTCCCTTTAGTCTATGCACATGGGAGTGCACCAGCAGGCTTGCAAGACTATGAAAAACGTATCTTAAAGTATGGTCCAGAAACTGTTAATGAAAGAAGCCTAGATTCCTCAGATAAGCAGCCTCTTGCTAGTTGGGGAGATATAGCAACTATGAATCCAACACATATCATAGTTGTATTTTCTTCTTCTTATGAAGGTGATGACTTTATAGGAGCTCCTGGTAGCACACTTACAGTTGATGATTTTAAGCTTAACTACTAAGCTTTTTAAGCCTCTTTTGTAAGTGCGCTATTAGCTTAGCCTCTTTTAAAACCTAAATCCATATCTTGCACTTAAAGCACTAGCTACTAAGCTAGCCTTAAAAGAGCCTAGATAAGTAAGACTTAAAGCATGCCTTTCATTTAACTCATAAGATAAAGAAGTATTGATACTTCCTCCAAAGCTTTCATTACCAAGGCTTGCTACAAGAAAACTTATCTCTCCATCTAAAAAGGATGCATTAACTAAAGGAGTCTTAGATAAGACATCATAAAATACAAAAGCACCTGCGCTTAACTTAAGACCATCAGTTAGCGTATAAGAGTAGTTAAGTCCTACACTAGGTAGTAAGGCTTGCTGTGTCTTAGAATCTACTTTTAGTCCAAAACTACCTTTTTCTTCATAAGGGTTTTGAGAAAGTAAAAGATAGGTTAGTTTAAAAGCTGGAGTTAGTAAGTGCTTATCAAAGTTCATTTTATAGCCTAGGAGAAAAGAAGCATTAAACTCATTAGCAAGATAGCTTGCACTTGCCTTACTTCCTAAAAAGCTTTGCACTCTTTCACTTCCTATAATATGCATAGCATAGCCGATACTAGCTTGATAGCTAAAGCCTTCATCAAGAGAGTAAAGATAGAATCTAGGCGCTAGCGTATTAAAGTTAGTTCCTTTACTTACTATAGAGCTAGCATAGCCTAGATTAACTCCTAGTATAAGATCTAAGACCCTATGGTTATAGCCTGCTACTAGGCCAAATGAGTTAGAACTATAGCCTTTTATATTAGATATATCTTTTTGATAGATGTTTTGATAAAAGACTTGAGCGTAAGCCTCACTTACGCTTTCTTCTATGTATTCTATTATCTGTGGGGTACCATCTCTTGGATTAATATCTATATCACTTTTTATATCGCTTGCAAGATTACTACCATTACTCATAAAACTACTAGCATCATTACTAGCAAATCTTAGCTTACTTAGACTTTTAAGTGAGTTAGCTAGGCTACTATCTTGTACTATAGAATCTACTGTGCTAGCAGTTGTGTTATAAGTTTCTAGGGCGAAGTTTTGTAAAGAGTTATCTAAGTCGCTAGGGAGTAAGTCGCCAAGTTGATTAAGTGCGTTTTCTTTTCGTGTTGCTTTATCACCATCTAGCATAAAAAAATGACTAAAAACTTTAGCGCTTTCAGAGTTGCTATCAAGACTAGATTTAAATCTACTTCCAAAGTCTCCTATACTTAAAGCAAGTCTTTGTGCATTACCACTTACACCACTAGGAGGAGTAGGGGAGGGTTTATGAGTAAGGGTAGGATCTATAGATCCACTACCTTCACTGCTTCCACTACTTGAGCTACCTGCTTCTGCCGTGCTTGGGTCATCACCTTGAGTGTCAGTTATTAAGTCATGCAAACCATTTTTATTATATCTAGCAAGTAAGTCTAAAACTTTAGTTGCACTGTCTTCAGTCTTATCTGCTTTTTTACCAAAGTAGAAGTCAACAAAGGTAAAGTTAGAATCTAGTTTGTTTTTTCCTAATTTATATTTACCCTTACTTGTATTATCTATAGTTTTAGCATCATACTTTTTAGTATCAAAATAACTTCCATCAACAGTACTTGAGTTTAAGCGTATCCTAGCACTAGTATTTAGCATCTTTTCTTTTAGCAAAAGAGCACTAGTGCTTTCACTGCCTTCTATTATCTTGACAAACTTTTCAAAGTGAGTTTTAGAGCTATCAGTATCCATCGCATTTATGTTAACTCTAAGTAGTGATAAGTCTCCTTCATTTGCTAGTTCAGGTTGTAATGATGTAGCTGGAGCTTTTCCAGTAGTGGTTATGCTTCCTATATTAAAACTAGAATCTGTAGTGCTAAAGTTAAAAGTAGTATTAACATCGCTAGTTAGATTATTAGCTGCTTCTATGCTTGAGTGAGGATCTAAAGTTATAGTAGATATAGAAAGTCTTTCACTAGAGTTAGTTACCTTAAGGCTATTAGGCTTTTGTGTGCTTCCTCCCGTTGTTGTTAGCTCTCTTATATTTTTAAGCGTACCTGTTTCTAGCTTGGAACCTTTTTTTAACTCTATGCTTATATCAGCACCATCTATGCTAGTTGTTTTAAAAAGGCTAACTTCATTTAGATCTATCTTACCGCTTATTCTTGATGTTCCACTTCTAGCAGCTTGTCCTATATTAAGAGTGTTAGCTGTAAAATTTCCCTTATTCATAGTTATGCTTGTGGTTACGCTAATATCAGTTTTTTCTCTAGCACCTTTATCACTTGTTTTAAATATAGTGTCTTGTAAATTTATGATATTAAGTCTCACTCCATTATGGGCTTGCAAAGTTAGAGAACCTCCCTTGAAGTTAAGTTCTTCTCCTATTATCTCCTTGCCTTTTATCTCGTTTGTACCACTAGTTTGGCTACCTGTTATTTTTTTAGCATGCACTACGTCATTAAGACTACTAGCCCTACCTATAAGTTTAGTACCACTTGTACTATCAAAGCTTAGCTCCTTTATACTTCCTGCACTTAGCCCTATATCATCAAACTTAACCTCTGCAGCTTCTAAAGAAAGTAGACCATGATCTCTTGTGCTATTTTTTATATTGATATATCCACTTATGGTTTTAGTTTCTGTTGTTTCTCCATCTTTTGTTTCTATGGTCAACTTGTTGGCTTCTGTACTATTTTTAACCGTGATCTTTCCATCTTCAGTTTTAAAAGTATGCTCATAGTTTTCATCTCCTATTAAAAAACCTGAAAAAAGCACAGCAGTTAGCGTTAAGGACTTAGAAAAGTTAGCAGACATTTATATCCTTTCAAGTAAGAGAATTTATGTGGCAAGACTCTAGCTTAATTAATATTAAAAACAAGAATTAATCTTAATAATTATATAAAATAATGAGTTTTTCTTGATATTTACTCTAAAATATGTAACTTTATGGAATCTTTTTAAGTTTAAGCCACTTTACATGGGCAATATATAAAAGTTTTTTATAAGTCTTGTTAGGGGAAGAGTTCTGCTAGGAGATTAAAAAAAAAGATATGGCAGCCTTTATAAAGACTGCCAGTTTCTAAAACATTAAAGCTTAAAAAAAGTAAGGTGCCCTTATATTTTTATTAAATTTTAGGCATCTTAAGTTTGGCTTTGAAGCCAGCTATTATGATAATAATTAGCAGTATGACACTTATCACATAAGAGATAGGTGGTATAGGCGCGCTTTCTCCACTTGCATAAGAGTGCATACCAGCTAGGTAGTAGTTAACCCCAAAGTAAGTCATGATAACGCTATAAAAGCCTATGACTGCTAGGACGTTAAGCACGTAAGGGAAGTACTTAATTTTCAAGAATCTAACGTGTAAGATAACTGCATAAACTCCTATAGACACTAAAGCCCAAGTCTCTTTGCTATCCCAGCCCCAGTAGCGCCCCCAGGACTCATTAGCCCAAACACCACCTAAGAAGTTACCTGCTACTAGTAGGAATAAACCTAGTATTAAACTCATCTCATTAACAGCAGTTAGAGAGTTTATAGCTCTATCTATATGCTCTCTAGTTTTACCTCTTGCGATGAAAAGTAATAAGACTATGATTCCTAAAACTGCGCTTAGCCCAAAGAAGCCATAGCTTGCAACTATGATAGATACGTGGATGTTTAGCCAGTAAGATTTAAGCACTGGCACTAGGTTGCCAATCTGTGGGTCCATAAAGCCCCAGTGTGCTACAAGTAGGGCAATGCCCGCTAGGAAAGTAGCACTACATAGAGCAAGGTGGGATTTACGCAAGATGATGATACCTGCTACTCCTGCCGCCCAGGCTATATAAAGCATGGATTCATAGCCATTAGTCCATGGAGCGTGCCCTGATATATACCATCTTAGGCCTAGTGCTATGGTATGGACTATTAGAGTTATAAGCATTAGTGTATAGATAGTTCCACCTACATACTTATTAACCCTTTTATCCCTTATGATAGCAACTATAGCAAAGATGAAAAGTATGATGCCTAGGATTAAGTAAGCATACTCTATGGTTGGGAAGACATCTATCTTGTTTAGGGCAAGTTCTGCATTCACATGGCCTTTATCTAAGAATAGCGGTCCGCCATTTTGATGTTGGTAGTTACTTAGTATCTCAAAAAGCTTATCCATGTTAGTGTAGTCGTGTTCAAGCATGGCCATTTGAATCTCTGCTCTAAAGAAGATTCCTATAGCATTTATGATGATGGCAGTTTGAGGGCTTATCTCTTTTAACTTAGCTTCATCTTCTATACTTAGTTTAAAAGCACCAGGATTAAGTTTTTTAACTATCAAGTCATCTAAGGCTAGCCAGTTGTCGTTTTTGTTAGGGAAGATTTTTAGATAACTCCAGATGTTGCCAGGATAGACATAGCCTAGCTGTTCATTAAGCTTGATAACTGCTTTATCAAACTCATTTTGCTTACCTTGAGGCTTTCTCATAGCATCTTGGAAGAGGTTATAAAGCTTATAAGAATCTGTAGAGCTATCACCTTGTTCTATCTTTTGCATATCAAAAGCATCACTTAAAGCGACATATTTACCTTTTTTAACTCCTAAAAACTCTCTTAAGTGCTTATCGTTAACTTTTATAAATCTAACCTTAGCCATATCGCTTGAAAGCGTCATAAGTCCTATTAAAAACTCAGTTGAATTTATACCTTTATAAGAGTCACTACCTACTATCTTTCTCATCAAGTCTGTTGCGAAGGTATCAACTAGCTTTACCCTTCCATCAGTATCTTGCATCTGTAAACGTTTAAACTCATCAAGATATTTTGGTTTAATAGTTTTTAGTGCATCAACTCTAGCTTTTATGCTTGCTGGATCATCTTTAGCAAAGGCTTTAGCTAAGACAGCATATCTGTCATTTAGTATACCTTGAGATTCTTCTATGCTTTTATGAGCTTCTTGCATAGTAGCATTTGGCTTAGAATCTGTCTTAGTTTCTTTAGTTTCCTTGCTTGTTTTAACGTCTTTTTCATCTGTCTTACTAGCTATAGGAGTAGAGCTTACACCAAGAGAACCAAGGGCACTATCTTTTCCGTGCATATCTATCTTGTTAACCGTGCTTTGAGCACCACTCATATCTTCAGCTTTTAGTAGATGAGGCATACCAAGTGTAGCACCTACTACAAAAAGGAGGGCTAAAGTTTTTTGAGACTTGATAAAACGAGAGAGTTTTCTAAAGCGTCCATCTTTAACAAAAAGTAGCATTATCGCGCCTATTATCATTAGGGCATATGAGATATAAGTTGGAATCTTGCCTGGGTCTTTGTTAACTGAAAGGACTGTTCCAGTGTTTTCTGTAGTGAAGCTTCCATCACTTCTTTGTACCTCCTTGCTTGTATAAGAGCTTTGGAAGAATCTATATCCTCTGTAGTCAAGGACGTGGTTCATGTAGATTCTAAATTTCATAGGTTGCTTTAACTCCTTATCGAGTACTAAAACATCAGAGGCATAGGCACTGTGCATAGTAGAGCCAGGATACATATCTAGGTGGAATTGTTCTAGTTTTATAGCAAAAGGAAGTGCTACTTTTTTAGGCCCCCAAGTAAGGATTAATATTCTATCACCTAGCATAGCAAAAGATTTATGGTCGTTATTTAGCACATTTACATTTTGAGTTACACCATCATAAGTGATCTTAAGTCTTGCAAGATAGAGGTTTTCTTTCTTCTCTTTAGAGATGTTAAGTACATCATCAGACTTGATGGTAAGTTTTTTGCCATAGACTTCTAGGGATTTATTAATAGAGCTTCTAGTATATGGGCTAAGGTTAAAACCTAGTGAATCGCTAAAAGAGTCCTTAGAAACTATAGAATCTGCATTAATATCATGCACATTGAAGTTTTTAGCATCTACTTCATTACTCATAGTGATGTTTAAGTAGTGATCAGCTGAAGTTGCATAGTGGCTAGTTTGTCCATTTTCTATACTCATAGTTCCTTCAAAGCCCCAAAAGCGAGTTATCCCAGCACCTATTATGGCTAGCACGAAGCCAAAGTGAAGTACTTGTATGCTCCACTTAAACTTCTTTCTATAAACTATGCTTAAAATCATACATCCTATGATGTTTAATCCAAGCCATGCATTAAGCACATCAAACCACCATGCTCTATATATGACGTCATTTGCCACTACAGTTCCATAGTATTTTTCTATAAATGTTGCTATACCGATAGCTGCTGCATAGATTATCATCAGGGCTATGCTTAGGCCTATTGATGCAAATAGGTTTTTGATGATTAGTTTTATTATCTTCATTGTATGGCGACCTTAGGGTTAGGATGTTGGGAGTTGTAAGTTGCAAAGAGTTTCATTCTATCTCCTGGAGTGCTTGCTTTTTCCCAGAGACTTTCATCTTTTGTGAAATTTAGTGCATTTATAAAAACTTCTTGTGATACATAGCCAGGAACTCTAAGTACAGTAGCCCCAGTTTTTGAAGCAAAGATTAAAGATGGAGTGCCAGCTACGTTATACATCCTTGCAAGATTTAATGTATCTATCTTTTTGTTATTTAAAAACTCCACATCATGGGTTTTAGTGTAGCTTATATTAATATAGTAAGCACTAAAGTCTTTTGCCATGTAGTCTTGTATAGGCTTATCTTCTTTTATATCTTTTTTAAGCTTATCGCAGTAGTAGCAGTTGTTTTGCCCAAAGATTAAAACAGTAGGTTTATCATCAGTCTTTATATCTGAAGTAGGTTTAAAAACATGGGTTAGTCCAGCATAGCTTTTCTCATCTATATTTTGAAGTTGGGCTACTTGAGAAGAGCTTAAACTAGAGCCAGTAGATACAGAGACATCATCATCCCCACCACAAGCTATTAAGACTCCGGCTATGAGTATACTAGAACCATAAAGAATATATTTTTTCATAACACTTCCTTTCTTTCTTTGGGGTTTGTAAGCGTTAGTTTAAGACTTAAGTCTAGAGTTTTGGCTAATTTTTCTCTAATACTATTTTTTTTCTTTTAGAGCTTTTTCAAAATCTTGATAAAGCACTATCCTTTCTTGCTCATTACTTGCTGCCTTCCATTTATCACTCTTTATAAATTTAAGCATAGTAACTAGCCTATCATGTCCTGGATAGCCTGAAACTCTAAATATAGTCTTACCATCTTCGCTTATGAAAACTATCATAGGTGTTCCAGTTAGGTTATAAAGTCTTGCGTAGTCTCTTGAGCTAATATTATTTAGTTTTAAGTAGCCTACATTATGCTTTTTGTCATGTCTTATATTTATATAGTAGGGTGAGAAGTTTGCTTTAAGGTAGTTTTTTAAGAAGTCATCTTTGTTGATATCAGATCTTAGCATAGCACAGTAGTAGCAGCCTGTTTGACCAAAGACCAAAAAGATAGGCTTGTTATCTAGCTTTATATCAGCGTTTGGATTAAAGATGCCTTTTAAGTCTGCCTCGCCATAAGTGTAGCTATCATCTGTGCTTGCTAGGGCTATACCAAAACAAAGCAAGAGTAAAAAAGTAAGTCGTTTAAACATAAGCATAGTGCAGTTAGTCCTTTTTGATTAGATGTGAGATTAGCAAGACAAAATCATCACTATCATTTAAGCATGAACAAACCCTGTAACTTGGCACTTTTAACTGTGAAGCTAAGTCTTGATACTGCATGGAGAGTTCGTATTTTGTTTCCGAATTATCTATAGTAAAACTTAACGGATAGATTATAAGTTTTGATTTTGCATATTTTTTTATTGTAGCATCAGTATTTGGCCCTAGCCATTTTATAGGCCCAAGTTTTGATTGATAAGAAAGTATGCAGTCTTTAAAGTGTATCCCTTTAGATTCTAAGTTTTTAACTATAGCGTCTTTACTGGCTATACACTCTTTTTCGTAATTGTCACCTTTTTTTACAACGCTTACTGGTATGGAGTGTGCACTTAAGATTAAGACAAACTCTTTTGGGTCATCACTTCCTAAGTTTCTTAGCACCTCTTTTACTATAGCTTCTATGTATAAAGGATCATCAAAGTATCTATCTACAACTTTAATGCTAGGTTTATAATCTAGCCTTTTAAGGTTATCTAAAACATCTTGAAAAGAAGAAAGTGAAGTTGTAAAACTATACTGTGGATACATACTAAAAAGTATTAATTCAGTTATGCCCATGTCTTTAACTTCTTTTAAAACCATATCAGCATAAGGAGGTGTGTATCTCATAGCATAGGTATAAAAACTAGTATCATCGCTTGCTTGTAGCTTTTTTACTAGGCTAAAAGTTATAGGTGTTATGGGCGAGCTTCCACCTAAGGCTTCATAGATTTTACTTGATTTATCACTTCTTTTTTTAACTATAAAGTTTCCTACAAAGCCTCTTACTCTTTCGCTTTTTATAGACAATATGTTTGGGTCATTAAACATATTTTTTAGAAAAAGAGGCACCTCAGTCGGACTGTTTGGACCACCCATATTCAATAAGATGATGGCTTTTTTATATTTTTCGTGGAGCATTACGGTAAGTCATGTCCTTTGTTCTCGGTTAATCCAAAATCTTAATAAAAAAAAGTTAACATTAGCTTGTGAGAAAATCAGCCATCTCAAATAAAAATATTATTTTACAAAATAAGGAAGGCTTTTAGTAATCATGATGGATCATTCTATTATAAACCCTTACATGGATGGAAGGACCTTGCACCAGATATTTGCAAGCCTTTTGTTCATACCCTATGTGTGGTATATCTACGCACTTTTTACTTTTAAAACTTATAAGGCTTTAAACTCAAAACTTTTTTTCATCATGCCCATAGCTTTCTTTTTGATAGCAGTTAGTCTTTTTTCTGGAGTCTTTTTACTTGCTATGAGACACTTTGTGATGGACTTTAAGATAAGTGCTATGATATTTGTCTTTTTATGTTTTGCCATAGGGGAAGGCGTAAGACTTAAAAAGATAAAGTTTGCTAGGACTAGTGAAGAGCGCTTTGCAAGGTATGTAAAGGGTTGTAGGATCATGTATATATGCTTTTTACTACTCTATATAATAATGATGGGTATAGCTGAGGGGATGAGTTAAAAAAGCACTTACATTTAAGGAGGCTTTTGTTATGGAGATTAAGAAAAAGTTTTTAGAGCATATATTTGTAAGTGCGTCTATAAGACGGTGGAATGATCAAGCCTGCCCGGTTGAGTTTATAGAGCTTGATAAACAAGCCCATAAGATGCTAATAGCTTTTTTACTAGCTAATCTTGAAGAAGAAAATGGTAACTATGTAGATAAAGAAAGGCTTATTAAGTACTTTCTTTTTAACTTCTTTGAGCGTATAGCCTTAACTGATATAAAGCCTCCTATATTTTATGAGCTTCAAAAAGAGTGCAAAAAAGAGCTTGCAAACTTTGCTTGTGAAAGCTTTGCAGATGAGCTTTCAAGCGAGTTTTTAGGTGAGATGAGAGAGTATTTAAGCACTGATGCAAGTGATATAGAATCTAAGATCTTACTAGCAGCTCACTTTCATGCTTCAAAGTGGGAGTTTGATATCATTTATAACTTTAACCCTAGACTTTATGGTGTGCAAAATATTAAAGATGCCATCACTGCATCTATTAGGGCTAATGAAGGATCTTTAAAGTCTATAAAAGAGCTTTATGCCCTCCACTACAAAGACTTAGTAGATATGTTTGCCCAGTTAAGATTCCAAAAGCGCTGGAGTCAAACACCAAGAGTCCCTGCAACTAGTGTCTTAGGTCACATGCTTATAGTTGCCATTAGTAGCTACTTTTTTAGCACTAAGCTAGGGCTTTGTGAAAAGATGCGGACTAATAACTTTTTTGCTGGCCTTTTTCATGATCTCCCAGAAGTGCTTACAAGAGATATCATCTCTCCAGTTAAAAAAAGTGATGCTAGACTTGGTTTGCACCTAAGAGAGATAGAAGAAAAACTTATGCTAGAAAACGTCTACAGTAAGATTCCAAATCTTGTAGCTAAGAATCTTAAATACTACATAGAAAATGAGTTTGCTAATAAGTACATAGATAAAGATGGAAACATAAAGTGCCTTTTGCCTAAGGAGATAGAATCTTTTATAGCTACTTATAACCAAGATAGTTTTAACCCAGTTTGTGGGAACTTAGTAGACTTTGCTGATAAGATGAGTGCTTGCATGGAAGCTAGCATCTCTATAAAACATGGCATCACAAGCGAGCATCTAAGACAGGGTATATCAAATATAGCTAGGCTTAAGAAAGATTTTGCGTGGATTAATGGACAACTAGGCGACATACTTTCTACCATAGACATCTAAAACTATATTTTATAGAATCTAAAGCATCACTTGTTTTATTTGCCTTACTTGCTTTTATATGCTTAAAAACTTTAAAAAAACGTAGCATAATTTAATACATAGATTATTTGATAACTTAAAAAAGGAAGAAAATGAAAAGCGATATGATAAAAAAAGGTCATCAAAGAGTGCCTCATAGAAGCTTGCTTAGGGCTACAGGTTTAAAAGATGCAGATTTTAATAAGCCTTTTATTGGCATAGCAAACTCTCATATAGATATAATCCCGGGCCATTTTTTCTTACAAGAATACGGCCGCATCATTAAAGAAGAGATCATAAAAGCTGGAGGGGTTCCTTTTGAGTTTAATACTATAGGCGTGGATGATGGCATAGCTATGGGCCATGATGGTATGCTTTACTCTTTGCCAAGCCGAGAGTTAATAGCAGATTCCATAGAAACAGTTATGAATGCCCACTGCCTAGACGCGCTAGTTTGTATCCCAAACTGTGACAAGATAGTTCCGGGTATGCTTATGGGGGCTTTAAGGGTTAATGTACCTACTATCTTTGTAAGTGGAGGCCCTATGAAGGCAGGGACACTTAAAGATGGAAGCCATATAGGCCTCTCAGCAGCCTTTGAAGCAGTAGGAAGCTTTGAGGCTGGCAAGATAGATGAAGCTAGCCTTTATGATATAGAGTGTAATGCATGTCCAGGTGGGGGAAGCTGTAGTGGCATGTTTACAGCCAACTCTATGAATACTTTATGTGAAGCCTTAGGGATAGCTTTAAATGGCAATGGCACAGTACTAGCCCAAAGTAAAGAAAGACTAGAGATGTTGCGCGTTGCTGCAAGACGCATAGTTGAGATAGCCTTAGATTCCCAAAAAAGTGAAAAGTTTAAAATCCAAAATATTATTAATAAAGACGCTATTCATAACGCCTTTGTAGCAGACATGGCCATGGGTGGAAGCACTAATACAGTCTTGCACATGCTTGCAATTGCCAAAGAAGCAAATGTAGACTTTGGTCTAAAAGATATAGATTCTATAAGCAAAAAAGTAGCCCATATCACTAAGATTTCCCCAGCGGTAAATGACGTCTACATGGAAGATATACAAAAAGCTGGTGGAGTAGGGGCTGTTTTAAATGAGATACAAAAATCAAGCGGCATGCTAAAAGATACTCTTACTATAACTGGTGAGAGTATGTGTGAGCGCGTTAAAAACTATGAGATAAAAGATCATGAAGTTATACACTCTAAAGAAAAAGCCTTTTCTCAAGCTGGAGGCTTAAAGGTGCTTTATGGGAATCTTGCTTTGCAAGGCTGCGTAGTTAAAGTTGGCGCCATGAGTGAAAGTATGAAAGAGTTTAAAGGTAAGGCTAGGGTTTATGACAGTCAAGATGAGGCCATAGCAGGTATTAGCAAGGGCGAAGTAAAAGCAGGTGATGTTGTAGTTATAAGATATGAAGGGCCAAAAGGTGGGCCGGGTATGCCTGAGATGTTAAGTCCTACTAGTCTTATCATGGGCTTAGGGCTTGGTGAAAGCGTAGCTTTGATAACAGATGGGCGTTTTAGTGGGGCCACTCGTGGAGCGTGCATAGGACACATAAGTCCAGAGGCAAGTGAAGGCGGCCTTATAGGCGTGGTTCAAAATGGAGACATTATAAAGATAAGCATTAAAGATTCTAGTCTTACTTTAGAAGTGCCAGAAAATGAGCTTGAAAAAAGGCGTTTAAACTTTATCCCAAAAAGAAAGGCTATAAAAAGTAAGTGGCTAAAACGCTACTCTTTACTAGTAAGTAACGCTAGTAATGGAGCTATGCTAAAAACTGAGCTAGATTAAAAAGAGCTAAGTTTTTATCTTCATACTTATTTGCATGCTACTAGCATGCAAGCTTAACACCTACGAATATATAGCTTTATAGAATCTAGATTCTATAAAGCTATATATTTTTTATCTACTTATATTTTTTTTTAAATATCAAAATACCTTGTCACAGTTTATAAATCTTTCTAGAAGAAAAGAGCATTTTAGATTCTATAAGTAGTTAGATTTATTAGCGGGCCTATGTATTAAACATAAAAAAGGCTAGTAGCCTTAAAGTCTTTGTCACTAATAAAGACTTAAAGAGTTACTAGCCAGGCGATCTTAAAAAAGCAAAGAGTTTTAAGAGTTTAAAAGTAAGCCTTAACATACAAATGGCTACTTTTAGTTCTTTTAAAACTTTTATCCCACCCACCCAAACCCAAATATTTTATATCTATCTCTTAGTTACCAAAGTAGTAAGCATAATCAAGTGTGATATCACTACTTGCTATGCCTTGAACTGTATTTCTAAAGTAGTATTGATACTCTAGTGATAGGGCTTGATGTTTTCCAAAAAATGCTATTAAACCAACCTTAGCAGTAGGCAAGATGATAGGAGTGTTTTTAAGCCTTGTTTCTCTGTCTTGTGCTTCCTTAGCAGCTACTATCCTGCGGTTATTGATTAAACCTTGTATGTATGCAACTTTTTTCTTTGCAGCAGCTAAATTGTTATTAGCAAGCGTTGCCCTATTATTTGCATCAGTCTCGTTTTGCTGGGCTACAGCAAGTTCATTAGTAGCTGCAGTTAGTTGGTTTGCAGCATTGGCTTTATTTGTATTTGCTTGTTGTAATGCTTCTTGAGCTTGTTGTAATGCTTGTTGTGCTACTTGTAAGCTTTTTTGATTTTTCTGCAAGTCTGTACTTGTGGAAGTTAAAAGAGCATTTTGTGTAGGAAGGTTAGCTTTAGCAGTAGTTAGTGCACTTTGCGCGCTAACTACTTTTGTTTGAGCCTGATTGTAAGCATCTTCTGCACTAGTAAAAGCAGACTTTGCACTATTTACTGCATTTTGTAGATTTTGATGGATTGCATATTCTTTGTAAAAATCTGATCCTGCACCACTAGCATCATAATTAACTGTAATTCCCATAGCACTATCAGGACCATCTGAAGGGCCATTATTGTAAGTATCAGCAAGTGCTTGTTTTTGTCGTGCAGTTGCTGCCTTGCTATTATAAGTAGGTGTTTCTTCATCTAGTGCACTTTGAGCCTGAGCAAGTGCTGCTTGTTTAGCTTTTGCAGTAGCATGTAAATTATCTAGATTTGTTCCATTAATTATGCTTTGATTGTTGTTGATAGCGGCATTAAGCTTACTTATCGTATCTGTAGCATTTGCTATTGCAGCTTTATCTACTGTGATAGTAGAGTTACTTTTTGAGATATCTAGATTTGTATTTGATATTTGAGTAGTTGAAGTGGATATATCTTGAATAGCTTTAGTTTGAGCCTGCTGTGCATTAGTTATTGCAGAATTTGCCTCCCTGAATTCATTAGCCGCATTAGTTATGTCATTTTGTGCAGACTTTAAGTCTTCATTATATTTATCTGCTAAAGCCTGTGCTTTCACAAGGGCGGCATTTAACTCTTCTAAACTGCTATTAGAATCTAAAGTAGTATTAGTACTAGTTGTACTTCCTACTGTAGTAGCACTTATAG